>JAGRAE010000082.1 GCA_020435005.1 Bdellovibrionales bacterium
ATAAAAACTCTGCAACCAGTAAACTTGTTCAGGCCATACTGTATTCATATATTGAAAGATATGTTCAATCTCTCAAGTTAATTAAGTCAATTTCAGATCTAGAACTTTCAGGCGTGAATCATATTTTATATTCTTTAGTTTTAAACGGCTTGGAATCCAAGAAAATAATAAATGCTGACAATGTTTTTCGCTATTATAAGCCATTGTTAAATTCAGATAAAATTCCCCAAGAGTCACAGCTGTTCTATGCATTTGTATACCTAAGCAAATTACAAACATTAAAAGATAAGAAATCTAGGATTATTTTGCTGGAAAAGCAAATGGCAACATTTAAAAATAAAATACAATTAGCTCAAATATTTAAGGCGGAGTGGTCTTCTTTAAAAATAATTGTAGAACAAGATAAAAAAAGTAAATCTAAATATTATCAAGTTCTAGATAAAATAATGAGCGAAACTAGATCCGAATATTTTCTGAGAAAATCAATATATGTAAGAGTGCTTGAAAATTTTATTGAAGCCGATGAAGTTCAATACTTAACATATGTGGCAACAACATGGCTTAAATATACTGACAAAAGTGACACTGAATTTGCCTATGCCCGAGATATTTATATAGATAAAGTTTTTGCCAGAGCGTATATGAATTTTTCAGATAAAAACTACAATTACGCTGCAAATAACTTCTTTGGTGCTGTTGGTTTCACAGATGATTTGGAGTCACATTTTGGTTATATCAAATCATCTTTTTTTAATAATAAAGGACAAGATTTAAATAAAACATATGAGAGTATGTACCAAAGAAAAGTTATTAACGAGAGTATACACTATGTAAATTCAATTTTAGAGCTGAGTCAGTTTCTTTCTGAAATAAATAATAAATCTATCAATATAGAGCGTAAAAAGGTTGAACAAGTAAAATTGTTTGAAGATGTCTTAAAAAAACTCAAGGATGCATCCACTTTTTTTCAGACACCTGTATATCAATTACTACTCGGATTTAGTTATTTAAAGCTAACAGAGTTAAGTATAGATAGATATGAATTTTCACAAGAAATGTCGAGTTTAGCACATAAGCATCTTATGTTGGCATATGATTTAGGCCGTTATAACAAAAGAGTAAGAGCATCTGCACTCTCAAACTTATCATTCCTTCATTTACATATTAGTAATTGGGGTATGGCTAAAAGATTTTTTGAAATGAGAGAAAAGCTGGGTTTTGTAGATAATGATCAGATGTTTTCACACTACTGGTTTTATGCCAAAGCTAGTTATTATCTTTCCGATTATGAGGTAGCAATTAGTAGTATTCAACGTCTATTAAAGAATGTGAAAAACTTTAAAGATAGAGATGCTGTACTCTTGCAAAAATTAGCTTTTTATCAATTATCAAACGGAGATTATAAATCTGCTGAAATTAATTTTCTGGCTTATTTGAATATAGCTGGAAAAGATGATCTTTGGAATATAGCTAAGAGCGAATTGGGATTAGGTTATGCTCAATTTAAAATGTTCACGGATAAGAAAACTAGGAACAATCTGTTGAAAACCAGGGCTCTTAACAGTTTTAAAAAAGTGCTCGCTAAGGTAGAAACTCTAAAAACTCTAACAGTTGGTGGTGAACGTAAAATTGAACAGAACCCACAACGATTAAAAATGTTAGCCCAAGGTTATATGGCCCAGTTGTTGGAGGGTAAAGAGGCGATCACAGCTCTAAATAATTATTTAAATACCTTAAACCAGATCTCTAATAGCTTATCAGATTTAGCCATGATTAAGTCTAAGTGGCAGGCTTCGATAATTAAAACCCAATTAAATATTGCGCATAAACATTATATTAATAATGATATTGTAAAATCACATAAATATTTAAAACTGAGCTTTGCAAATTTACGAGAATACATAGAGGAAAATACTTTGGCATTTAATACAGATTTACACAATGCCTTGGTTTCGTGGTCGGATTTAGCATTAGCAACGAATTTCACAGAAAATACAAAAGAATTTAACGGATATCTTAGTGGGGCCATCAGTGAAATAAAAAAATTAGATACTGAAAACCCATCTGTTAAACGTCTATTATTACGACTTCTCAAATAGGTTCCAGGTTCTTTTTTTGCGATTACCCGCGTAATTTCGGGTAATCTTTACAGTTGACGGGAAATCATTCTGATAAAAAACGCTTATTGAATGATTGGGTGGATAAGATATTGCGAATAGTTCTCAATTGCTCATATTGCTCACCAAGTATTGAGCTTCGTTCTCTACCAATATTAACTATGATTTTATCTTCACCCGGAGCTTCCATATTTAATTTAATAGATACCAGTTTTTCTAACTCTTCTGTTGTAGCGCCCATATGATTTAATTGTGGCTCTTCGAGTAATCTCATAATTAAACCAGGTCCAATTTGTTTGAATAATTGATTGGATAATAAAGATAAAAATTGCTCCCAGCGTTGTTTGTTTGAAATTGGAATTTGATTGAGACTAAGTCCTGTAAAACTAGAGTAAAGAGAATTAGAAATTTCATTTATATCAGCAAAAAACATTTCTGTTGTTGTATCTAAAGGGTATTGGTCGTCTGAAAAGCGAGTGGTAACTCCACCAGTTAAAGTTCTAAATTCTGAAATATTTTGCACATGTTTTTCAATAGCTTTTTTAAGAAGTTCCAAATTGGTAACATCTCTCTTTAATAAATCTAAAGCATCGCCAGAAACTACTAGAGAAGCTGAAACGTTAACTCCGCCACTTCTAAAAAACTTGCTATTTTTCCACGATCCAAGATCAATTTTATTATAAAGTCCACCTGTTAGAGTTCCTTTAAGTCTATTTTTAAATTGATCGATTTCTCTTTGAGTTTGAGTGCGTTCATGTCGTTCAAAACTAAAACCCAAATGAAGAAGTTCAACAACTTCATCACCCTTATCATCTAATTTAAGTAAAGCATCAGCATATCGTGGACGTTCAAGTTCTAGCTCCGCAAATCCTAAGTCGATACCTTTTGACTTAAGATCTAAGTAAGTTGCGAAAACATAATGATGAGATTTATTATTTTTATCAACAAAGGTTATTTTTTGGGAGTTAAAATTTTTATTCCTTTTCCACTGAGCAATGTACATTTTAAACTCAGTATTTACTACTTTACCCATAAAATCACTTTGGGCACGAGTCAGACGCATAACAGCTCTCTGGTTTTCTTCTAAACTATTTTCTCTAGAAATTTCTTCTTCTATAGCATCTAGGTTTGCAATCAAATTACTTCTAAGTTCTTCCCCGTCCTTGAGAACAATCTTATAGTCTCTAAGATTTGTTCTTGTAGCACTTAAAAGTTGGTCGTAGGCTTCAAAACCGGCTTTGTTTTCTATATCAAACAAGTACTCAACCATAAATAATTGGCCTTTATATTTGGCTAGGCTAAATTTTATGGGAGTTGCCTTTAATACCCCTTCAGCTAAATCATTAGCTTTGTCTATTGAAAACACCTCTAGCGTTGGCTTAATTTTAGCGGTTAAACCAGCTCCTTGTGTTCTTCGTTTTTCAGCAAAAGCTCTTAATAAAACTTTTCCATTGGGGAGTTTATAAACATGAATTTGAAATGTACCTCTAATTAAGTAATAACCATTAGCGCTCAAATTTAAAATGCCAAAGCTTTTAGCAACACCAGCTGAAGCTCTTATAGTGAGATCCGCTGAGAATCTTACAAAGTCATTACTTTCAAGCTTATCTCTAACAATTTCAGCATTTAAGGGGATGCGGTTTAAAGAATAAGGGATAGCTTTAAGAGCTTCTTTTTTAGTAGGAAATTGTCTGATGAATTCAACTTCAGTACCTTTTGCAATACCAAAACCTAAACTCAAACCTTCATCAAAGTTAAAACTGGGACCAAGGTTTTCTCTTAAAGTCCACATATCAGATCGAGGATAAGTCTTTAGAGTCGAATCTTGTTTATCCACTTCAAACTCATAATTACCCTTTATGTTTAGAACATTGCCTAAATCTAAGTCCACTGGGCTGAGGTCAAAATTAACCTTCAAATCTGCCACGGCCTTTTCGGCCTTTTCCTTGATATCGGCCTGTACAGAGTTTGACAAACTGACGATAGTTAAAACTGTTAAACATGTGCATTTAAGTGAATCATAGAACCGCATTAGGTCTCTCCTTTTAGTCTTCAAATAACTCATAAATCATCTGCAAATCACATGACAAACAAGAGTCTAAATATTCGAATTTTATTCATTGTTTTAGAGAATGAGAGTAAAAAAGTGACATTTTTGGTCGGTTAATTATGTTTTCTTTATATCCTTTAAGTTAAACCTCATAGGTTTAATTTAGTAAAAAACTGATTTTATTAAAAAAGATAGACATAAAGACTCAACAATAATCCTGTTGTCAGATTAATTATAAAGCCTATTTTTACCATTTCTTTGACTCTAACTATACCTGTTGAATAAGCAATGGCACTGGGTGGAGTTCCCATTGGCATCATAAAATCTAACGAAACACCCACTGCAATAAGATAAACTAAATTAAAGGAACTCACTGGAAGTTGGCTGGTAAGTGGCAACAACATTGGAATAAGTATGGCAGCAGATGCTGTATTACTAGCTATCATAGTTACAAGTACGGAAAAGAATACCAATGCTATGTTAAAAGCTAGTAAGGGTAAATTGTGCCAAAATTCAATACTGGCATTAACTATGGTTTTGTCAGCACCTGATTGAATCATTGCGCTACCTAAACTAAGTCCGCCACCAAACAGTAAAAGAGTGCTCCAAGAAATTTTTTGTATATCAGTTTCGTTAATTATTCCTGTAAAAGAAAAAAGAATAACGGGTAGCAAAGCAATCATGGATGATGAAAACCCCGTTAATTTAGTGGTGAGCCACAATGCAACCGTTAAAACAAACACAATAATTACAACTTTTTGTTCTTTGGTAAAGGTGCTGTATTGTTCTGGATTTAATTCAATAGCCTCTTTAAGATCTTTGGCTTTATAAAGTAAAATTCTCCAGGTCACAATTAGTGCAAGCGCAACAAAAGGAAGAGACTTAAGTATCCAATCTATAAAGCTTAATTCCATTCCAGCATCTAGCATGTACTTAGCAGCGATAGCGTTGGGCGGGCTACCTATAAGAGTACCTATACCTCCTAAGGTAGCTGAATAGGCCACGGCAAGAACTGTGAGTTTACAAAAGTTATCTTTACTGGCGTCGTAACCACTTTGTTTTAGCAAGCTTAAAGCGATGGGTATCATTATGGCTGTAGCAGCTGTGTTAGACATCCACATAGAAAGAAAAGCAGTGACTAGCATCAGTACCAATAAAAAATGAGAGGGCTTTGAGCCCGATCGGTGTATAATAAAATTGGCCATTCTTTTATCTAAAGATTGGTTTTGCATGCCTAAAGCTAAAACAAACCCCCCTAAAAATAAAACAATGACAGGGTCAAAATAAGGATAAAAAATATCTTGGCCACTAAACTCACCACTCAACATCAGTAAAAAAGAGGCAATAAAGCCAGTGACGTAGAGGGGGACAATTTCTAACACCCAAAAGCATATTGCTAATACTAAGGTGCTAATGGCTGCCTTTTGACTATTTGGCAGGTGATCTAATATTGAAAAGTAAAAAAACAAAGATAGCAGTATTGATAAACTTGCATAAAGGTTATTTTTATTAATCAA
The DNA here is from genome assembly GCA_020435005.1 of Bdellovibrionales bacterium. Classification (GTDB taxonomy): domain Bacteria; phylum Bdellovibrionota; class Bdellovibrionia; order Bdellovibrionales; family UBA1609; genus JACKAN01. The sequence continues at coordinate 5,685 of JAGRAE010000082.1, forward strand.
CATAAGCTTTTTATACAATGTACATTCACATTATACAATTTGAGTCTACAGTCAGAGGAACTATTTAAGATTTTAGTGAGCCTAATTAATTATTAGGAGCGCCCGCATTGATCCAGTCAATTAAAGTTGATTTGTATTGGCTGGCTAGGCTTGATAAATTCGCATCCTGGCGATGAGCAGAATAAGGTGTGCAACTAGCAACACCACCAAAGCTGGAAGTGGCATAATCGTCGTACAAGACGGCAGCTAAATAAGAATTTGTTGCTGCACTCGCAACAATCGCCACACCATTGCAAGTTCCAATACTCGTTGCTCCAGTAACATTTTTAGAAGTGAGAGTGTTATAAGCATTGGCCTGTGTAGAAAAATCTAATTCAACGCCATCCGTATCAAAAGCCTGTCCACCGGGTTGGTGGCAGGAAGCACAATTTGTTGTACCAAAAACATTGTTGTAAAGACTTGTAAAACTAGGAGTTGCTGATTCTTCTTTGTCAGTTGCAGTCTCTTCTTTGTCAGATGAACAATTAATAAAAAACAAGCTTAAAGCAAAAAATAAAACTAACTTTAGCAAATTCATGAACTCGTCCTCTTTAGTCTTGTTGATTTAAGTTTAAAATAATCTGAGCTAACTCAGGATCAAATGAACCTAATCTAGAGATTATAAATTTAAAAACTTGTTCACCCAAGTCTTTTATTTCTTCGATACGGGCCGGTGAAAGATCTGATTGGGCTAATGACTGTGACAAAGAGTAGCTAGCTTGGCTAAAATCTGAGCCGGCAGGTATATTTTGGAATGCATGGAATAAAATCAAAATTTCTTGGTATGACCAACGGTGGATTACTATATATGATGTGACATGACGAACGACTAAATCAAAACCATATGTTTGAATAATTGGTAGAAAAGAATCAACTTTTTGCTTCACTTTTTGATTGATGTCATTTTCTTTAATAGATGCATTAAACTCATCGTTTAAAGATGGTGTAAATTCATCTTTAATAAGGTTAAATTCCTTTAAATGATCCGTTACTCTATAAGGATTAAACATATTTATATCTAAGTCAGCATATCCTTGACCATTGGCAAAAAGGGCTTCCATAGCAGCAGTGACACAACTGTTATAAACGGTATTGTAAATATTTGTTTCTTTTTTGTTATGAGAGTTTTTTATTGAGTAATCGAGAATAGCTAGAGCGGCTTCTCGACCGGGATGAACCAATTCAATTTGTTGTACCCAATTGCGATTTGTTTGGTCTTCAGCAGTATGAATTGTTGATTGAAAAGAATAGCCATTGGCATAGGCACCTGTTACGCCTTCTATGGGTCCCCAATTTTGAGGACCATTTTCTGTGCGTAAAGCCAATAGGGTATAAACAAAATCACCGGCTATTTGCATGGGACTATTAATATTTAAAATATCTTCATTTTTCCAATTTTCAGTTCTAATAATATTTTTGTACCAGTCTTTTTGAGGAATTTCTGATTGTGGTACTAAGGTGATCGGTTTATTTAATTTCATTCGATATTGAAAATGTGCTCCAGCACCCTCTAAAAACCATTCAATGTGTAAATAGATATTGTTAACTAAAATGTCTCTTGGGATTATTGCAATCCAAAAACGAGAGATTTTTTCTGCAACATTGCCATGAGTAAAATTAGCAAAAATATAATAATCTTTTGGGTCTTCACTTCCATATAGGGTTTTTAAACTTTCGCCTGTAATGTTGTATTTTGAAAGCTGCTTATCTGATAATAATCTGATGCTGCGTTTTTCTTGATATTTTAAAACATCGCCAGGAAGTGAAGCAGAAAGTAATAAGTCGCCAACCCCTTCAAATCCTAAGTTTTCACTTATTAATGCTTGCGAATCTTGCATGAGAGGAGCTGTTGAAAAGTCTTCTAGAGCATCAATGCAAGTAGCCTCAAGGTTGATGATGTGCAGAAAGCCAATTAAAAAAATACTGAAATTAAACATTAACCTGTGCCAAGACATATAATGACCCCTTTTTGATTCTGCGCGCCATAGTATGTCAATAAACTTAAAAATAAAATAGGAAAATCTTACAGAAATTACTTATGAACTTTTAACAGTTGTTTGGCATGCTCTCTGCTACTTGAAGTCACTTTTGTTCCAGAAATAAGGCGGGCGATTTCCTCCTCGCGGTCTTTATTTTGTAACTTATTAACAGCCATACTAACATTTTTACCTTTTTGTAATTTATGAATTACAAAGTGAGAGTCACCAAAAACAGCCACTTGAGGCAAATGAGTCACACAAACTACTTGTTGGCCACTAGCAATAGATTTTAATTTACTACCTACTTTTTCAGCCGTTTCTCCGCTAACACCGGCATCGACTTCGTCAAATAAATAGGTCCGAGGTAAATCACTGGAACCGGTTACTCGTTTCATGGCTAAAAGGATTCGACTCAACTCTCCGCCACTAGCAACTTTGTGCAAAGGTCTGAATTTATCTTGCTTGCTCACTTGAATCATAAACTCAACGGAAGTTAAACCTTTACTGTTCATTTCATTTATAGGCTCTACTTTAATACCAAACTGAACACCCTTCATATTTAAGTCTTTGAGTTCATCATTAACTTTTTTCATTAAAACAAGCGCTCCATTTGTTCGTGATTTATGAAGCTCATCAGCTTGTTTTTTTAATGAACTGGTTAAATTTTCAATATCTTTTTCCATAGATGTAAGTTGGTTTTCATAATTTTCTAACTGGTCTACTTCTATACTGATCTCTTTTTGAGCTTCGATAACCTCAAGAGCCGTTTGTCCGTATTTTTTTTGAATTTTTCGCCATTGAGACATTTCAGCTTCCGCTTTTTCAATATCAATAGGGTTTTCTGAGAGATCTCTTTGCCACTCCCTCAAATCGTAAACAAAATCTTCTAAGTGAGCCTTAGCTGTAATTAAAAGTTCAAATCGCGATTGCCACTTTTCATCTTTGAATTTTTCAGTGCCCTCTTGAATCCAGCTATGAAGCCTTTCTATAACAGCTTCATCACTACTATAAAGGCCTTGCTCTACTTTCTGAGTATATTCAAGAAGATAATTAAAGTTTTTAGCTTTAAAATAATTTTCTTCGACGTCTTTTTCATATCCTTCGTATAAGTTTACTTTTGATAACTCTCTAAGTTGAAATTTTAAAAAATCAAGTCTTTGTTCCCTTTGGTTTAACTGTTCTTTTAATTTTAATAAGTCCTTTTCTTTTTGTTGTAATTCAAAGTAATCATTTTCAAAATCTTTTCTTATTTGTAAACAACCACAATAGCGATCCAATACCTCTAAATGATAAGATTTATCAAGCAGGGCTTTGCTTTCGTGTTGACCTGCCATTTCTATAAGGGGGGAGTCAGTGCCATTAATTTCAACTAGAGGAGAAATTATTTCTCTGAGTAAACTTAAGCTGCACAGATGACCATTGACATAAACTTTACCCTTGCCATTGGCTGAAATTACTCGACGGGCAATAAGTTCGTCTTCGTCGCCCTCTAAACTTAATTCACTCAATTTTTTTTGTACATCGGGACGTCGACTGAGATCAAATAGTCCTTCAACAACCGCATTGTCACAACCATTGCGTACAGTATCTGATGAAGCTTTTTCACCCATAAGAAGAGATAAAGACTTTAATACGATTGATTTACCAGAACCGGTTTCACCGGAAATTATATTAAGTCCTTCATCTAATTCAATTCTAAGTTCATCTATAATTGCAAAGTTTTTAACAGTAATTTCATTGAGCATGTATTCCCCTAAGCTCTTTCCCCAAACTTTAGTTTTTTTCTAAGTAAATCAAAATAATTATGGCTTGGGCTGCGAAGAACGTAATGTTTGTACGGAGCCTTTTTTATTTTTACTTTTTGTTGTTTGTTCACTTTTAACTTCATTTGTCCATCAATTGTCAAACGAGCTACTTGATTGTCATTGAGAAGCTCAACAGTTACATCCTGAGTGTCAGCAAATACAGTTGGTCGATTAGTTAAACTGTGTGGACAGATGGGAGTCATTACAAAAGCTTGAACTTCAGGATGTAAAATAGGGCCACCAGCCGCAAGGTTATATGCTGTAGTACCAGTCGGGGTAGAAAAAATGAGGCCATCAGCTTTTAAATCACTAATTAAATGATCACCTGTTGTAACTCTAAGTGACAGCAATTGGCTTTGTTCACCTCGTTCAAACACAATGTCATTTAGAGCGGTAAATTTTTGGTCACCGACTTCAGCCATTAACATAGTACGAGGACGACTTTCCAATTCATCGGCGAGAGCTTTGTCTACAATAGAATATAAATTTTCAATTGGAGATACAGTTAGAAAACCAAGTGAGCCCATATTTATACCCAAAATAGGTGTTTCATTACCTGAACAAAGTCTCACCGCTTCAAGGTAGGTTCCATCGCCACCCAAAGCGATTACCAAATCAGCGTCGGCCATATTCTCAAGAACATTGCAATTTTTTATTTTTTGCTGAGGATGTGAGTAGACATCTATATTTTTCTTTTCCAACCAATTTTTAAGCTCTTCAGACTTTGATAGAGCTTCATCACTATTGGGACGATAAATTATTACTACTTTCACAAAAGTCCATCCCTTCTCAGTAACGCTTGCGTATCAGGTTCATGGCCTCTAAAAGATTTGTATAACTTCATAGGGTGCTCAGTTCCTCCACGCTCTAATATATTCTCTTTAAATGATTTTGCTGTTTCTATATTAAAAATGCCTTTTTCTTTGAACAATTCAAAAGCATCAGCATCTAAAACTTCAGCCCACTTATAGCTGTAATATCCAGAAGAGTAACCACCAGAAAATATATGGGCAAAGCCGACAGAAATATTTCCGCCTTCTACTTTAGGTAAGACTCTTAAATTTTTTAAGGTTTTGTCTTCAAAATCCATAACGTCTATTATTTCATCAGCCGGTGTCATGTGGTATGTTATATCTAAAGTTCCAAATAAAAGTTGTCTTACATTTGCATAACCAGCTTGGAATTGTGAAACAGACTTTATTTTATGAATTAAGTCTTCCGGAATCTTTTCTCCTGTTTGATAGTGGCTTGCGAACAAATCAAGAGTTTCTTTTTCTTCCACCCAATTTTCCATGATTTGTGAGGGAAGCTCTACAAAATCCCAAAAAACATGTGTACCTGAATGGCTGCGGTATTTACATTTTGAAAGAAGACCGTGCAAGGCATGACCAAATTCATGAAAAAGTGTTTTGACTTCCATTAAGCTTAGTAGAGAAGGATGGTCTGGTGTATATTTAGTAAAATTACAGACAATACTTATATGCGGCCGGTTAACTTTTCCACGATAAAGACCTTGCTCTCTAAACTCTGTCATCCATGCACCTGGTTTTTTATTAGCATGTGGAAAAAAATCTGTATAAAATAAACCAACAAATTCATTATTCTCATCGGTAACTTCATAAACTTGTACATCTTGATGGTAAACGGGGTATTTTTGATTCATTTTAAACTTTAGCCCGTAAAGTTTTTCAGCAACAGCAAATACACCAGTTAATACATTTTCAAGTTTAAAATAAGGTCGTACTTCTTCTTCATCAAAATGGAATTTTTCTTTTTTATATTTTTCAGAGTAGTAATTAAAGTCCCAGGATTGTAAGGGATTAGGGCCAGCAATCTCATCGACATAATTTTGTAGTTCTTTAATTTCATTTTCACAAACAGGCTTGGCGACTTTTTCAATTTCTTTTAAAAAATTTATCACTTTATCAGGGGTATTCGCCATTCTTCTTTCAAGAGTATACTCAGCATGATTTTTATAGCCTAATAATTGAGCTCTTTGTTCCCTGAGTTTTAATGTTTTTAATATAAGATTTCTATTATCAAAAGGCCCTGAAGTATTCATAACAGCATATGCCGTTACCATATCTTCTCTCAATTCTCGATTATCACAATAATTAACAAATGGAATGTAGCTTGGCATTTGTAAGGTAAAAATCCAACAGTCTTTTTCACCTCGTGCTTCTGCTTCGTGCTTAGCCAAATTTATTACTGATTTAGGCAACCCTTTTAGGTCAGCCTCTTCTGTTATTTTTAACTGATAGCTATTGATAGCTTGAGTCACGTTTTTACTAAACTGAGGTCCTAGGATGGCTAATTCTTCATCAATTTTACGAATTTTTACTTTATCATCTTCATTGAGAAGAGCGCCATTACGGGTGAATGATAAGTATGTATCAATTAATAAATTTTCTTCCTCAGTATTGAGACCGAGCTTGCCTTTTTGTTCATAAATGAACTTCACTTTTTTAAATAATTCTTCATCTAAATTAATGTCATTGTAAAAAATGGCAACCATGGGGTTTAGCTCTTCAGAGAGCTCTTGCATTTTCTCATTACCATTAGCCAACAGTAAATTGTGAAAAAGTGTATGAACAAAAGACACCTCTTCTGCAGCTTCCTCAAGTGCGACTATTGAATTTTCAAACGTAACTTGTGAATGTGATTTGATTGATTGAATTTTTTGTTTAGCCAGTGAAATAGCTTCTTCGAGTGCCGGTATAAAGTGCTCTTCTTTGATGCTGTTAAAGTCAATGGCGTTATTTGGGAATTGTGAGTTTTTTAGTATTGGATTTTGTGTATTCATGTTTTCAATTTTTAGCAAAAAGTGATTATAAGGTCACTGAATATGAAAGGGGCTCAATGACATGCTTAGTCATTTAATTAGAATAACAACTGCACCCTTTAATTAGAGCACACCCATTCTTTTTAGAAACTGAAAATCTTCATTGGTAACAGGTTGTATCCACTCCTGATATAGTCCCATGTTTCGCTGGCTTTCAATCATTTTCTCAAAGATTTCTTTTAACCTAAAGCTAAGGTTAGGGTGCCATTGACTTTGAATTTTTGGATTTTTTTGAAATAATGGTTCTAACATTAAAATGACTTTTCTTTGAACCTGCCAATATTTTTGACCATTTTTCTCGCCAATAAGTAATAGAAGTTCAAAGTTTTCTAAATTTAAACCATAGGTATTTATGTTTTTCTGTATTTTTTTAATCATTGAAAATAACAATGTAGTTGTTAGTGGCACATAATCTTTTGCCGCGTCTGAGTTGAGTAGATATTGATTTAAGACCATTAAAGAGGAGCGAAATTTAAAGAAAGATGACTTTGTTTTTAGTCTCTCCTGCTTGAGAAAATTCGTTCTAAGATCTGGTTCAACAATCATCATAACGAGTTTTAAAGCCCAATAGTCGTTTTCAGGTTCTGTAACCTTATTTGCATCGTAGTAGCTTTTATAATCCCCACTATATGGAATAATATCTCTTATGTTTTGTTTATGCTCTAGTTCATGGAATCTTTTTTTTATTAATGAATACATAGCCGATAATATAGGTGAAGCTTGAATTATTTCTATACTTGGACTTGAAATATTTTTTAAAGTCATTAGACGTCCAAAAAACTGAATTAGAAAATAGTTGCTGTGAGGGATGTTATTTTCGATAAGAAAAGTTAAAAAACCTTTTGCCCATTCTTCAATCTCTACATCCGTTTGAAAAGTAGATTTTCGAGATGAATTTAAATAATCATAGGCAATACTAAATAGATTTTGTTCTGACTCTTGTGTGGAATGATGATTGGAGATAACAGAATCGCATTTTTCATGATGGCCTGACCATGACTTTATAGGACAGCCAATGACAATTGTTAAAAAAATAAAAAAATGGATGAATGCAGACATCATTACATCCCGTCTAACAATTTTAATTAGCTATGGCAAAGATTAATCCAGCGCCGAGGGCGATGGCAGCAAAATCACCAAAATTCCATTCACCATCTCCAATGTCGCAGCCCCAGCCATAGCAATATGTGCCACCACCAAATTCTGGCCAGTATCCACCACCAATTTTTGAACCATCATGGCCAAAAGAGCCATTGGGGTAAGCCATATTATGATAAGAATAATAAGAGGCGGGGGGGTAACCTATATAGTGAGTGTGTCCATATTGTGGTTGAATGTTAGTATTGCCAAATTCTTTAAAATACTCTTCGGCAGCACACATATTAATGCCGTGTAAAATTACATGAATAGTAGGCTTATCATTGTACTTACGAGACATGCAATTATTATTGTCATAACTTTGCAAGTATTTGCTATTCATATAATTTTGAATATTTCTACATTGAGGGAGTTCAACTCCATTGTAGTCAAACCATCTTCCGCTTTGATACCTGGCATTTGCACATAAGGTAGTATCGCTAGGTAAGGGGTTGTTATTATTGCTAGTTGTTGCAGGAGCACCGCCGCCACCGCTGTCTTTACCGCAACCAATAAAGGATGTGCTAGCTATCAAAATAAGTGAAATTAATAATTTCATTTTCATTGTACAACTCCTCAATACGTACAAATTAAAATTTCAATTCAAGAAAATATTTCCAAATTCTGTGCCAGTACTTAAATTAATATGGGTAGATGTTAGCGTCCTTGTCCTGTCTAACTATTTATCAAGGGACAAAAATTGTCGTATGGACTGGTGCTCTTTTACTTTTAGTGGTAGCCAGCAATATTAAATAGTTAGGTTAGTTAGGCTTGTATTTCTTCATTTATTTAGAGGTGACATTTTTTGAAGATAGCCATTGATGCTTCTTAAATCCTTGTAAATACTTTGTTTACTACGACATTGCACAACAAGGAGAAGCATC
>JAGRAE010000083.1 GCA_020435005.1 Bdellovibrionales bacterium
GTATGCACAGCAATATTATTATATTGCTGTGCATACAGAAACAGGGCCTGTCACCTTTTGCATAAAAAAAGGGGTTCTCCGAAGAGAACCCCCTGCGAAAGGACGTTGAAGGAAACTATATTAATTTGTTCCTGTTAATAACAAGTCAGAAGAGACTTCTAGCAGCGCCTTCTCTACAGCTGCTTCTGCATTAATTAACCCCGCACCCAATTGATTTTCATCGTTGGGGCCAGATAGCGGAGTTGCAGTTGAAGACATAATTTCTCTGACTTCTTTTGCCGATAAATTGGGATTTGCTGCTCTTACAAGTGCAGCTACACCAGCTACGTGTGGTGAAGCCATTGAAGTACCTTGTAGTGATGAGTAATCAGTTTGATCAACTGCCACATTCATTTCTACAATAGAACCAGCTTCTAAAGCGGCTTTTAATTGCTCACCATCAGCTTTATTCATGCCTAATACCGGAATGGAATAACTGATTTCATCACCAAGTGTACCCATTAACAAACCGGGTTCGTGATTAAATATGACGACGGCAATAGCTCCTTTGCTTAAGGCATTATCCGCTTTGTCTTTGAACGCGATTTCACCTCTTTGGATCAAAGCAACTTTTCCTGTGAGATCTAAATCTTTTACATCTTCGGCTTTTCCTAATCCTGCGGATATAATTTCTGCTGAGACTTGTCCTACTCCAGATCCTGACATTGGTGCACTATCCAAATCAGACACAGCTTTATCCACAATACCTTGTAAATGTGAGTTACGACCAGAACCTTGAGGTACGGAGGAATAAACATCTACTCCAGGAGCTACGATGTTAAGTTCTTTTCCCCATTGCGAAAAGTCTGCTTTGTTTAGGTGAATATCTACCGCACCCACTGCGTAAGTCGTGTCATAAGCCGCGGGGTAAGAAACTGAATCTTTGCCATCATTTCCTGCGGCAGCTACAACTACAATATCCGCCGCTTCTGCTCTCTTATAAGCTTTAATAGCTGCACCACTTGGAAAGGGTCCGCCCAATGACATATTAATGACATCAACTCGTTCACTGATTCCCCAATCTACACCGCTAATAATGGCGATAGAAGAGCATCCTCCACCGCAAACACGTCCTGAAAGGAGAGTTGCCTTTGGAGCTACACCAACTAATCCCCCGCCAACACCATCAGCAGCAATGGTTCCAGCTACATGAGTGCCGTGTCCGTTTATATCTTTGTAACTGTATTCAGGTTCGTCATCACGCTCCATGAAATTTTCACCCTTTTCGAAACGACTTTTAAGTGCGGGGTGATCTCTATCTATTCCAGTATCTAAAACTAAAACTCTTACATTTTGTCCTTCACTAGAATTTACCCAAGCTTGAGGCGCACGTACGGCATTAATTCCCCATGGAGTATCGATAGGGCCGCCATAACTCCCATATGAATTGGCACCATTAAAGTGAGCCACAGGTTTTGGTTCAGGAAAAATAATTTCTTCTTCAACTTCTACAAGGCCGCTAGCTTTTAAAGCTGCAATATCTTGAGGGTTTTCAGTCTCCATAACTAACATTTCAAGGTTGTCGAGTGTTTTAGTTATTTTTTGTGGTCCTTCACTTAGAAAGTGAAAACTACTATTTGAATTATTGAAGGTACCGAATGTATCAAATCCCTTTTTGTGAGCTTGAATTTGTTTAAAAATCTGCGATGAATTTACCGTAACGATATATTTTTTTGCTTCTGCCAACGCTTGAAAACTTATGAAAGTTAAGCTGATTAGGATTAAACCGACTCTCTTCATTGCCCCTCCCCGTAGAATGAGCCTCAATGCTCATCCTTAATGATCTGTAATTTTTGTAAAAAATTATAAAAATTGCAATAGAAAGGTGCCATTTTGGAACCTGGACTTTAGTTTTGTTGTAAAATCAAATAGATAGACAGCGAAAATAATGCGATGCAATACGGAAATATAAACAGATTTTTAACAATTTACTCAGTATTTCTTACATGTGTTTGTATTTTAGTATTTCTAAATAAAGTGTTAAGCTGTGCTAACGGAGGACTCGAGTTTGCAAAAAGTGGCATTAATATATGGTGGAAGAGGAGCTGAAGCTGAAGTTAGCAAAGTGACAGTTAAAGCCTTTGCAAAAGCTTTAGAAGAATTAGGTGAAGAATTTGTACAAATCGAGGCTGATGAAGATTTACCTGTAAAGTTAAAACAACTGAATCCTAAATTGGCACTATTAGCTGTTCACGGAAAATATTCAGAAGATGGAACTCTACAAGGTTTATGTGAATATTTGAAGATTCCTTATACAGGAAGTGGAGTGTTAGCTTCGGCCTTATCCTTTGATAAAGTTTACTGTAAAAATTTATTTGAAAAAAATAATATTCCAACAGCAAAATTTCAATCATTAGATTTGCACCAACAAGAAATAAGTAAGTTTACACTGGAGTTGAGTTTTCCCGTGGTTGTGAAACCCTCTCGCGAAGGTTCGAGTATTGGTGTAAGTATTGTAAACAACCAGCAAGAACTAGTAAGCGCTTTGAAATTAGCTGCTCAATATGACAATAACATTTTAATTGAGAAATTTATTGAGGGAAAAGAAGTTACTATTCCTATTCTAAAAGGCAAAACTTTAGAAAGCGTAGAAATAGCTCCAAAACAAGGCTTTTATAATTATGAGAACAAGTATCAAGCAGGTAAAACGAATTACATTTTACCTGCAAACGTAGAAAAAAGAACTTTAGAGCGGCTGAAAGAAATAACTATTGAGGCCTGTCAACTATTAAAGGTTCGTTCCTACGCAAGAGTTGATTTTATGTTAGATAAGAATGAAAACCCATATATTATGGAAGTTAATACTTTGCCAGGCTGTACACCCACTTCACTGGTCCCCAAAGCAGCGGCTCATGCGGGCATTGAATTTAAAGAGTTCATCAGGCAAATCATGGAAGAGGCAACATTAGATTATGAGGGACTTAAATAGACTCATTTTAATTTTAACGACCTTTTTGTTTTTAGGCTTACTATTGTTTGTAAGTGATAAAAACTATTTTAAATTGCAAAATATTTCGATAAGTCAAGTTGATGAATCCACCCGAGATTGGATTTTCAAAGATATAAAAAGTAAAATTAATTTAGATACTAAAGCGTACATTGGTAAATATGTTTGGGAAATTGACCTTAAAGATTTAATGGAAACTGTTGAAAAAGATAAAAGGGTTAATAAAGTACAAATTAAAAGAAAGTTTCCCAATGAATTAGAGGTTAAAGTTCTTGCCCATGAACCGATAGCCTTATTTTATACAAAAGATGGTAGCATTTTACCAATAGCAAGAGATGGTGACTTTATGCCACAACTTAAAAAAGGGGAGTTTATAGATGCTCCTATCATGCGGGATGTAGTATTTTACAAAGACCTAAGCAAGAGAAAAAAAGCTATTGAAATAATATTGACACTTAAAGAAGAAAACCCATTAAGTTCTCAAAAAGTATCAGAAATATTATTCGATAAGAAACAAGGTTTTTCATTAATCCTAACCCCTGAAGCTGAAATTGTAAGATTAGGTTTTGATAATTTTGAGAAAAAAATTGGTATGGCAAAAAAAGTATTTTCTTATATGCAAAGCAAAGGACTGAAGGGTCGCGTCATTGATGTAAGATTCTCAAAGAAAGTTGTTGTCAGGCTGCGTAACGCACCTTAGTCTAAATTATATAGGTTTTTCAGGACGAAAGATCTGGCATCACATATGATATATACAGCAAGATGTTCAACAGCAGAGGAAGTGAATGGCAAATTCAATGATAAGCCAAGCGCCAATCAATAAAAAGAGAATTGTTGCCGGTTTAGATATTGGCACAACAAAAGTAGCTTGTGTAATTGCAGCCATCGATGATGAAAATATTGAAGTCATTGGTGTTGGACGTGCCTATACAACAGGCATGAAACATGGTGTGGTTGTTAATATTGAAGCTACCACACAGGCCGTAAAAAAAGCAAAAGAAGAAGCTGAACTAATGTCAGGTGTAACTGTAGAGAATGTATGGTTAAGCATTGGCGGAAAACATGTGGAATCTTTTGAATCAAATGGAATGGTTGCAATAAAGGAATCTGAAGTTTCACGTGAAGATATTGAACGTGTTATTGAAGCGGCTAAGGCAGTAGCCATTCCTAATGACCGTCAAGTTTTACATGTGCTTCCTAATGATTATAAAATTGACTCCCAGACTGGAATCTCAGATCCCATTGGTATGGCCGGAGTAAGATTAGAAACAAATGTTCACATTGTTACTGGGGCTAAGTCAGCCATACAAAATGCAATCAAGTGCACTGAAAATACGGGCCTAAAAGTATTAGGTTTGGTTTTAGAGCAACTAGCATCTTCAAAGGCCGTATTAAGTGAAGATGAAAAAGACTTGGGCGTTTCAGTTGTAGATATTGGTGGTGGTACTTGTGATATTATTAGCTTTGCTCAGGGTAGTGTTATCCATACAGGTGTAATTCCAGTGGGTGGAAACAATTTTACCCATGATGTAGCTATGGGCTTAAGAACTACTCAAATTGATGCTGAAAATATTAAGAAAAAATTTGGATGTGCTTTAACAGATATGGCTTCCGATGAAGAAACTATAGATGTTGAAGGTGTAGGCGGCCGGCAAAAAAGAACTATAGCTCGCAAAAATTTATGTGAAATTTTAGAAGCTAGAGCTGAAGAAACTCTACATTTGATTAAAAAAGAACTTGTCGATACTGATACCATGTCAAAACTGGGATCTGGAATTGTATTGACGGGTGGATCTAGTCAGCTGGTAGGCTTAGTAGAGATGGGTGATTTTATTTTCGATGTTCCTGTTCGCAAAGGAGTTCCAACAAAAGTGGGTGGATTAACGGATGTGATTAAATGTTCTAGTTATGCCACAGCTGTTGGTTTAATCTTGTACGGTAGTGAACAAATGAAAACTGCTGATAAAAAACGGCAAAAAGAATATGAAGATAATTTTGGTGATAAAATTAGTAGCTGGTTTCGTAGGGCTAAGGAAGCCTTTACGTGAAACACGAAAGACCCATAGGAGGGAAAATGTTTGAGTTGGAAGAGAACACAGACATCGGTGCCAATATAAAAGTTGTTGGAGTCGGTGGTGGAGGAAACAATGCCGTTCAAACTATGATTGAAGGTGGACTCAACGGAGTTGAGTTTATTGTTGCGAATACAGATAGACAAGCTTTGGGAGCCAATAAATCTGAAACGAAAATTCAATTAGGACAAGAATTAACTAAAGGTTTAGGCGCTGGTGCAAATCCTGAAATTGGCAAAAGAGCAGCTATTGAATCTTATAATGATATTGTTGAAAAGCTCGAAGGTGCAGATATGGTCTTTGTTACTGCCGGAATGGGTGGTGGAACGGGGACAGGAGGAGCTCCAGTAGTTGCTAAAATAGCAAAAGAACTAGGAGCTCTTACCATTGGTGTTGTTACAAAACCTTTTATGTTTGAAGGCAAAAAAAGAAAACGCCATGCTGAGTTAGGTATTCAAGAATTAAAAGAGAACGTTGACGCTTTAATTGTTATTCCAAATCAAAAATTATTGTCTATTTCCAACGAACGAACACCACTTTTAGAAACTTTTAAAAAAGCTGATTCCGTGTTGCTTCAAGCTGTTAAAGGTATTTCTGATTTAATTAATATTCGTGGACTTATTAACTTGGACTTTGCTGATATCCGTACCGTGATGGCGGCAAAAGGTATGGCTATTATGGGTTCAGGTATGGCTACTGGTGAAAATAGAGCTGTTGAAGCGGCTACGCAAGCTATTTCATCACCTCTACTAGAAAATATTTCAATCGAAGGTGCTACAGGTATTATTGTCAATGTAACAGGTGGAGCCGACTTATCACTTATTGAAGTTAATGAAGCCTCTACTCTAATTACAGAAGCTGCACATGAAGATGCTGAAGTTATTTTTGGAGCTGTAATCGATGAATCAATGGGTGATGCCGTAAGTGTGACAGTAATAGCTACTGGATTTGGTGATGAAAATCAAAAGCTAGTAACTAATCAGTTATTAAAACTTCAACAAATGGCCAATGTTCAGCTTAGTAATGTACAAAACGATATATTAGCTCAATTCACTCAAGCTCAAAATAATTCTTTGCAAGAATTATCTATACAAACACAGAGTCAAGAATTTAACTTCCAACAATCTGAAATGCTTGAAACTCTACAACCCATAGAAGTCAAAGAGGAAGAAAGGCAAGTAACTTCAACTGCGCCTACATTACAGCCTCAAACTATGCCACAACAACAAGTAAGTGCTCAGACAGTTAATCAGTCAAATGTACAAGTTCAAACTCCGAAGCCAAATCCAATGCCTGTTCAAGATAAATCTGCTGAAAAAGAAAGCATTTTGCCTCGTGATATTTTATTAGCTAAAGCAAGGGCATTTAGAGAGAGTCAGCAAACCCATGTTCCTACTATGAATGAACAATTAACAATGAATGTTGATGAAGAATCTTCTCCAGATTTTCCATCAGCTCCATTTGATAATAATAGCTTGGATATTCCATCCTATTTGAGAAAGAAATCCCATTCAGACTCACAGAACATTGAATGATCAAATAAAAGCATATTTTGTATCAGATATTCATTTGGGCTCAGTTAATGAGCCCAATTTTATTTTATTTCATCAGTGGCTGCAAAATTTAAAAGCTACTCATTTATTTTTAATGGGTGATATTTTTGATTTGTGGATTGGTGAGCATGAATACTTTAAGGATAAATATAAATTAATAATTGATGAACTTATCCGTCTTGCTAAGGAAGGAACTAAAATTCATTATTTCGAAGGCAATCATGATCTTTATTTAAAATCATATTGGCAAAATGAACTGGGCTTCAAAGTTCATGAACAGGCTGAATATTTTCAACTTGGTAAATGGGTTATTAGAGCTGAGCATGGTGATCAAGTAGATCCTGAAGACAGGGGATATATTTTCTTGCGTTGGTTTTTGCGCACTCGTTTTATGAGATTCATTGCCAAAAATTTACCTCAATCTCTAGTGGTTAAAATTGGTGAAAAAGCAAGTGAAAGCAGTCGTCACTATACAAGTGAAGTAAAATCAATAACTACAGAAAAAACTCGCGAAAAATTACATATACATGCTGAAAAAGCCTATAAAGAAAAAGCATTTGATTGGTTAATTTATGGACATGTACATGTAAAAGATGAGTATTACATTCAAGTTGGTGATAAGAAAGTAGGGGCCTTTAATTTAGGTACATGGTTAAAAGAACCCCTGGTTTTTTGTTTGGAAGATAGTGGTGGTTATTTATCTAAAGTTAGTGGGTTAGGCACAACCACATCAACATAAATTATTTCAGCATTATCTAAATTCACACCGCCTTCTTTAAAAGATAACAAACCTTTATTAAAGCTATATTGATCTTTTTCTATAGTATGGACAAGGCCCTTGTTATCCAATATTTTTACTCGGTAGACCCACTCCTGTGCTTCTTCATCTAACGCTACTTTGTATGAGCGACTAGCTGAAGTTACAATTAGGTCAAAAACAAATTTCATTGACTCTTCATAATCAGGCATACAAGCGGGGAACGTTTTCATTTTATCTGGACCTAAAATTTGAGCGAGTTCTTTGTATCTTTTTTTTTTTTTTCTGTAATTGGGATCTGATGGGTCTCCATAATAATCTAAAAGATCAACACCCTTACATTTTTCATCTTCAACTTGAGGATCTTCATAATTAATAAATGCAGCAATAAAATAATTTCCACCATGAGCATTATTTAATAAATCAACTACACTTTTTACGACACCTTCATCTCCAATATAGCTTTCTGATTTAGGAGCTGAACCTTCCCAGCTATATTCAATATTAGAAACTCCACCTTTTGAGCCTTTCGTGCGACCGTCGTCAAAGCGAGCCACTGTACAATCTTTCATAGGTTGATCAGTGCCATGGTCAACTACGGTTGAGGCATCGGCATGAGCCATAATTTGTTCTAAAGTTACTGTATCACTCGCGTTTGCGCCGCATATACTTCCATCGGTAGAGTTAAAGCTAATACTGGCTTTAGGGTTATCATTAAAATATTTTTTATTACAGCTATGAATATTTGATTTGTCCATAGAAGTAAATTCAACATCTGCACAGCTTCGCGATTCGTTAGCTGGCTCAGCCCAAGGATCGAGTTTGGCACGTGAGCTTGGAACTTCCTGTTCAGATCCTTGTCGGTGTTGACAAGAGTATGAACAACTTATGTTAGAATCATAAAGAGTTACACTAATACCAAGAGTGCTAAGTTTTCTTTGCAATTCAGCTTTAGCTAAAGCTTTTTCAGAAGGACTGCACAAATTGTCTGTGACTACATCGTCAGCATCTCCGGCTGATTTACCAGCGCATAGGCCATCTGCGGGAACTCTATCGACGCCATTGCTATCATTGAATGTAGTAATGAGATTGCTGACTCCACATGATTGACTGCATGTGATGAGATTGGAATTAATAGAGCCCCAACCCACTCTGGAAATTTCTGAAGCTTTTTCTCCGCCATCACAAGTATTTTCTGTGGCATTACAAACTCCAAAAGATTTTACAACTTTTGCAGGGGCATTTTCAGATTTGTATTTATTAATATTGTTTGTGTTGCCATCACTAGAAAAATTAAGTTCACAGTTTGTAATTAAATTGTCTGTGACTCCCGACGAATTATAAGATCTCTGACCAGCTACCCAAGCATTGCAGCCATTTGTATATCCAGACAGGCTAGCATTTGACACGGAGCTGGGAAAAGTTACATTGCCTTCACTGACTGGGATATTCGATGTATCAATCCAATCAGCCAAGTAACCTGAAGTTTGATCAATACACTTTATTTGACAACTATTGTTTATTGTATCAGCCGTTTTTACATTACTATTAAAATAATTAAGATTATCTCCTAAACAAGTTTGAAAACTGGTGCTGCCACTTTCACAAATGCCATTTTTCACACCTTCTCCATTGTGGTTGGCAGTGTGAGTTTGTTCTTCATACTCCGGTATTCCATCATTGTAACGAATTAAAACATTTCTTTTGTATTGAAATTGCCACTTTCTTTGTTTGATCTTGTGTCGTGCAAAACGACGTGCTGTTTTGTGTTTAACTTGGGTTGTAACAGTTTTTAATTGGTTGCCATTTAGGAAAAAATTTATTTTTTCCCATTCAGTAAAAGATTGTTTATATGTAAGTTTTGACCACTTTTCGTCTTGATAACTTACAGAATATGAAAATGTACATTCTTCATCTGTGTCATCACACTCTTGTTGAGGGCCAATGACTTCATTGGCGTGTCGGTCCCATCGATCCGATTCCGCCTTTAAGCAATTATCAAGAGTAGTTGCATCGTCCTCATTGGTGGCAATAATGTATGTGTGAAAGTCATTAGAGTCTTTGTAACTATCAATATTTCTTAGTAATGAACAGAGTCCGACTTCGATTTTGGAGCCACTAATGTCAAACTTATCAATTTCGTTAAAGACTTCTGTTTGAAAAGCACTAAACTGTTCAGCATTCATATTTCCAGTGAAAGGAATGGTTCTGAAAGGTGAAAAGTTAATGTACTTCACCCACTTTTCATAGGTGCTAAAGACAGGGTTACCATCAGCGTCCATTTCGTTCTTGTAAGTATTTAAGTCAGCATCGGTAAAAGAAGTTGAAGGTATAAGATTGCCGTTTTCATCTTGAATTTTATAGAAATTAACTTTGTCTTTGTTTCTGGCACTATGATTAAGATCCTCTGTTGTTGAATAAAGAGAAACTGTTCCGCCAAAACCTTTTAAAGAACTTGTCGTCTTACTAACAGCTTTTTTTACGTTTTGTTGGATATTCGTCATACTGTTGGAGTTATCGAGTATAGTCGTCACATCTATATCTGGGCGGTTTTCATTGAATTTAGGGCTAAAGGCTATTTGCCTTAGCTTTCCATCAATTCCTGCTATCGCTAACTCATCAGTGGATTCAAATTTTACATCTGAACAGTTTTGAAAAATGGCAAAGACCGCCATAGATGACATTACAAATAAACTTGAAATTACATAACGTTTCCGAGTAGACATTAGTCTCCCCCATATCCCTTTGTTTATGTCTAATATTATATACAAAAGCGGGTAATTATAAAATGTATTAAAATATTGCGTTTCATATTGGAGCAAAAAATCGAATAAATAATCATATTTTTTAATATGCAACGCTATGGCAACACTTCATTATGTTGAAATACTTATAGATAATAAAAAAAATATGAAAAAAGCTCTAAAAATTACTTTCTTTTTGCTTCTGTCTGTTCTCATGACTTTGATCATATCTCTATTTGTATTGCATAAGTATTTTTCAAGTGAAAGTGGATTTAATTTTTTAGTGTCCAAAATTAACCCAATCTTGACTGAAAATGGGATAAACCTTGAAGTGCAGAAAGGGAAGTTAAATTTATTTTCAAATTTGTATTTAGAGGATCTAAATATACATATAAATCAAGAACAGAAAAAAATTCAAGTTAAGATAAAGAGTATAGATATTGATTGGAGTATCCAGCCATTGACTCCTGGATTAAAAGTTAATCACTTTATTATTGATGCTCCTGAAATAAATGCTGAATTATTAGTGAATGATACAACAAATGTAGAAAAAGAAAGTGGTGGTTCATTACAATTTAAAATTACACCTCCATCGCAAGTTCTTAATGGTTTAGATTTTATTTTAGAAATAAGTGATTTAACTATAAAAAATCTAGTGGCTAATTTAAAGGTAAATAAAAAAGAAGAGCTAACCGAATTTCAGTTCTATCAAAATTTACAAATAGGTTTTTTGTTTAATGGAAAAAAACCTCTTTTTAAGTTAGATCGGTTTAAAAACGAAATTTTATTTTTAATTAAAAATTCAAAAGAGATCCCTTTTGAAAATATTAAATTGAATGGATTTTTAGATAAAGAAAATGTCGTGAAATTAAGCGGAGCCGTTAATAATATTGATTTTAAGACTTCAGGTAAAACTAACTTCAATTTTTCTAGTAAAATAAATTTTGGTGAATCGTTAGATACAATTGATGGAACTATTTTAACGGAGCTATTTGAGAAAAAGTTAGCTGAGCTTAGTTGGAAAATTAACTTTTTTGAAGACAATCTAAAATTAGTAGGATCGCTTAATATTCCTGCTAAATTTGTATCTTCTAGTGATGTAAAACTATCTAAAATTAACTTCCAAAGCGAACTGTCTTTACCAAAAGATAAAAATGGAGTCATTAGATTAAAAGGGTTTTTAAATCCTCAAGATGTTAAGTTTAATTCAATTACTACAAACCCTAGCTTAAATTTTAATGTTTTAATGAATAATATACCCTCAGGGTTAGAAGTACTTAGCAAGGGTGAGGTTTCTTTTGATGATATAAGCTCACTAAAGTTTGAAAGTATAAACAAGATTTTAGACGAGTCACTCATTGGACATTTGGATGCAGAATTAATTAGTGCACCTAAATGGTGGAAAAAAATATTTTCAAATCTCGAATTAACTAATGGCATAAGCATTAATGGAAAGTGGCATTTAGCTGGCCAAGAAATTCAAACAAGTATGGAACTTCTTGTTCCTAAAATTAATATTGAAGCAATTTGCAATATAGAAAATTTAAAATTAGAAGCAACTATATATAAAAAAGATAATAATTCTGATCTAGAATTTAAGTCACAACTTAATCAGGAAAAGTTAAATCTTAGAACCAGTAAAGGTGTATTCGAAACTGTAACTGGATTAAATTTATTAACTGCCTTAACTATTTCACCTGAGCTTTTGATGACTATTGAAAAATTAGATTTTTCTCTCAATGATTCTGCGCTCAAAGGTGACGTTAAAGGAGTAGCCAATTTAATAAATAATTCTGTGCAGCTGTCAGGTGCGATTAATGTTAATTGGCCTAGTAAATATCCGCCATTATTTGGTGTTGATTTTGAAGGAAGTATGTCGTCACCCTGGGTGCTGGGGATTACTAATGGACGTGAAATATCTTTTCATTCAGCTATAAATTTTAAACAATTCAATTTTTATACGAAAAGATTCAGTGTTTTAGGTCTAAATGGAACTTTACCTATTAGTGAAGATTTAAAATATAGTAATAATTTCTTCAGTTTTGCTTACATATTAAGACAAAATGCATTTGAACGAGTTACATATAGTCGGATTAAACCTTTTTTGACAAATACAAATCCATTGAAAGTGGAAAAAATTAATATCTATGATAAAACCTATGGTCCTTTTGTTGGTAATGTTAAGTTGCACCAAAATTTGTTTAATTTTCACAAGTTTGATCTTATGCTGTCTAAGGCAACTATTACCGGAGAAAGTTTTTTTGATTTACATCCTAGTCAATTGAGTTTTGGTTTTCTAACACGTTTTTCACATTTTAGTATGAAAGATGAATTGCCAAGTAAATTCTTAAAAAATGTTAAATCCAATAAACCTATGAGTGGAAGAACTAATTTCACTTTAAATATTAGTAAGAGTATCGTTAATGGTCGAGTGGATATAACAGATATAAGCAGTTCAGAACTGGTTGCCGCAATTAATTTATTAGATCCAGAATATCAGGATGATAAACTTAATTCAGTTAGAAATTACTTAACATATGCTTATCCAACATATGTAGGTTTAAATTTAAACCATAGTTATTTAGATTTAGATATAAAAACAAATGTAGTTGATATTCCTCAAGTTAAAGCTATACCATTAGGGGTGCATTTAAATGAGGCAACTAAGGACATAAGAATTTTATTAAAGGAGTTACCTATCCGATGAAAACTATATTAATAGTATCTACTTTATTTTTAAGTGCTTGTGCTAGTCCAAGAATTTATATCATTGATAGACAAACCGTGATGGAAGCAGAAGCCTCGGGACACTGGCCACAAATTGATGTACAAGCTTTACGAAAAGGTCAAAAAGCTGGGGCTACCTTTTTTCCAAAAAGCCAAAATCTTAAAAAAGAAGCTAGATTACAGAATGTTCTCAATGGGGAGATCAGCAAATAATGACAAAGATGTTTATAGTTCTTTTAGTTTTTTTGAGTAGCATTACTTTTGCTAGTACCCAAGTTCAAAAAAAGATTTCTGAACTACCAAAACTTTACCAGCCTATAAAATTAACAGTAGGCCCAGATGATAACTTTCAGGTAGATGTTAACAAGGAAGAGACTATGTTAACATTTACTAGAAAATCAAACCTTTCTACTCGTATATTTGTACAGTCTCCCTTTTCAAATGATGAAAAAAAATTACTTGATGAAACAGCCGATGCAAGCTTTCCTGTATTGCATCCAAATGGAAAGACAATAGCGTTTGTTTACTATAAAAATGATTCACGAGGCGACTTGTGTATTTTAGAAAATCAGCAAGATACAACACCTAAGTGTATGAATGTTGAAGGAGAAGTTGAGTCTCCACAGTGGATTAATGATAATGAATTAATATTTCTATCACGAGATTTTATTACAAATTTATCTTTAATTAAAAAAATAAATATTAAAAATAAATCTCAAGAAATATTAGAAAAAGGTTTATTAGGAGCTCCAGCAGTAGATAATGAGGAAAATTATTTAGCATATAATCAACAAAACGGAAAAAAATCATTTTTAGTCATAAAGAATTTAAAAAATAATCAACGATGGACTTTAAATATTGATTTACCTGGGATATCTGGATTTCCAGATTTTTCACCAGACAGTAAATGGCTTTATTTTAGTCAATATTTTAGTGATACAAATGAAGATCAAAAAATTGATGCTAACGATAATAGTGTTATTTTTAGAGTAAATGTTAAACAAATTATTAATCAAACACATGTAGTTCCTGAGCAAATTACTTCAGGAGAGCAAAATTGCGGATTTCCTATAGTGCGTAAGCAATTTTTGTATGTCACTTGTGACTTTGAAGGTTCATTAGATGTATATAAGCTTCCACCAAGTGGAGTGGTCCCTGTTATTTGGAGTAAAGATTTAATAATAAATGCACATAAAAGTTCTAGGAATTATAATCAGAGAATTTTACTTTTAAACAATTTGCTTTATAGGGGTGTGATTACAAGTGGTGAAGAATATTCTTTAAGGATATTTAGCAACTTCCTCTTGAATGATGATGTTGTTGCAGCCAACTACTATTTAGACAAACTTATATTAACAGCTGATAAAAAATTGAAAAATG
>JAGRAE010000084.1 GCA_020435005.1 Bdellovibrionales bacterium
AATATTTGTATTAATTTTTTTTGCTGCCGTCATTTATCACCGTTATCTAAGTATCGGTTAATATAATAATTTTTTAATACTTAAAGTTGCCAATTTAGGCCTAAAGAAAAACTATAGACGAAAGTTAAAGGATCGGAATTTAAATCAACACCCAGGCGTAACTCAGGATTTAAATACAATGAACTGACCAATCGCCAGTCTGCACCTAAGCCCAGTTTAGCAATAGCGAAGAAAGGTAGATCACTTTCTGATCCCACCACTTCTTGGTTGTCGAATTTCAAAATTAAATCTGTACCTTTGTCGACTTCTATTCCTAATAAACTATAATAATTACTCGTTTCACCAAAGTAGTAGTTGGCGTGAATAGCTAATCCAATAAGTTTTTGCTGTCGTTCCACCGGAATGTTTTTTTTGTTAATGCTGGCGGCATTGGCCGTGGACTCAAACAATGTCTGTCGACTTAATAACGAAAATCTCCACTGCCAAACACTATTTGATTTTAAACTGACTTGTAGCTCAAAATCTCCGTTGGCACTTTTAAACTCCGAATAATCGTGATCAACTTCGTTGACGACTGTTTGATACCCTTGTTGAATCATAGTGACATAGTTGTATCTAAGGCCAACGCCTGTTTTTTGTGAGTATCTAGTAGAGCTATTAGATATGTAGGACTCTGAAAACTTGTGAGAAGGATGTTTTCTTATTGTCGATTTTTTTAAATCTTTAGCATAAACATAACCTTTAATGGTAGAATCATCTTCCTGTTCCACTTTTAAAAAATATTTTGCTTTTGAAAACTGCGCCTTAAGTTCAACTCCACTTTCTAAATAGAGAATGACTTTCGCTTTGCGGCTAGGGTTATAGTACAAAGGAACTTTTTCTTTGATGTAGATCTTATATGATTTTGCTTGTGAAAAAGCGACCAAAGGAAGGAGCATAAAAAAAACAAATACCAAGTAAACGCGCATGGTAATATTTTAGTGAATTCTTTATTACTTGACAAAATCTGCGGCTATGGCATGTTGCGTCTATTATGTCCAAAAAAAATTCTGATTATAAAATAAATTTAAACGAAATCCCTGAAGAGGGCGAAAAGTTTCAATTCTCTAGAAAAAGCGGCGAGTTAAACAAGTACCTTGAAGATATTCTTCACGGTGGAGAGTATTCCATAGAATTTCGTATAACACCCGTAGGCGAAGCCTATGAGCTCAAGGGAGCTTTTGAAGCAGACATGTCGCTCGTGTGCTCACGTTGTGCTTATGATTTTAAGAGAGTAATTAAAGAAGAATTTAATGAAATACTTGTAATCAGTGAAGAATTACCAAGAAATGGCCATTTGGGTCGAACTAATCACAGCAGTGAAGGTTTTTTACAAGAGGGTCCCTTTTTTAATGAAATACGTAGCCCTCAGTTTTCTATTTCAAATTTTGTCCATGAAATTATAGCCTTAGCTGAACCGCTAAACCCTACCGGGAAAAGTGATTGCAATGAAAATTGTGAAAACTATAAGACAGCGCTCGCCGAAGGTTGGTTAAAAAGTGACCCTGAGAGCAAAAACCAACAGAAAAGTCCATTCGACGTTTTGGCTCAACTTAGAAAAGAAACAATAAAAAATACATAAAGCCTTGATTTTCATGATTATTTGAGAGATACAAGCGGTCTTAACACTAAAAAATTAGGGTGAATTTATGCCAGGTCCAAAAAGTAGAGTTTCTCGATCAAGAGCAGGTATGAGAAATGCACACAATAGTTTAAAGAAAAAAGAAAGACGTACTTGTCCGACAAACGGTGAATTGCACGAACCTCACAAAGCATATAAGGCTAGTGATGGAGCCTATTATTACAAAGGAAAACAAATTACTCATCCTAAGTTTTAATATTTAGCTTGGGGGAAAATATAAAATGAGTATGTCAGCCTATCGGTCAAGGATTGCTGGAACAGGTTCTTTTTTACCAGAAAATCTCATCACTAATAAATATTTAGAGACTTTGGTAGACACTAATGATGAGTGGATACAAGAGCGCACCGGCATAAAATGGCGACACAAAGTCAAAGAGGGTCAATATACAAGTGACCTCGCCTATGAAGCTTCCATTCAAGCTCTCCAAGAAGCACAGATAAAAGCTTCAGATCTTGATATGATATTATTTGCTACAGTATCTCCAGATCAAGTAATGCCCAATACAGCTTGTGTTCTGCAGAGCAAACTTAAAGCCGGAGACTGCATGGCGCTAGACATATCTGCCGCTTGTTCTGGTTTTGTATATGCATTAGCTATTGCTGACCAATTTATTAAAACAGGCCCCATGAAAAACATTCTCGTTGTGGGCGCAGAAGTTTTAACTCCTTATGTAAATTATAAAGATCGTGATACTTGCATACTTTTCGGAGACGGTGCCGGAGCTGCTGTTGTGACTCGAGCTCAAGATGATCAAGATTCCATCATCTATAGTCATCACTTACATGCGGACGGAGAAATTAGTGATCTATTTGTATTGCCGGCTGGAGGATCAAAAGTCCCATTTAGTCAGAAGGTCCTCGATGAAGAAATGCAGTATGTGAAAATGAAGGGACGTGAAATTTTTAAACATGCTGTCCGCACTATGAGTAAATGTTGTAAAGAAGCTCTTGAATACAACGGATTTACACCCGATCAAGTGGACTGGGTAATCCCACATCAGGCAAACGTTCGCATTATAAAGGCCGTGGCGTATCACTTTGGTATTTCAATGGAAAAGGTTGTCGTTGAAATTGAAGAAATGGGCAACACTTCTGCGGCTACTGTTATTATCGCTTTAGATAAAGCGATAAAGGACGGCCGCATAAAGCGTGGACAAAATATATTACTCACGGCCTTTGGTGCTGGAATAACAAGTGGCAGTTTATTAATGAAATATTGAGGACAAGATAATGATAAGTGCTTTATTTCCTGGTCAAGGAAGTCAACAAACAGGGATGGGCAAGTTTTTGTTTGATAATTTTAAAGTGGCAAAAGTGACCTTTGAAGAAGCTAGTGATGCCATTCAATTGGACTTGAAAAAGCTTTGCTTTGATGGACCCGAAGAAGATCTTCAACTCACATTTAACACTCAGCCTGCCTTGATAACAGTATCAATAGCTACAGCACGCGTTCTGCAAGAAGTGTGTCCTCTCCCCTATCAATTTACAGCAGGTCATTCAGTGGGTGAATACGCAGCCTTTGTTGTCTCTAAAGCAATGAGCTTTACAGATGCCATTAAAGCTGTAAGAAAACGTGGCGAATTTATGCAAGAAGCCGTCCCCGTTGGCAAGGGTGGGATGCTGGCTGTCATGGGTCTAAGTGTTGAGCAAACCGATTTTTTATGTGAGTGGGCGGAACAGGAAACAGACCTGAAACCATTGTCGGCAGCCAACTACAACTCACCTGGACAAATTGTCTGCAGTGGTTCAGCAAAAATAATTGAATGGTTACAGAAGAATTTTAATAAAGAAATATTTAGTCCTCCTCCATCAAAGGTGCGACTGATTCCTTTAAAAGTTTCAGCACCTTTCCATTGCTCTATGATGGAGCCTGCAGAAAACAAAATGAGGTATGTTCTAGAGGATATGGTTATTAACTCTGCTAAAATTCCTATCGTGCAAAACTTTACAGCTTGTGAAGAAGTGAATGCAGCTAGTTTGAGGGAAAACCTGATTCGACAGATATCGGGACCCGTTAAATGGATGCAAAGCATAGAATATATGCACAGTAAAGGTATCAACAAAGCTATAGAGATTGGCAATGGCAAAGTGCTATCAGGTCTAGTTAAAAAAATAGCTCCTGATTTTGAAGTTTACAATTTAAACTGCCTTGAGGATTTAAAAGCTTTGGAGGAATTGTGTTTGACTTGAAAAACAAAAGTGTATTTGTCACGGGAAGCTCGCGTGGCATTGGTGCAGGAACAGCAAAAATACTCGCTAAGTTAGGTTGCCGTGTGGCGGTTTCTTACACCTCAAACGAAGCCTCTGCCCATAAAGTCATTAGTGAATTAGAAGGCACTGGTCATATAGCTGTTCAATTAAATGTTTGCGACCCACAATCTGTTACTGAGGCTTTTAAGAAAGTTATAGATAGCTTTTCAGGCCTCGATGCTCTTGTAAACAATGCTGGTATCACTAAAGATCAGCTATTGTTAAGAATGAGTGATGATGATTTCGATCAAGTTATTCAAACCAATTTAAAAGGCACATATTTATGTTCTAAAGCGGTATTGAAAACCATGATGAAAGCTCGCCACGGATCCATAATTAATATAACGAGTGTTATTGGTCAGATGGGCAATGCTGGACAAGCCAACTATGCAGCGAGTAAAGCGGGAATTGAAGCTTTTTCGAAGTCTATGGCCAAAGAAATGGGTAGCCGAGGAATACGTGTCAATTGCATCGCTCCCGGTTTTATTGCTACCGATATGACAGATGAGCTCGATGAGAAACAAAAAGAGGCCATTTTAAGAGAAACACCGCTCAATCGTTTGGGGAGCGTCGAAGATATCGCTTATGCTGTTGCATTTTTAATCAGTGATCATTCGAGTTATATGACGGGTCAAACTCTCAGTGTAAATGGCGGCCTTTACATGTAAATATTTGTTGTAAGGCTTTAAATTTGTTGCTTAAATGACAAGGTTTTTAAAAATTATAAAAGATTAAACTGGAGGAAAATATGTCTTCAATTCAACCAAGAGTGCAAAAGATTATTGAAGAGCAACTCGGAGTCGATTCAGAAAGAGTTAAACCAGAGGCTTCATTTATTGATGATCTTGGCGCTGACAGCTTAGATATCGTTGAGCTTGTGATGGCAATGGAAGAGGCTTTTGATTTAGAAATACCTGATGAAGAAGCTGAGAAACTCAGAACTGTGCAGGATGTTTACAGCTACGTAGAGAGCAAAGGAAAAGCATAAATCGATGTCTCAAGATCCTAATGTTTTTCGTCAATTGAATCAGAGAAGAGTGGTGGTTACTGGCTTGGGAGCTGTAACCCCATTGGGTTTAAATGTGAAAGAATCATGGAGTAAAGCTGTTGAGGGCTTATCTGGCATAGATAATGTTACATTTTTTAATACCGAAAATTTTGACTCAAAAATAGCTGGAGAAGTAAAAGGTTTTGACCCTTCATCAGTGATTGACAAAAAAGACATAAAAAAAATGGATCGCTTTATCCAATTAAGTTTAGCTTCTACAGCAGAAGCACTTAATGATTGTGGGATTGAGTTTACTGAGGAATTAAAACTAAAAACGGGAACCATCATTGGTGTTGGCATAGGTGGTTTACCAGTTATTGAGCAGCAAAATAAAACTTTAATCGAAAAAGGTCCCAGAAGATTATCTCCATTTTTTATTCCAGCTGTACTAACAAACCTTGCTGCCGGTCAGACGAGTATCAAGTATGGTTTTGCTGGAGTTAACTACACAGTGACATCGGCTTGTGCGTCAGGATCGCATTCCATAGGTGAAGCTGCCAATTATATTCGCAATGGCCTGTGTGATGTGATGGTTGCCGGTGGCTCTGAATCGGCAATTAGTGAGTTGGGGATCGGTGGCTTTGCCGCAATGAAAGCTTTATCCACAAGAAATGATGAGCCACAAAGAGCTTCACGCCCTTGGGATAAAGATCGTGATGGATTTATCATTGCTGAAGGTGCTGCCACTTTGATTCTTGAAGATTATGAGCACGCAAAGAAGCGTGGAGCTAAGATATATTGTGAATTAACTGGCTATGGTGTTTCTTCGGATGCTTACCATATGACATCGCCCTCATTGGGTGGGGAAGGCGCGGCACGCGCCATGACTTTTGCGTTAAGTGATGCTAAATTGAACAATGAAGATATCGACTATATAAATGCCCATGGAACTTCAACTCCTGCGGGAGATGCGGTAGAAACTGAGGCCATCAAAAAAACATTTGGCTCACACGCCTCAAAACTATGGGTCAGCAGCACCAAAAGCATGACGGGACATACGTTAGGTGCTGCCGGGGCTATTGAATCAGTCTTTAGTATATTGGCTTTGGATACAGGACGCGTTCCACCCACCATCAACTTAGAAAACCCTAGTGAAGATTGTGATTTAGACTATGTACCTCATCAAGCACGTGAAAAAAACTTAAACCATGTATTAAATAATAGCTTTGGTTTTGGCGGAACAAATTCTTGTTTGATTTTTTCTAAAATAAATTAAGGAAGATCTAAATGTCTAAAAAAGTTTATATTGCTAACGACCATGCCGCGGTCGAATTAAAGCAATTTTTAATAGAAATGTTTCCACAATTTGAATGGATTAATTTAGGGACAGACAACTTTGATTCTGTCGATTATCCAGAATTCGCCAAGAAAGTTTGCCTTAAACTTAAAGAAGACCCTTTGGCAACTGGTGTTTTAATATGCGGTTCTGGCCAAGGTATGTCTATGACGGCCAATAAATTCAAACATATTAGAGCCGCACTCTGCTGGAATGAAGAAGTCGCACAACTAGCAAGGAAGCATAACGACGCCAATGTATTGTGTTTAGGGGCTCGACTTCTTAGCCCGGATCTGGCAAAAGATATTTTAGAAGTTTTTATTAATACAGAGTTCGCTGGTGGACGTCACCAAAGGCGAGTAGAAAAAATCAATATTGTGGAGCCTTCATGAATTACAACGACTTTATACTACAAACACTCAATGATACAGATCCAAGAGTGGCTGAATATATGGCCGCAGAAAGAAATCGCCAAGAATTTGGGCTGGAAATGATCGCTTCTGAGAATTACGCCTCCGTGCAAGTCATGGCTGCACAAGGCTCTGTTGCTACCAATAAATACGCAGAAGGCTACCCTAACAAAAGATATTATGGCGGCTGTCACTACATAGATAAAATTGAAGATTTGGCCATAAACAGAGCTAAAGAATTATTCAAGTGCGAACATGTGAATGTCCAACCTCATTCCGGTTCACAAGCTAATATGGCAGTTTATTTAGCAGCTATTAAAGCTGGCGATACCGTTTTAGGTATGGACCTCTCGCATGGTGGTCACTTAACACATGGTAGTCCAGTTAATTTCAGTGGCATTCTTTTTAAAGCTGAACATTATGGTTTAGATCCAGAAACGGGTCTGTTGAATTATGATCAAATCATGGAAAAAGCTAAAGCGGTAAAACCACAGCTTTTGATAGCTGGATACTCTGCCTATCCCCGTCTTTTAGATTTTGAAAAATTTAGAGAAATCGCCAATGCCGTTGGTGCAAAGTTATTAGTTGATATGGCTCATTTTGCCGGATTAGTAGCGGCAGATGTTCACCCGTCACCCATACCTTATGCTGATTATGTAACTTCAACCACCCATAAAACCTTGAGGGGACCAAGGGGCGGCATAATAATCACCCGCGAAGAGAATGCTAAAGCTGTTAATTCAAAAATTTTTCCAGGCATTCAAGGTGGGCCACTTGAACATGCGATTAGCGCAAAAGCAATTGCTTTTGGTGAGGCTCTAAAACCTGAATTTAAAACTTATCAGACACAAGTATTAAAAAATGCCAAAGCTTTAGCTGCGACCCTTATGGAAAGAGGTTTTGAGTTAGTCACTCAAGGCACAGATAACCACTTATTACTTTTAGATTTATCAAATCGTGACATTACAGGTAAGGAAGGTGAAACCGTTCTTGATAATGCTGGAATCACTGTAAATAAGAACACTGTACCTAATGAAAAACGTTCTCCTTTTGTAACCAGTGGCTTGCGTTTAGGCACTCCTGCTTTAACTACGCGAGGTATGAAAGAAGAAGAAATGTCTTTAATTGCTAATTGGATTGCCGATATTCTAGAAAAGCCAAAAGATGAGAGCTTAGCGGATAATATAAAAGAACAAGTTCGTGAACTTTGCAAAAAGTACCCCATCTACAATTAAACCGCGAGTTGCTATCAGCGCCTGCCTTTGCGGGCGCAAAGTTCGCTATGACGGCAATCATAAATTAGCGACCACTAACATCCCTAGAGAATTGCTTGATAAAATTAACTGGATTGAAATTTGCCCCGAGGTTTATATGGGCTTGAGTGTTCCTCGTCCGGCAATGAATTTATATAATTTTAATTCACAATTGTTATCCCTTAAAGAAGTTGAAAGCCTAAAAGATCATACCCCAAAAGCCATTGAAAAATTTGATCAACTTATTAGCGATATTCAACCTATAGAAGCTTGGGTACTTAAAGAACGCTCGCCTTCTTGCGGTTATTTGACGACACCTGTTTACACAGATTTAGACAATAAGGAATTTAAAATAAAAAACGGATTGTTTGTAGAATGCATTCTAAAACATCTACCTAATTCTAAGATTTTTACCGAAAAAATATTTGAAAGCGAAAATTCTTTTGAAGAGTTTCTAGGCAAAATAAAATAATAGAATTCAAGGTGAAAGAATAAAAGGTACCAGCATCTTTTTTTGCGAACCTTCGTGTTAATTCGAGTATTTTTTACCTGTAAAAATTTGTATTTAAATTTTTATTTAAATTAATTAATGCTTTCTGTAAAAATTACTGGAATTTTTTCTAATAAATGCAAAAAAAGATGCTGGTACCTTTTAACCGTATTATTTTGAGACACTTTCTAGATTCTCTTACTTTTTTTTATTTCACACCCGATAATAACACTATGCCATCTTCTATTTTTATCAAAGCCGGTACTGTAATCTTTCTTCAAGGTGAAGTAGGTGATTACGCTTATATTGTCGATAAAGGCATGGTTGAAATATTTCTTGAACAAGACAATGTTTGCACACCTGTGTCTCACATTGGTGTAGGCGAAATTTTTGGTGAAATGGCTATTATTGACAGTGCTCCTCGCTCTGCTTCCGCGAAGGCTTTGGTCGACTGTGAGTTAACTATTATCTCTAAAGAGCAACTGAGCGAAAGAGTTACAGAAACTGACCCTATCGTACGTTTATTACTCACAACCCTATCAAAACGACTAAGAAGAGACATTAAAAAAAATGTGAAAATTGCAGAATTAGCAAAACTTAAAGTAGATAAATTTGACGACCTCCACTTTTTAAAAACATCATCCCCATTGAGTCTAGAAGAAAGTAAAACAATAGACAAAATTCGCTTCGAAAGAGAACTCTATAATGCTCTGACACACAACGAATTTGAAGCTTATTATCAACCCATCATTAATTTAAAAAATAATAAAACAGAAGGAGTTGAAGCTTTAATTCGTTGGAATAGTCCTAAGCGTGGAGTTGTTCGCCCAGATATATTTATGGGCGTTGCTGAAGAAACATCACTGATTGTGCCGATCGGACAATGGATTGTTAAAGAAGCATTTAAGCAGTTTTCAGAAATGTTAAGCCTAAATAGTGAAAAATTTAACCCAACTCCTTTCTTAAGTATAAATGTATCAGTTAGACAATTTCACGATCCAAAATTTTTAAAGATTTTAGAAAGTAGCATTAGTAGTTACAAATTAAATCCTGCACAAGTAAAGTTAGAGATTACTGAAAGAGTTTTACTTGAGGGCAGCATAGCTATGGAATGGATAGATAAATGTCGAAAACTTGGCTTTTCAGTAGCCATAGATGATTTTGGCACTGGCTATTCAAGTCTACGTAATTTAGATCAAATTAATATTGATTATCTTAAGATTGATAAATCTTTTATCGACAAAATTGTAGAAAATAAAAATACACAGGTCATTGTTAAATCGATCATCGAAATGAGTAAAGGCTTGGGATTTAATATTGTTGCTGAGGGCATTGAGACCAAGGAACAAGAAAAGTTGGTTAAAGCTTATGGTGTTGATTTAGCCCAAGGCTACTTATTTAGTCGCCCGCTGCCTATGGATCAAGTTGTAGAATTTTTATTAAATTCAAAGTCTAAAAAAGCTGCTTAATTAGAAGATTTATTTTCTTTTTCTATAAAAAACAACTAAAGAAGAATCCTCGCAACCTGGCCAATTGTAGAAAAATGCCCTCATGTATTTTTGACCATGTCTCTCTTCAATCAAATATTCCATAACTATTTCTTTATCAGAAACACCATAAATGGAACTCACTGAACAATGATTTCTGTGTACAACTTCTTTTTGCGTCAACAATACGGCACCACCATAGGTCAAAGGTTTAGCGTATATTTCCCTTTCACAGAAATCAAAAGGTGGCTGGGGAGTTTGTGGATCTAACTCACTTTGAATAAACTTAGCGTCCCATAGATTAATAAATAAGTGTTCGATAAAGAGTTTATCTTTTAAAGATTTAACATAAGCATTTCTAACAGGCAAAGACCAATTCTTACAATAACTACTTAAATGCTCCCACTCCCCAACTAGTGCTTGATCATTACCAATGAGGCCAGGAGGTGGCATCTGGGCATGAAGAAAATTTAGATTAAATAAAAGCGAAAAAACAGAGATTAAATAATTCATTTACTAAACCTACTCTTTAAGTTTTTTATTCAAGTTATTAAAGCGTTTCACGAGAATATCTATATTTCGACTATACTCCTTTATGTTCGACACTAATTCGTGAGATTTCATGTTTGGACCAATAACTATTCGACCAGAAGGTTTTATTGTTTTTTTTAAATTCACTCCTGCCCGGTGAATTTTTAAAGATTCACTTTCAATTTGCCTTAATAACCCTTTCATTTCACTGATAATGCGATTTTTTTTATTTGGTGATGATTTGATTTTATCTATTTTCTTTTGTAGTTGATCTATTTTTAATTTATTCGTTCTAATAGAACTTTGAATTTGATTTTTCAGAATCATAGTTTGCTGTGCTAAGGCGCGAGTGTCTATTAAGTATATCTGATTCTCTTGGCTGATAGAGTTAAAGTGTTGCGAACTTTGCCCGTATTCATTTAAAAGATTCTCTACTTCAACCTTTTGTTTATCAGCAAGCTTTTTATAATCAAGAACATAGGCAAATTCTTGATCGTTTTTCTTTAATCTGTCTTTATCTTCATCAATATTATTAAATTCTACAATAAAGGCCTGTATTTTTTTTTGCTTCTCTATTAGCTTTTCTTTAAGTTCACTCATTAACAAAAAATCTTGTTGAAGGCTGGCGTAAGGTTCCAACAGAAAATCAGCCTCACTTTTTTGAAGGCCATCAATTATTTCTTTTTTATCATTAATATCTTTATTGATTTCACTTAAAGTATATTCAAGATAAATATTTTCTTTTAAAGCATGCTCTTTTATATCAGAAACACGATATGATGTGGCACAAGCTACATTAATAAATATGGATAATAGAAAGAAAAGATTTTTCATTATAAATATTTAGCCAGACTTTAGTGAGAATGACAAAGTTAAATTTTTCTATTACAATATAACTCTATGCATTTGAAAACGCTTATTATATTTTGCATCTTGTGGTTAAGTGCTTGTTCCAGCCTACAATGGAGTCGAAACCAATATGACGGACAGAGCCAATTAGAGCTCCCCGATTACAGCACTAACTTTATACAATCTGGTGATGCCTATGAGCCTCGATCTGATTTTTACTTACAGTGGCCTGTCGGCAAGGTGCGCATCAGTCAAACATTCCGTCCACATAGAAATAAAAAACATGAAGGTGTAGATTTAACACATTACTTTAATGCCCCTATTTATGCGGCTCATGAAGGTTATGTTGTCTACGTTGGCAACGAGTATAGTGGTTATGGTAAAATGATTATCTTACAATATTCCAATAAATGGGCAACTCTGTATGCACATTTAAATAAAATTGAAGTGAAAGAAGGCCAAGTTGTGGAGCGTGGTGAGTTAATTGGCAGAATGGGTAAAACGGGAAGAGTAACAGGAACACATCTACACTTTGAATTATTAAAGAATAAAGTGCCCATAGATCCAATGGATTTTCTACCCTACAACCGTTCTGTGGCTCACAAAAACCGCTAGTTCTATTGACTTGAATTCACAATATTAAAAAGTAGAAGTGTTGCCTGATCAATAGCCTCTTGTGTTTCCGCTCTACTTAGACCCAGAAAACCACCAATATCTCTCGGTCTCCAATTTTCAATATAAAACAAGCTAGAAACTTGACCATAAAGAGAATTTTGTTTTTGTAAGTTAATTGTATGTTCTCTACGCACGCTTCCCTCTGACTTTAATTTTTCAATCATCTTTATAATAGGTTCACGTGATTCAACTTTATTTTCTTCTTGTTTTGTATGACTTTCTACATTTAAAAGTTCAGTCTTTTTCTCTATTTCAACAGTCTGGCTATTCACAATTCTTGGCGTACTTGATTTTCGTGGGCGTCCTCTAGCTTCTCTGTTAGTAATTTCTGATTTTAATTGGGCTAAAGCTTTAGGGTCATCGATGGCTTTAAAAAATAAATTATCATCCATAACAATTCTTAGAATCAACTGACGAACACGTTCTCTGCTGACTCCTAAATGTTTGCCAATATCATCATTTGTCATAGGACCGTTCACCCCTCTACCAGACACTTCATTATTCACTTGAAATTGTGGGGCCCTGTAATGCTTAGACTTGTACAAAGGATTTGAATAAAAATCTAATATTAGCTGAAAATCTTTATTAAGGTATTCGTCAAAATACTTTAACAAAAAAGCTTTTTTTGCTTTTTTATAATATTTGTCTGGATACAAATCCAACAATTCTTGAACTCTTTTGAAACGTGACTCAATTCGAGCAGCCATCTCAGGGTTCCAGGCGTTTTCATCGTCAACAAGATTGTCAATAAATTCTTTCCCATTTTTTTCATTATTCACAGGTGTATTGAGAGATTCTACATGGACATTATTATTTTCACTCATTTTCTTGAGCGCGTTACTACGAATAATTTCAATTTCTTCTGTGGTTAGTTCTCCCTCTGAATTCAGAGTTGCCTTTCTAAATTTCTTTTCTTCATATCCAGTTCGCACTCTTAGCTCAATATCATACTTCTCATTTGTGCTCGCTACTCGACCTTGTGTCTGCTCAAGTCTTTTAATTTCTCTAGCAATTTTTTTATTAATAATAATTTGATGTCTTGGCAATTTAACGGTACTTCGGAGTTGAGAAAGCTCCACATCAATATAATTTTTAATCCACCATAGTCCATAGGTTGTAAACTCGTTTCCAGTGGAGTCATCAAACTTTTCAATAGCTTTTAGTAAACCAATGTAACCTTCTTGCATAAGCTCATCAAAGTATTGCCCTTCTGGATCCTTGCGAGTCACGTACTTTTTAATAAGATAATGAGTTCCATAGTAAATTTTGTCGAATATTACCTTTCTTTTAGCCTGAGTTGTCGTATATTTGTAGTCTATAACTAGTTTTGTAAGCTCCTCTCCCTTTAAAGCATAGTAGCCACTATTGTCGGAGAGCTCTTTAAGTAAGCTATCCATTTCACTCTTTATGGAACTTGCATCTTGTGCAAACTCATCTTGAATATCTGCTTCTGGATCACTGTCCTCGTCATAGATTGCGTCTTCCATGACTTCATTGCATTTATAAAGCTCTTCGGCTTTGCTTGAAATAGATAGGGTCAAAATCATAGACAATATGACAAAAATAAGCCCTACAGGTAGACTTAAAGTCCAATTAATTCGTACATTTGAATTATTCCTCATAAACATAAATAAAAGGCAAAATTGATGCCTACTTCTTTTGGTTCCTTACGAAAATACGTGAAACAAAACAATTTTAGCCATTTCCTTTTTTTTCTTATTTTTGTTCAAAATTGATGAGTGGTACTCTTTGAATTTAGAGAAATCATTACTATTTTTCAGATGTCTGTCCTGGATGTTGTTTCCCAGAGCTCTTGCGTCCTGCCCGAACTCACATTGTGTAGCGAGTATTCAAAGTTAGTATGCATTCAAGACTATTACTTTATATGCTGGGTTTTAACGAGGCGTGAGAATTCCCAATCTACAAGGAAAGGGGAAGTTAATAACTAGTTAACGGGTGAAGAGACAGACAGACAGCTTAACACTTGTCCAAGGAAAAGACTTGGCTTTTAAACTCCGCTGCATGCGTACCAACAATGAAGAGCTTAATCACTTCTTAAGAGCAAAACCAATACTGAAAAATTGCAATTGTTTTTTATTGATGGATAGCTTGACTTTTAAGCCTGTACTATATACCTTCGCACTAATGAATAAATCGAAACAATTACAGTTTGATAAAGCGGGATTTAAGAAAGAAAAATCCG
>JAGRAE010000085.1 GCA_020435005.1 Bdellovibrionales bacterium
AATCTTTGGAATTGAAAATAAATATTTTTTGACTCCAACAATTTTATTTTGTCATATGCAGAGACTAATATAAATTGGGTACTTTCATCTAATAACATTTTGTGCACATTAATACTTCTTTGACTAATTACCTCTTGAATATCTTGTATGGAAACAAAAAATTCAGCAAGCTCTCCAATAAATGCAGCACCTGTTAGTTTTTCTAGAGCATTTAAGACAGTTAAAGTACCTTTGTTTATAATTTTTGACATTAAATTTTGATTACTTGAGCCTATGGCAAACCATTTAGTAATTGATTTCTGAAATAGAGCATAGATTTTTTCTGGAGCCTTAAAAAAATCCATAGCATTTTGTGCCGGAGGAGTATCTAAAATAACTAAGTCATATTTATTGCTATTCACTGCTCTATACAACCTATCTAAAGAAGTAAACTCTTGTGAACCACTTAAGTTTGTAGATAATTGCTTAAATAAAGTATTGTTAAGTAAGGTCTCTGCTTTGTTTTTATCACTTGAATTATATTTTACAAATTCACTAAAAGAAGCTTCTGGATCTATGATTCCAGCAAATAATTTTCCTTTAAAATTTTGATCTGGAACAAAGACATCCCCAGTTTTTTCTGAATTCAAACCAAGTGCTTGAGCGAGTCTTTTCGCAGGATCTATTGTCAGAACAAGCACATTTAATCCCTTTTTTGCTGCAGCAATTCCCAAACTAGCAGCAACTGTGGTTTTACCCACCCCGCCAGTACCCACACAAACTAAGATTTTAGTCTTACTAAGCCAGTTGTTCATGTGACTCCAAAATTTTGGATAATTGCAAAATACGTTCTTTTTCATCCCCACTAAGGCTAATTGGACATTCAAAAAAACTTTTATTTAGGCTAGCTAACAGCTTTTTAGCTTTGACTTCCCTTTCTATTTTCTTCTTTAAAAATTGCGCAAATGAACTATCATCTTCCTCAGATAAATCGGGCACTTTTTTAGTGACCATTTTATTTAAGATAATTTCAAATTTAATATTAAATTCAGATTCGATAAGGTTTGTAAACTCAATACTTTCTTGAATCGGCAAGTCTTCACAGGTCGACACCCAAATATAATTACACAAATTCTCATCAATTAAAACCTTATGAATGTTTTGACTTTGCTGCCCCATAGGCCCTAAAGGGATCGCCTCCGCCATAGCCTTAGGCACTCGCAGTAAAGACAAAAAGTGACCGGATGAAAATCCGTCTAAAACAATCCTATCATATGCTAATTTTGGCCCTATCTTTCTCGGACCAGATGTTAACTTACCCAAAATAGCTAATTCCTGAAGGGCGGGTGCAGCCTTTATCAAAGTTTTCATTATTTTATTTTCAAAAAAAAGATCCACTACAGCACTTAGCCGAATGTAATAGCCAATAAACTCTTTTAAACAACTTTCACCAGACCAAACTGCTACATCCAAATTAGGTGCTACATTTTGCCCTTCAATGCCAAATTTTTTTAAATATATGTAGTTAAAATAACTATTATTCCCCAGCTCAACGAGTAAAGTTTTATGACCCCGACTAGCAAACAAATGTCCAAGGGAGGCCGCAATAGTGCTTTTACCTACACCACCCTTACCACTAACCATATATATTTTACTCATAAATTCAGAAGCTGCAGGCATTTAAACCCCTAGAATAGCGCGTTGCATCTTTCGTGGCTTGCACTAACCTGACGCATCTCGTATAAAGTGCACTCTGAAAGATATAATAATGATTAGGAGATTCCATGAAATCCACACTTGATACTTTAGAGGGTCTTGGTCGTAAGCTCAATATTGAAGTTCCTGCAGATAAAGTTTCCGATACTTTTACCAAAATGTACGAAGGAATTCAAAAAAACGCTGAAATAAAAGGTTTCCGTAAGGGAAAGGCCCCAATATCAGCTATTAAAAGTAAATTTTCTGAGCGTGTAAAACAAGACGTACTTCAACAACTTGTTTCTGAGTCCTACCAAAAAGCTCTTGAAGAACATTCTCTTGACCCCATTTCTCAACCAACTATTGACCTTGTAAATTTTGATGAAGAAGGTGACTTTCAATTTACTGCTGAAATGGAAATCAGACCCGACGTAGTTTTGAAAAAGATTGAAGGATTAAAAGTAGAGAAAGAAAAGTTTGAACTTAATGAAGATCAAATTGAGCAAGCACTAACCAACATACAACAAAACTTCAAAGAATTCTCTCCTATATTTGAAGATCGCCCAGCAAAAGAAGGTGATTTTTTAAAAATAGATTTTGATGGTTTTATTAATAATGAACCTTTAGAAGGTGGCTCAGCAAAGGGCCATACTCTAGAGCTTGGTAGCAACTCATTTATTCCAGGTTTTGAAGAAGGTTTACTTGGTTCAAAAGTTGGAGAAGAAAGAACTTTAAATTTAACTTTTCCTATCGACTATCATGTTGAGAAGCTAAAGGGACAAAATGTAGAATTTAAAGTTAAAGTTCATGAAATAAGTAAGCAAACACTACCTGAAATAAATGATGAATTTGCACAAAAAGTCAGTCCTCAATTCAAAACGCTCGACGAACTTAAAAAAATGATTCGTGAAGATATGGAAAAAAATGAAAATAAAAGAATTGAAGATGACTTAAAGAACAGAATTCTAAAATCACTTACAAAAGAAAATCCAGTTGAAGTTCCAAAGTCTCTTAAGGAAGAACAAAAACATAGATTAATTCACGACGTTGAACACCGTTTGCAAAACCAAGGTGTAGATGCTGCTGGAATAAAAGAATACAAAGATAAATGGGCAAACGATTTTGAAGAAACTGCAAGTTTCATGGTGCAATCTAGTTTTCTAATTGACTCTATTGCACAGAAACATGATTTACTACCAAAATCTGAAGATTATGAAGCAAAAATGAAAGAAATGGCTGATGAGTACCGTTTAGACGTTAGCAAAATTAAGGAATACTATCAGGACCAGAGCCGTAAATCTGCAATAATGTTTCAGATTATGGAAGAAAAAGTTGTAAAATTCTTACTCGACAAAGCTGATATTGTTGAGGTCGATAAAGATAAATTAAAAGAAGAAGTGTAGATAAAATTATCTACATCTTCTTCATAACTGACCAAGCCTTTAGGTAATTGAAGGCTTGGAAGACTTGAAAATCATCTCTTAAAAGTTTGTCCTTAGGCGTTTGTTCTTTCTTTTTATCACTTTCTTCTGTCCACCAAAAATCTAAAACTTTATTGTTTGCTTGATTCAATGCCTTTTTTTCTTTTTCACTTAGCAAATGTCCCTTAATATCTTTTTCTCTTCTAACTTTCTTATTCTGACGAGCTTTAACAATTGTTTTTGTGTCTAAATCCTCTAACTCAACATCAGGGTGAATACCTTCAGCTTGAATAGATACACCACTAGGTGTGTAATACCTTGCAACTGTAAGCTTGAGTCCAGAACCATCTCCCAGCTTAACTACAGATTGCACTGATCCCTTTCCAAAACTACGCTTACCCATTATTAATGCTCTTTTGTTATCCTGCAAAGCCCCAGCTAAAATTTCACTAGCACTTGCTGAGTATTCATCAATAATAATCACTAGAGGAAAACTCTCAATTGTTCCAGATTTTTTAGCATACACAACTTCTTTTTCTTTTTCATTTCTTCCAATCGTACTTACGATAACCCCCTCACTAAGAAATAAATCAGAAATTTTTGTAGCTTGTGTAAGTAATCCCCCAGGATTTTTTCTTAAATCAATTAAGAGGCCCTTTATCTCTTTGTGTTTTTTCTTATGTTCTTCTAGCTGCTTTTTTAAATCGTCATATGTATTTTCAATAAATGAGGTTAGCTTTACATAAGCATAGCCATCACCAAGATCGGTATATTTTGCAGAACGAATTTTAACTACACCTCTCTTTATTGAAAAAACTTTTGGGTCTTCAAAGCCATCTCTGAAAATACCCAAATTAACAGTTGAATTTTTCTTGCCTCTCATTTTTTTAGCAGCCTCTGCTAAACTAAATCCTTTTGTAGACTCTCCATTTATGGTAACTATTTTGTCGCCGGCCTTTACACCTGCATTCCAAGCTGGAGTATCTTCAATAGGGGAAATAACTGTAAGCACACCTTTTTGAATTGTGATCTCTATACCCAGACCTCCAAACTCACCACTTGTTTCGGATTCAAACTCTTTATAAATTTCGGGTGGTAAAAAATTTGTATGGGGGTCTAGCTCCTTTAACATCCCTTTAATTCCACCATAAATTAATTTTTTTGTATCCACATTTTCTACATAATACTCTTGGACTAAATTTAATACCTTTGTAAATAGTTGAAGGTCAGAATATCTTTCCTTTGCAAAAGTCGTTATTGATCTTGTATTGAGTATGATGACAATCCCTAAGAGACTCAGTAAAATCGTTTTAGTTTTAGTTTTTTTAATTCTCATGTTTTCTCCTAGCTGTTTCCTCATTACTTGCTAACATCCAATTTTTCGGGTCAATAGAATCTGAAAAATGTCTGATTTCAAAATAAATTCCTGGACGGACCCCCTCTAGGTATTCTCCAGTTTTTGCAATAACTTCGTTGGCATCAACATCTTGACTTTGCTTCACCTGAATTTCTCCCAATTTCGAATAAACAGTATAATAGTGGTCTCCATGTTCAATTATAATTGTCTTACCATATCCCTGAATCTCGCCTTGAAAAGCAACCCGCCCCTTGTGTACTACTTTCACTTCTGAGTATGGATCAGTTGTATAATAATACCCCTTATGACTTAATTTATATTTAAAGTCAGGATGTTGAATTATTCCATAGTCTTTTTGCAATTCTCCAGCTACAGGTGGTTTTAAGTTTCCTTTTACTGCATAAAATGAATCATCTAATAATTCAGATATACTTAAATTCTTATTTGTACTCACAATTGTTTTTGTAAGTTTTCTAACTTTATTTATCTTCGACAGTTCACTCTTCTTCTTTTGCGACAGATTTGATAGAATTTGTGATTTCAACTTCTGCTTTTCTTCTAATTCTATTTCTTGTGCTTTTAAACCTTCTTTAAATCTCATTAAACTAGCTACATGAACTTCTAGTTTTTTTCTTTTTCTATTCAATTTCTTCAAATTTTTCTGATAATTCACAATTATTTTATAATCATTTTCACTATAAGCTTTTAAATATTTCAATATTTTATCTAATTCATGTGAACTCGTTGCTGAAAAAAGGACAGGTAATACACCACTGTTTCCCAATTTATATATGAATATCAACTTTTTTGATAAAACCTTTCTTTGGTTTCTTATCTTTTCTTCAAGCTCTGCGATTTCTCTGGCCGTAAATTTAGCATTCCCATTTGCCGATAACATCTTATTGATTAAAACATCTCTTTGCTTACTCATTTTTTTCATTTTTTGGTTTATCGAATAGAGCGAACTTAGTACTTTTCTCTCTTTTTTTTCAACATCCATAACTCTATTTTTAGATGTTAAATATGTATTTCTTATGGTGGACAGCAGATTTTCTGATGTTGATTCAGAGATATTCGCCGAAACTTTGTTTACAAATAAAAATATTAGTAAACAGTAAACTACTTTCATGTTTCCACCTGATCAGCTGCCCAACCATTATTGATTTTGGCAACACAGATGTATGAGCCAATTAAACCAAATATACCACCAACTAAAATTATTAATAGTTGTATATCAACAGTCAGAAAATTTAAAGAATGTTTACCTCCCAAAATTCCTAAACCTGAATCCATTACTAAAAGTTGCCATTTATAAATACCATATGTAACCATCAGTGAAATCATAGACGAAATTATTCCTAGCAAAAAACCTTCAAATAGGTAAGGGGCTCTGATAGACCAAGTCGTGCTGCCAATGAGCTCGAGGACCTCAATCTCATCTCTTCTTTGAGATATAGAACTTCTAATTGAGTTGCCAATTACAAATAGACTGCCAAATAAAAGAATAAGTACTAAAAACCAACTGGACTTATTAAATTTATCTACAACAGTTGCATAATTCTTAACCCAACCTTGACCATATGATACATCTTCAACGTTATCTAAGCCTACGAGTTCTTGCGCAAATTTAGCTAATTCTGTTACTTTCTCATTAGACCAATTTTTATTAAATTTTAATTCAAAGCTTGCCGGCAAAGGGTTTTCAAATTCATCGTTAAATAATAAATCTGGCACATAATTTTTAACTTGTTTCTTAAATAAGTTTGCAGCATCTTGTTTAGAAATGTATTCATAGTTTTCCAAGCCTGAGAATGATTTAAATTTTTCAATGAGGGATAGGTCTTCTGGGTTCTCTTCTTTTAAG
This sequence comes from Bdellovibrionales bacterium, assembly GCA_020435005.1. Lineage (GTDB taxonomy): Bacteria > Bdellovibrionota > Bdellovibrionia > Bdellovibrionales > UBA1609 > JACKAN01. The sequence goes on from JAGRAE010000085.1 coordinate 6,317, forward strand.
AACACACTCATTCTAATTGAGTCACCCCATTGAGTTAAAACAGTATTTAGATTTTGATAAATTAAGATGGAAATTCCAATTACTGTAAAAGTGGCTGTTAAAACAACTAAAGTTGCCAATTGCATGCTGAAATGTTGCTGCCATGTGCGAAAAAAATGCTTCAGATAAGAACTAACCAATTTTTTTCTCCACTATTATGCCTGAATTTATATCTAGTACTTTTTTTGACCTTCTCTTTACTAAATCATGGTCGTGAGTAGCACAAAAAACAGTCGTTCCCTGAGCGTTTACCTTGTCGAGTAAGTCCATAATTTCTTCACTTAGCTCAGGATCTAAATTTCCAGTTGGCTCATCAGCAACTAGTACTCCAGGTTGGTGTACAAGTGCACGTGCTATAGCAACTCTTTGCTGTTCACCTCCTGACAATTGTTGAGGGAACATAAACTTTTTATGGGTTAAGCCTACTTGTTCAATCATGTCATTTGTTTTGTCATATATGTAAGAGTTTTTATCCCCTCTTATTTCAAGAGGTAAAGAAATATTCTCATATACAGTTCTGTCTTTTAAAAGTTTAAAATCTTGGTATACAACACCAATTCTTCTGCGAAAAAAAGGAATCTCATTTGATTTAATTTTGTTGAGGTCATAACCTGCAACTTTTATATTTCCAGAGCTGGGTTTTAAATAAGCGGACATCACTTTAAAAAGTGTGGTTTTACCAGCACCACTGGGGCCTGTTAAAAAAACGAACTCTCCCTTTTCAATTTTTAAATTTATATTCTTTAAAGCTTGAACAGGGCCTGGATAAGTTTTATAAACATGTGAAAATTCAATCATTCTTTCATTGTATAAGGAGTTACAAAAGATGACCAGAAACCAAAAGGTCTAGAATTTTTTTATGCTGTAATTCTAAAGCTAGACGAATAGCTTTAGGCCCAGATTCGTAGCCTCTTGGCAAAATGTCTAAGTAAGAAATTTTAACACTCTTGAGTACTGCGCCACCATGATAGACACGGCTAACGAAAAAAGGATTATTTCGACCCCAGTCCTCCGTCTGTACATGATACTTTTTACCACTCAGTTCTATATCTGTATTAAATCCTTTTTCCATCTAGCTATTCTCTTACTATACCTAAGTCTATGACAAGAAAAATATTGTATCAATTTGATACAATATTTTTTGGATAAAAGTCTACAGACCTAAGTTCCCCCTGCCGATAAGTCTTGAAAGCTAAAAGGTAGGGTACCATTGTCTAAATTCATCATTTTGACTATTTCATTTGTATTGATAACTGTATTAAATACTGGGTGTTCAGAGTCAAAGTCTAAACCTGCACAAGAAGCCGACAGTCGGATAAGTCCTGAGTATCAAGGTCCTGCTGAGCCTCAATATTGTGACGACATCATCACTTATTCAAGCAGTATCACTATAACCGGAAATGCTAAATTTGTTGTTAGAAAAGTTGTTACTAGCGGAATAAGTGCCGGCCTTGGCGCACCTGATACAAATAATCCATTACCGATTCGCTTTGCAGAAATTAGAGTTTTAAATAGCGGAGGTAATGCTGTTCAATGTGCAGAAACAGATGTTAATGGAAATTTTAGTTTTACGCTGCCTCAGGGATCTGACACGTTCACTATACATGTGATGGCAAGAGCTCAAAACTCAAAATTAAATGTATCTGTTTTAAATTCTCCTGAGACAAACACAGTCTATAGCTTAACAGGAACAGTGACAGCCAACTCTAATCAGTCAATTGCACTTACCGCCCAAGCCAATGGTGATATTCTAGGTGGAGCTTTTAATATTTATGATCAGATCTTAAATGTTAATGAATATATCCGTTCTGAACTCAACAATAATTTTGTTGCTAGTAAAGTTCAAGCTTACTGGAAAGCCGGTTTTAATCCCGGAGATTATGTAAATTCAGGGCCAGTTAGTTTTTATTATCCAGGTTTTGATAGACTGTTTATTTTAGGCGGAGTCAATGGTGATACCGATTATACTGATACAGATCATTTTGATAATTCAATAATTGTTCACGAATATGGCCATTTCTTAGAGGATAACTATTCAGTTTCTAACTCTCCTGGCGGTGCTCATTATGGCAACAGCCAAATCGATGCACGCTTAGCCTGGAGCGAAGGTTTTGCCAATTTTTTAAATGCTGCAGTTAGAACTTATATTAGTGGTTCCACTAATGACGCCAATTATGTTGACACTACGGGCAATAGTGATGGCAGTACTCAACTTGGAATATTCGTTGACGTTGAATCTTATGAAGGCTGTATTATTTGTGACGAGGCTAACGAAAATGGTGAAGGGACATTTAGAGAATTTGCTATAACAAGATATCTTTACGATGCAATAGACGATACCCCTGATGAAACAGACATTGAAGGAAATTGGAATGCATTAAACAACTCTCCAACATTAAATGATTCTAGTGGGCGAGAAGGTGCTGCTTATCGGGTAAGTATAGGCGGAACTCAAGATCTTGGTTCAGGTTCCCAAACATTTTCAATTGGGGATTACATTTTCTACAATGGTTCAGCCTGGGTTAAAGATGCTGATGGAAGTGGTGGCACAAAATTTGACAACATCACAGGGATGTTTAATGAAATTTGGAATAGCTTAACCTCTAGTTCTGGTTTTAAAAGCAGTAGTACTAGTTTTAGAGACATTGGTCTGTTCAACCTAGTAGAACATGCAGCCGGTGGGGATGATTGGACTAAGCTTCGTGTTCGCCATGGCATGGTTGATGATACAAGCAATAATCGTGAGCTTCGAAAAGAATATGCTTATCTCATTGATACCATAGCTAATGGCGCAAGTAATTGTTCTGGTCAAAACTTCACGATTTCACCAAAGGCAGAATCAAAAGATTATACAGAATCAAATTTATATCGAAACAATGAATTCTTTTATATCCAACATGGTGGCGGGAACTTAACGATCACACTCAATTATACAACCGTATCTGGCACTGAAGCTAACTTGGATGTTTATGTTTATAATGATGAAGGTCCTTTCGGCTACGCTAATGGGGTGATCGGCTATAATACCAACTCCCCTAATGGCACTAGTGGTGATGTTGAAGCTGTAACTGTCAGTTTAGGCTCACAGCCAGCTGGTGACTATTTAATCAATGTTTATGCTCTTGGTGGTATTGGAAATACAACAACATTTAAATTAAGCAATGGGAGTGGTCAGCTATGTCCAAAAAACGTAAGTCTATAGAATCAAAAAATACAACTCCAATTCTTATTTTCGTATCCGTTGTGGCTTTTGGCATAGTAGTAGCCCTCGCACAATTTACAAGTCATTTGGAGGAGTTTTCAGATAGAAATCCTGCCAGCATTCAAAAACAACAATTTAAAAAGCTTCACGAAAAATTATCAGTGCATCAAAAAATAAAACCACCAATTTCAATTTCTATTGAAAAAGAACTTATTGGAAAAATCTATGCGGGAGATGAATTTGAAATAACTGCTAAAATTTCTACAAGTGTGGACACGCATGATGTGAAGGTTGTTTGGAATTTACCGGAATATCTTGAGGTTTTAAGTGGTGAACTTATGCATACCTTCTCACAATTAGAATCAGGTGAAGTGAAAACTGTTCGCTTAACGTTAAAGAGTTATTCTGAAGACAATCAACAAATTCATGTTACGGCTTCTGCCCCCTATGGCAAACAGATTCTAAGTGCTGTGGATCAATTTAACACTACAGCAGAAGAAGAAATAAATGAGGCCAAAGCAAATCTTGTTAAAAGAAACTTAGAATATATCGGAAAATAGCACTCTTTAATTTATTGAACTTTATTTTTTTTAGAGTCTGAGCTAGATTAGCCACCAGCAGGTATATCTTAACGTAGTAAGGAACTCTAAAAAATGAATATTGAAAAACGCACATTAGGAAAAACAGGCTTAGAAATCTCAGTTCTTGGTTATGGTTGTGGAGGAGTTTGGGGCACACCATTAGTCTCTGAAAAAGATGCTATTAGCTTTGTTCATGCAGCTGTTGACCTAGGTGTTAACTTTTTTGATACAGGTTCCTCTTACTGCAAAGGGAATGCAGAAATTAGATTAGGCAAAGCTTTAAAAAATTTAAATCGAGATAAACTCATTATAGGAACTAAAGCTGGATCACAAATAGCAGAAAACGGAAAGCTTTATAAAGACTTTTCTAAAACAGCCATTATGAAAAATATTGATCAATCTTTAAAGAAGTTAGGCACAGATTATGTTGATCTATTACAGTATCACAGCCCTTTTTTATCAGATTTAAATGATGAAATGTGGGAAATTCTAGTCAACATTAAAAAATCTGGTAAGGCTCGGTTTGTAGGCGTGTCCTCAGATGGAGAAGTCTTAAAACGATCATTGGATACTAATGTATTAGATGTTTTTATGACGACCTTCAATGTTGTCAATCGTGAAAACAAGGAAACTATTGAGCGAGCCCACACCTTGGGAGTCGGCGTTTTAATTAAATCACCGATGGCGCACTCCACTTATAACTCAGAACTTTTTAGAATTTCCAGTCTCCGTAAACTCTGGTATTTACTTCGTGTGATAAAGAACTATAGAACAACATATATTAGAGCTAGAAAATTAAATTTTATGAATACTATAGAGGGTGTATCTCCACATAACATAGCACTTCAGTATGTATTAAGTCAGCCTGGAGTAAGCTGCGCAGTTATGGGTACTACTAATATGAACCATTTAAAAAGCAATGTGCAGGGAATGGCAAATAAAGTTCCAACAGAAATTATTAATAAACTCAATACAATTACCATATAGTTCCATTTTAAAATTTTTAGCATTAAATTGGAATCACGTAGAGGTCGGGCATTTCAAGTTCGGACCTTAATATATTTTGAATTGCATCTAGAGTACCCATCATTGCACTAGGACATCCACCACAGGCACCTTGATACAAAATCTTAAGTTCGTAATCTTTATAGCTAATAATTTCTATATCGCCACCATCAGCTTGGAGGCCAGGTCTAATCGTTCGGTCGAGAATTTCTTCTACATCATTGAGAAAAGGGTTTTCATGTTCTTTCCTCCCCTGCACTGAGGTGGTACCTTCTGAGCTTCTCTCTTCTTCAGACTGAAAATCAGCATTGTGAACAGGTATTCTTGTTTTTAAAACAGCCGTCACGCAATCCTTTAGATCTTCGTTAGAGACACTTCCGTCGTGTGTAATCGTTGCTGTATTTTCAAAAACATAAACTTGTTTGACACCCTTAAGATTCAATAACCCTTCAATGAGTGGCAAGTCCCTACATTCTTCTGGAGAATTAAAAGTGGCTTTGCCCACTTCTTTTAAAGCATGATTAACAACAAATTTAATGGCATAAGGATTTGGAGTGTCTTGAGCTCTTACTAATACATCCTCTGACGAATAACTTGTTTTCACTAAATAAACTCCCTAACCTTATTAAGTGCTTTAATAAAAGCATCAATATCAAATTCATCATTATAAATGGAAAACGCTATTCTGGCTGTTCCAGTAACGTTTAACTTTTTCATTAGCAATTGACAACAGTGATGTCCCGTACGGATTGCTATTCCCTGTTTATCTAATAAAGTACCAATATCGGAATGGTGAGCCCCATCAATTGAAAATGAAATTATATTTGATCGCTCATTAGGAGCTCCAAATACTTTTAGACCTTCGATATTTAAAAGTTGGTCTAATGTTTTTGTCATCAACTTACTTTCTAAATCCAAAATGTTATTAAATCCAATTGATTTTACATAGTTTAAAGCCTCAGCTAAAGCTATAGCTCCACCTACATTTGGAGTACCTGCTTCAAAACGAAAAGGCGCTTCAAGGTATGTGCTCTTATTATGATCTACATGATTAATCATTGACCCCCCACCTTGATATGGAGGCATGCTGTTTAAAAGTTCATATTTGCCATATAGAACACCTATGCCAAATGGTGCAAATATTTTATGTCCAGAAAAAGCTAAATAATCACAGTCTAAATCTTGCACGTCAGTAGGTCTTGCTGCGACCCATTGAGCTGCATCTACAACTGTAATAATATTATTTTGCTTTGCAATTGCACAGATTTTTTTTACAGGGTTGATCGTGCCTAAGACATTACTACAAGCAGTAAAACTTAGTATTTTAGTTTTTTCGCAGATTTTCTCTTTAAGATCTTCAAGATTTAAATCACCATTTTTGTCAATCTTTACATATTCAATTTTTACATCGTCTAATTCTTGGCAGATAATTTGCCACGGCACTATATTAGAATGATGCTCTAATTCAGTTAGTAATATTTTACTACCTTTTGTTAATACTGACTTTAAACCTCTTGCTACTATATTTATCGCTTCTGTAGTGCCACGAGTAAAAACTATTTCATTGGGGCTATTGGCGTTGATAAAGTTCTTAACATCTGTACGAGACTGTTCATATAAACTTGTAGCCCGATCACTTAGTACGTGGGCACCTCGATGAACGTTTGCTGATTCATATAAATAAAATTTTGATAGGCGATCTATTACACTTTTAGCCTTAAGGGTTGTAGCGGCACTGTCTAAATAAACAAGTCTATTTCCCTCTATTTCTAGTGTTGACTGTGGAAAGTTACTTTTAATACTTTCTATCAAAGTAAACCTCAAAAGCATTAAGGAGTTGACTGTCTTGATGCAAATTTCCTGGATTTAAAGAATCTACCATAAAACCTTTTAACAATAATCTTTTTGCTAAATCTTTATTGATAGCTCTCGACTCTAAATAAAACAATTCCTCCTTGTTGAGTTGTCCGACGGTAGCTCCATGAGCGGCTTTAACATCATCCGCCTCAACTTCTAATTCGGGCTTTGTATTTACCTCAGCACTTTCACAGAGCAATAGATTATTATTTAAAAGATTTGCATCTACTTTTTGAGCTCCTTCATGGATAAATATTCTTCCATTTACTGTTGCGCGACTTTTTTCATCAAGAATTCCCTTAATGAGCTGATGACTTTTACCTTTTGGTGAATCATGATTTATAATACTTCTTACATCTACTTGCTGATGTCCACCACATACATATGCGCAAGCAAGATTTGAAAAAGTATTCTCACCTTCGGCAAAAACCTCCTGTTCAAGTCTAGTTAATTCTGATCCAAATAAGAGACTCGTCGTATTGAGCTTACCATTTTCTTCCATATGCACTCTATTAGAAACAAAAAGACTTTTATTTTCGTTGGGCTCTAATAAAAGAGATAAGTTTAGTTGGCAATTCGTTCCGATAAAAACATCAAGAACAACATTAGAAAAATATGTATTCTTAGAAGAAAATAAAAATTCTATCTGAGTTGCTCCCGCTTGAACGTCTATCAAAATTCTAGGAGTAGAAAATAAGTAATCTTGAGATTCATTAATCTCAATGTTTTTTACCTTTAGTAGCGGCTCATCGTTTTCACCATTAAACTGCATAATTAAAAAATTTGTTGAGTAAGCGGAATTTATAGACCGTAGAACATCTTCCGGGCCAATCATATACTCTTCAAAAACATTGAGTTTATGTGCAAAATCTGATTCGCTTTGATCTATTACTTTTAAATTTTTACTTTTTAGAAATCTATCAGATAAGCCTGGTAAATAATGTCCATCAAAAAGAAAAATTGTATTTTCTGATTCACTTAAGTTACTTAAAAAGTTAAAACATTTTTCTTTGCTCGG
>JAGRAE010000086.1 GCA_020435005.1 Bdellovibrionales bacterium
ATTAAGGAAAGTGTCCCGGGACACAATTTAGCTTCTTTAAATCATTGAATAGACAATAGCTAATTGGTTTCTGCAGGTAAAATGTAAAAGTTTAAAGACTGGAGAACTACTCTATTTAATTGCGGATATATCTTGCTATTACGTTCTCCAAATACCTTTTTAATCTATACTTTAGTGATTCGAGCGTTACTTCGCAAAACAAAGAATCGAGACGTCCATAACAAGTGCAAAATCTACTTAATATTGCGGATTTTAACGAGGCGTGAGAATTCCCAATCCGCAATTAGCGGGAGCAGTTAAAGAAGACCAGAGAACAAAAATTCTTGATCTCAAATATAAACTAATTAATTTTATAGATCTCAATTGTAAACTAATTAATATTATAAATATTAGAATCACATTAAGGAAAGTGTCCCGGGACAATACTCACCAGCGGACAACAAAGTTTTGTAAAATTATTGAACATGTTTAGGCGGTCATAGTGTTTTAACATGATTTTTAACGATTCTATTTATCGCTTCATTGAGTAAGCCAAGGCGTACATCTTTATTTGTTTAATCATCGCCACCAGGCCACTGGTTCGAGTTTGTGACAAGTGTTCATTTAAACCAATATCTTTAATAAAGTGAGGCTCTGACTTTAAAACTTCTTGTGGGGTAGCCCCTGTATATAATTTTACCAATAACGAAACTAAGCCGCGAACAATCATTGCATCACTATCTGCATGCAATACAAATTTACCATTCTGATCAAGCTCAGCAAACATCCAAACAATAGATTGACAGCCCTTAACTCGATTTTCATCAGTTTTATATTTATCGTCTATATCGTTGTGCTCCTTGCCAATAGCAATGATCTTTTTATAGCGCTCTTCCCAGTTGGAGATTCCCATAAACTCATCGATAATTTCTTGTTGTTTTTGCTCTATCATAAGTACTCATTACACCATTCTTTAAGCTCTGTAAATTTATCTAACCCCTCTTTTTCCAAAAGTGCTATTAACTTACTCTGGCTCAAAGAACTCACATAATTGTAACAATCCCTAAAAAATTCAATCTTATCTTGGATTTTGTGTTGCCATAACTCTTCATCTATTTTTTTTGAAAGTTTATTTAATGGATTTAATTGATGAGCCGGTGCCTCTAAGTAGTCCAACTGATTTTCAATTTCCTGCCACTCAAAGCCAAATTGCAATAAACACTCCTGTGTCAAAGCCATTTCTACGTAGTGATGAGCTTCATTGTAAAGTTCCCAATACTTAAGCCCCTCTTTTCCCCATGAACTTTCACAATAAAATGATCGACAGACGCTTGAACGAAATGTCCAAATTTTACAACTCCCCTCTAATGAATTAAAAAAGGGGCATAGCAAGTCTTTATTTCTACCATATTCGTTGGCATTTAAAAATTTATGTTCTTGACGATAAGCCCAACTCGGTAACACTCCTAATGGCAAAACAAAGATTTTTTTCTCAATCTTATCTTTAATTATTTTTGCCCCATCTTTAGAGCCATCTAAAATTCCCCCTACCATGTAATTCGGCAAAAAAGGGTGATAGGTGCAACATTTTAATGCTTCTAAATAAATTCCTTTTATTGCCATCTGACACGACTGACAATTGACAGCTTCTAAAGGTGATTTAAAAGTTTCACCGAGTATTATTCTTTCCACTTTTTCAAATAACACTTCTATACACTCCCATGACAATTTTGCGCTTTTCAATCGGCATGGCAAGCAACTTCTTGGCGATTTCAAATAATACATGTGATTTCATATAGTTAATAGCACAAATTAAACATAAATTGGCCTGACACTTGCTTTTTAGATTACAAGGGACCGCTGACGGTCAGTGTTTTTATACGGAGGAATTACAAATGAAATGGTTTATACCCATCTTAGCTTTAATTTTAGCACTATTATTAATAGGATCGGCCCACCAGAGTTTAGCTGCAGCCAGAAATACCGCTAGCAAAAAAGTAACTTGTAGTTATGGCGGTCAATTTAAACACTCTTCAGCGGACGCTCATATGGCCAGAAAAATGACCACAGATGCGTGCTTTGAGGCTCAACTTGAAATTTTCGAACAACAAAGAGGACAGTTGCCAGGCGATGATCAGGCTGATCTTATGATTGAATCTTGTGTTAATAAAACATCTTGTTCTTAAATTTTTAGCATGTCTATTTAAAATACGATATAATGTAATATGCGTAATTTTGCATTTTACATTTTCGCAACACTCTTTATTGCATGGTTTCTTATCTCCTGCTCTGGGGAAAATGACCCAAATTACGAAATAAGAATTCCACCTGTTGCAATTAGTTGCCATCAAGCTTCATCTGTAGATTGCGTCTCTGGGTCATCTGGTAAGATCGTTTACGTTGGATTATTGTCAGATACTACCCTAGACTGTGAAACTGAACTCTTAAAAGCTCGCTCTAATGTTTTTTACTTATTCTTTGATTTTAGTGGCTCAGCAGCTACAAACTTTAGCGGAGAACTGGAGGCTGAAATCATAGATTGGCGCGATACAGAAAATCAGGAGGCCTTTTACATGAAGAACACCAGCTACCGAGCCTGCGCTTTTTTAGATATGGATAACGATGGTGAACTCGACCCAACAGAAACAATTGGCGAATTGACTTTTAGCGCCACCGATGATCAACCCACAATAATTGACTGGCATTAGTTTGCCTGCTAACTTAAATGCATGTTTGAAAAATTACTTCATTTTATAGGCGGTAAACCCGCTGACATATTTGCTGAAGATGGAACTGTTCGCCACAAGTTGCCAAAACAAAAATGGGAGGCTTGGCAGAAACGTTACACCAGCTCCCCCGAATACAACTGGAAAAATCATACCGGCACAAAAGCTGGTAGCTCTTCAAAAAAGAATCACTAAAAAACTTCTAATTTTTAATTTGAATTATTTTTTGAATATATAAGTGTAGGTGACTCCATAATTATCACCCTTATCTTTTCTCAATGCAAAAAGTTGGCGAATATCCTTAAATGTATAAAGCAACTCATCTGTGAATTCCTTCCACAGCTCAACCTCAAAGCCAATATCTTCTATATCAACCCGAGTTAATGGAATTTCACTTATAAAGTCATTCACAATTAATAACCGACCACCAGGAGCTAATAACTTATAAGCCTCTTGGAATTTTCTTAATAATTCATACTTATTTAAAGCTAAAGGCTTGCCCATTTTTACATCTTTTTGATCTTTAAAAACATCCACGGCATATATAAGTTTAAAATGTGACTGGTACTCACTCAATTCATGAGGGGTCATCAATTGAATATTCATTTGTAACAAAGGCAACCATGACGACCAAGTCATTGGCGCTTCACTCACTTCACTGCCATGCCACCCCAGTGCCATATTATTGTATGAGTAAGCTAAAGCTAACAACAGACTCGGGTGACCATAGCCAATCTCAAGGACCTGATCACCACTTTGCAATTGCAATTGTGGGTAAGACAACATTTTCTCAAGCGCTGCATTTTGAGCGGGTCTGAGAAAATAAAGGGGTACTTTTAAACCATCAATTACTACATGTGGAGAGGGGTGGCTTTGACTTTTCTCACGCATTAATATTTGAAAATCACTTAATTGTAAGTTGCATGTGGCCCAAAGATTACAGGGCATTGAAAATAATACAATAAATATACACGTATACGTCGCAGACCACCTAAAAAAGACCATAAATTTTTTTTAGCAAATTAAATGCCAGCTTTGCTATACTTCATTTGCAATAATTTTTATTAATCTATCTTTAGAGTTTATTTTGTTCATCACTTGTAGCTCATAAGCTTTTTCTAAAACTTTTTGGAATTCTGGACTTGGCTTCATGCCTAAAGCCATCAAATCGTTACCTTGAAGAAGTGGTCGTGGCAGCTGTCCAGATTTATCTGAGATGATAAGAAACAATTGAATAAAATCATCCAAATCTTGTGTTTGTCTACGATTTTTTACGACATCAAACTTCCAAAGATCCAAAGCCAAGGTCCCTTGGGGACTATCGAAAGCCAATGCTTTTTTAAAAAATGCTGAATCAGAATTCAAAACAAAGTAACTTTGCATCACTTTAGTTAATTGAGTTTTAAATTTTTTAGAAAAGGGCCAATCCCCTACCTTTCGCAATAAATCTAGCTGTCGATATTCATTGTGCCAATAAGTCAAAAAAGCATAGTACGACAACAAATCATTAGCTCCAAACTCTTCAAAATCAGAACTTTTAGGTAATTCAATTTCTCTTTTGATTTCATTGAGTGCAGACCATAAACCTGATTTCAAGAACTCATGCCAAGACCTGCATGAAGCACATCCTAAACTCATTTTTTCTAACTCATTTATAACTCTTTCCTTAGAAACGTGATAGATGGAACAAACCATTTCAGAAATAGCCTGATATGTATTTTCATCAATTTTATAATCCAACTGTGAAGCGAAACGAAAAGCCCGCAACATGCGCAGTTTATCTTCCTTAAAACGAAGTTTTGGTTCGCCAACTGTTCTAATTATTTTATTCTCTAAGTCTTTTTGACCATTAAAAAAATCAATTATAATTTCTGAAAATGGCTCCAAAAACATGGAGTTAATGGTAAAATCTCTTCTGGCTGCATCTTCTTTCTCATCGCTGAATTCAACATAACTGGGATGACGTCCATCTTTGTAAGGGCCATCTTTGCGAAATGTCGTAACTTCCACTTGAAACCCTTTATCTACAACAATTACAGTACCAAAAGCCTTACCTACATTAAGAGTTTTAGCAAAATTTTCTTCACTAAATTCAGGCGGAGCCGATGTGGCAATGTCTATATCTCCTGGCTCTTTTCCCAACAACAAATCTCTAACAGCTCCCCCGGCAATATAAGCTTTAAAGCCCTTATCATTTAACTTTATTAGAATCTCCTTGACCAAAGGCCATTGAGAATGTTTACGCAATAGTGAGAGATTTAATGTCATGATAAGTAGTATAATTACACGTTTAGAAGAAACTATCAAAAGATTTGAGTTTACAAATTTCTCCTATACTCAATTAAAAAGACCACTCTCTATATTGATTTACAAAGATTGGCTCAAGCAAGGCTTAAACGCTGAAATGACGTATCTTGAAAAGCACTTAGCCATAAAAGCAAAACCTCAAACACAATGGCCTTCAGCTAAAAGTGTTATAGTAATTGCGCAAAATTATATTCCCCATCCGTCATCTCATAACCCGCTCCCCCTCAATGAAGTGCAGATTGCAAAGTACGCTCAAGGTCATGATTACCATCACTGGTTTCTGCAAAAACTTGATGATTTATGTAAAGAATTAAAATCTCAATTTCCCGGAGAGGATTTTGTAGCGATGACAGATTCTGCCCCTATAATGGAGCGTAACTGGGCCTATGAGAGCGGTTTAGGTTGGTTTGGTAAAAATAGTTGTTTAATTAACAAAGACTACGGTAGTTTTCATTTTCTAGGAGAAATTGTAACCAGCCTTGAGCTTCAAGCACGCAAAGACCTCCATCACGATCTTTGTGGGAGCTGTACCAAATGCATAGATGCCTGCCCCACAATGGCTATTGAAGAGGGTAAAAAAATTGATGCCAATAAATGCATTTCCTATTGGACTATAGAGACTAGAAAAACTCCGCCAAAAAGTATAATTAATAATTTCACCAACTGGCTTTTTGGATGCGACATCTGTCAAGACGTTTGTCCATGGAATATAAAAAACTTTAAACTCACAAAAAATATTAATAACAAGCCTAATGTAAACCAGTTAGTAGATGATTTGCATTGGTTACTTCAAGAAAGTAACCATCAACTCAAAAAAAAATTAAAAGGATCACCACTACTAAGGACTGGACCTGTTGGTTTAAAAAAGAATGCTATTATCATTGCTGGCAATTTTGGCTTAACTCAGTTAAAGAAAAATATTTGCCAATATCTTAACCACCCTACTCTTGGTGAAGTTTCCCATTGGGCACTAGCAGAATTTGAAAATCCTGATAGAATAACTGAATGAACAACAATGATCCACTCTCTATAGACTTAAATTTTCAACCCATACGCGTAAGTACTTTAAGAGGAGAACGTCCCATTCCTTTTAGTGCCTATATAAAAATAGGCGATAGACATATTCTTTATTGTCGCAATGGAGATAGTTTTGAAGGTGAACGCCTCGAACGCTTGAAAGCAAAAAAATTAAATCGATTATTTATTCTCGAAAAAGATCGCCCTAAATATGAAAAATATTTAAGAGAAAATGTCGATGAGGCTTTCGACGCCCATTCCAACAAAGATTTATTATCTAAAGTTTTGGTTATTCAAGGACATCAACAAGCCATAGCTGAAGAAATTATGGAAAACCCCGAAGATGAACAGTTTTACATTATGGGGGTCAACAGTGGACAACGCTTTTCAGAATTTATCAGAAAAAATGAATTAGCTTTGAAGTGTTTATTGAGTATTAAAAATGAAGACTTCAGCATAAGTCAGCACGGTGTAAATGTAGCTGCATTAGCTTTGTCCATAACTGAACATTTTCAACGACCTGAACTAGAGTTTAAAAGATTAGATCTACTTGTTTTAGGCGCACTTATACATGATATCGGGTGTCAAGGGATAGACCTACCACTACAAACTTCTCGATTGAAATTTAGCAAAGAAGAATTAAAAAATTATAAATGTCACCCCCAATTGGGAATCGAACGAATTCGTAGCCTGCAACATATCGATGGGATTGTTCTCAATATTATTCACGAACATGAAGAATTCATTGATGGCTCTGGCTTTCCTCAAAAGCTTGTTGAACGACAAATCGATCCCTATGCACAAATTGTAGGGGTCGCTAACACCTATGACCGTTTAATTAATCTTGAAAATAAAGCTCCCAGTGAGGCGCTTAAATTCATGATTATTGACAGTATGGGGCTGCATCCCCTTGATATGATGAAAGCATTGCAAGATGCCTTAAAAAAAGGGCATTTGTTGAAATAGCGCAACTTCACTTTACAAATACAGATTTAAATATCAACATAGTAAAACTTAACCCATTAAAGGAGAATAGTATGGCCTTTACATTACCAGATTTACCATATTCAAATGATGCCCTGGCCCCACATATTTCACCCGAAACCATTGAATATCACTATGGCAAACACCACAACGCTTATGTAACTAAGTTAAATGCTTTAACTGAAGGCACTGACCTACAAAGCAAATCTCTTGAAGAGTTAATAAAAACACAAAGTGGTGGAATTTTTAACAATGCAGCTCAAGTGTGGAATCACACTTTCTATTGGAATTGTTTAAAACCCAATGGTGGAGGAGAGCCTACAGGACCTTTAGCTGATGCTATCAAAAATACATTTGGCTCTTTTGATGACTTTAAAAAGCAATTCAGCGAAGCGGCAGCTACACAATTTGGTTCAGGCTGGGCGTGGTTGGTTAAAGATGCTCAGGGCCGACTTGAGATTCTAAAAACATCCAATGCCGAAAACCCTATGACAGAAGGCAAAACACCTCTGTTAACTTGTGACGTTTGGGAACATGCTTATTACATTGATTACAGAAATGCTCGCCCCAATTACGTTGAAGCATTTTGGAAACTTGTTAATTGGGACTTTGTAAGCTCAAATTTTTAAATTAGCTTTAGAGATGACTGCTCTTAAGCAGTCATCTTTTATGAAAAATGAGAAACGACCGTATCTAAACGACGCTCAAGTATGTTTTTCATATCTTGTCTTATTAGTAGATCATCTAATAAATACCCCAACAAACCTAAAGGTAGCTGATACTCAACGATATCAGTCACTAGTGTTTCTCCACCCTCAAGATCTTCAAAAGTTTGGGTGTGGACCCAGCGAGAGAATAAACCATGAGTCTGTTTGTATGTTACTGATGATTTGTTTATACAGTTTAAAATGTTCAACTCAACAGGTTGTGAAAAACCAAAGCGTGTCATATTAAGTTTGTATACATTTCCTTCTTTTAAGTCTTCAGGAGCTACTTTTACCTCTACCTCTATGTCCTGACGCAGTAAATCAGGCCAATTTTCTGGTGAAAGCATGTAGTCAAAAACTTGTGTTTTGGTGGCTGTAATTCTTCTTGAACATTTTATTTGTGACATGGACTCATAATATATGGACTTATTTTAACATTACAAATAAAAATTAAAGACTTAATGAGAGATTTTATTCTAACGCTTTTATTATTTTATATTCCTACAAAGGCTTTCGCATTTGAAGCCTACAGTGGAGTTATCGTAAATGTTGAGCCACAACTACAAATAGAGCTCAGCGATAAAAGAATAATGAACCTAACAACTTCTAATCCAGCCATTTTTGATGATATTTTGCGTCTAAATTTAGGTGATGTTCTACATTTTCAAGGAACAACAAGAAAAGATTGCGTGTTTGTAACACTATTTGAAAATATCCAGATTTATAGTTTGCAAGGGACTTGGCAGAGCCATCTGTGGCATTTTTTTAAATTTTCATTTCCCAACGAGCTTACGATAGATAGGCCATCTATTGGCTCCTCTGCAGCCCCTACAATTTACTCTTATACAATCTATCCTGGAAGTAATGATAGCTGGTCCATAATACTTACCAATGAAGAAGAGACTCGGGTGGGTACAATTAGAGTTAATTTTAATCAAGCAGAACTAAAAATTTACCCTAAAGTTCCAGAATACGGCGAGGAAGTTTTTCACCTTCATCGAATTCAATAAAGGTTATATTCATGAGTTTCAAACCTTGTCCTGAAAATGTAATTTACAGAAGAAATGACCCCAACGATCTTCGTATTGGCGATTTATTATTTAATAAAAAACCCCATGATTGTGAGTTTATTTTAGCAGGTTACCCTGACGATGAAGGAATAAAGTTAAACGGAGGACGTCCCGGTGCCGCTGAAGGCCCTAATGCTATACGAAACAGACTTTCAAGAATGACGGTCGATAGGCCAGCTAACGAGTTTCCCATTTACTACGATATAGGCAATTTAAATATAGAAGAAGGAAATTTAGAAGAAAGACATAAAGAAGTACTTCAAGTGGGCTATTCATTTTTAAAACAAAATAAAAAGTGGATTGGTTTGGGTGGTGGTCACGACTTTGGTTATCCTGATGGTGCCGCTTTTTTAAAGGCTTATTCTGAAAAAAAACCAGTCGTTATAAATTTCGATGCACATTTAGATGTGAGACCTTTAGATAAGGGACTTACCAGTGGTACCCCTTTTTATAGGTTGTTAAGTGAATTTCCCAATTTTGATTTTTATGAAATTGGCATTCAAGACGAATGCAATTCAATAAATCACAAAAAATGGTGCTTTGAAATGGGAGCGAAAGTTTTAAACTATTCTCAAATTTATAATTCTTCATCTACTCCACTAAATAACATTTGCAACTTCTTAGAAGAACTAAAACATTCTAAACGCCCAACCTTTATAAGCCTTGATATTGATGTTTTTTCTGCCAGTTATGCTATGGGTTGTTCCCAGTCGTGGCCCATGGGATTAACAGCTAACGACTTTCAGCTTGTATTTTCTTTTTTGTTAGAAAATTTAGATATTAGAAGCTTAGGAATTTATGAAGTGTCTCCACCTTTAGACAGTGATGACCGCACTAGCAAGCTAGCTGCTCAAATTATTTACAGGTATTTGCAGTATGGTTAAAAGTTTAGGAAGCGATAACCACTCTGGAATTCATCCTGAAATTTTAGAGGCTTTGATTCAAACTAACTATGGTCATAGTCCAAGTTATGGCACAGATGAACTAACAGAAGAGGTTTACAAGATTTTTAAATCTCACTTTGGAGAAAAAGCCGAAACATTTTTTGTTTTTAATGGCACCGCGGCCAACGTACTTTCTATTAAATGTTTTTTGAAATCCTTCGAATCCGTATTGTGTGCAGCTGATTCACACCTCAACTTAGATGAGTGTGGGGCACCTGAGGCCATTAGTGGTTGTAAATTAATCCCCCTACCCTCCCCGGAAGGCAAAATTACTGTCGACCAATGTCGAGAAGCATTGATTCGCTTAGGTGATCAACATTATTCTCAACCCAAAATGGTATCCATCACTCAACCTACAGAATTAGGCACTCTCTATAGTTATGAGGAAATGAAAGCACTATCACAGTTCTGTAAAGAGAACTCGCTATACTTTCATATTGATGGAGCACGTTTTATTCATGCCGCACATCAACTGAATAAAAGTTTTAAAGAACTCACTCAAGATATTGGTGTAGATGTGCTTTCATTTGGCGGAACAAAGAATGGCTTGCTGTACGGTGAAGCTGTTATTGTTTTTAGTAAAGACAAAATTAGAGATTTAAAGTTTTACAGAAAACAATGCTTACAATTACCTTCAAAAATGCGCTTTTTATCAACTCAATTTAAAGCTTTACTTGATCGAGACTTATGGCGAAAAATCTCACAAAAAGAATGTGAGCTCGCTAGTTATTTAGCTGAAAAAGTAGCTAGCATACCAGAAGTTAAAGTTTTTCAGAAAGTACAGGCCAATTCTGTTTTCGTTAAACTCCCCAAAGAATGGGTAAAACCTTTAAGAAACTCCCACTTCTTTTATATTTGGAATGAAAAAGACTGGAGCGCTCGCTGGATGATGTCTTTCGATACCGAACGTGAAGACTTAGATGAATTTGTTAATAAAATACTTGAGCTTAGGGGAGAGTCATGAAATTGCCACCAATTAGTTATCATGATTATTTAAAAATTGACCAACTTTTAGGTTGCCAAGTCCTGCGTAGCGAGCAAGTCAAATTACCTGCTCATGATGAACATTTATTTATCATTGTTCATCAGTGCTATGAGCTTTGGTTCAAACAAATTATTAAAGAAATAGATTCTGCCATTAAAATTATGAATTCAGAGCGAATCAACGAAAACGACATGGGCTTAATAGTTAGCCGATTTGAGCGTATTAAACAAATTCAAAAGGTCATGGACATGCAAATTGATGTTTTAGAAACCATGACCCCCATGGATTTTCTAGAGTTTCGCGATTTATTACTACCCGCTTCTGGTTTTCAAAGCTTTCAGTTTAAGTTATTTGAAAACAAAATGGGGTTAAGAGCTGAAGACCGCATAGTTTATAACAATGTAAGGTATACTGAACATTTTGAAGATAAATCCAGTCAAACTTTAAAAGAATCTGAAACTCAGCCCTCCCTTTTTTCAGTTGTAGAAAAATGGTTAGAACGCACCCCCTTTTTACAAGATGCAAGCTTTGACTTTTGGTCTAGTTACAAACAAGCCGTAGAAAAAATGTTTGTTTTAGAAACAGAAATGATTAAAGAAAATCCACTCTTAAACGAAGAAGCCAAAGCAAGAAATTATAAAATTATGGAGGAGTCACAAAAGATTTTTGCAGGATTATTTAGTGAAAGTGAATTTAATTTAGGTAAAAAGCAGGGACATTGGCGTCTTAGCCATAAAGCCATTTTAGCGGCCCTATTTATACATTTGTATCGCGATATGCCCATTTTGCATTTACCTTACAGACTATTAAGTACCTTAAAAGATATTGATGAGAATTTAACCTATTGGCGCTATCGTCATGCACTCATGGCTCAACGTATGTTGGGCACAAAAGTAGGCACAGGTGGCTCTTCTGGATCTAAATACCTCAAGGATTCCACAGAGAAACACAAAATCTTTCAAGACTTCTTTCAACTCACGACTTTTTTTATTCCGAGATCAAAACTGCCCGAATTACCAAATGATCTTACAATAAAGCTGGACTTTTATTACAAGGGATAGACTACAAATTTTTAAAAGTGACCTACGGTCATTTCAAGTCGTGTGACAAACCCAGGCTGAAAAGTAAAATTCTTATTTCTTGCCCAAAAACCAAAAGGTGTAACTTCGAAAATTAACCAACGCCAAGCCATCCACGTACGAAATGTAATTCCTAATGTGTAGCTATGAACGGCTACCGCTGGTTTATTTAATCCAGAAGCACTAAAGTAATAACTTAAACTTCTTTCAGATGGTAACAGTTGAGTGAAAGAGACTCCGTTTTGAAATTCTGTGATTTTTAGCTCTTCAGTCCAGCGGGCGACGTTGGGCTGTGAAAAAAACAAAC
The DNA here is from genome assembly GCA_020435005.1 of Bdellovibrionales bacterium. Taxonomy (GTDB): domain Bacteria; phylum Bdellovibrionota; class Bdellovibrionia; order Bdellovibrionales; family UBA1609; genus JACKAN01. The sequence continues at coordinate 12,106 of JAGRAE010000086.1, forward strand.
TATGATTTAATTTCTTCAAGTAACTAATGCTACCACCAATGGCAACACCTGAGGACTTAAACCACTCTGCACCTTGCTTAAATTCTAATTCTGAAGCGCTAAGTTCAATATTTTCTCTGGCTCTCAACTTAACAAAAGGGTCTAGGGGAATCTTAAACTTTACACCGCCGTCAGTATGTATGCGAAATTTTTTCTGCTCTGTGTGAACATAACGAAGTGCCGCACTGAAATCGGATTCTTTAACAGTTTTCTTAGGGTCTTGTTCAGCCCCTAGAGTTTCTTCTTCAGCTGTTTTTACTCGATCTTCACTGACTTCATCGCGCAAGTTGTGCAAAACCAATTGAAATCGTTTTTCTGTTTTAGGTAACACCAAACGGGATTTAATTTTAAATAAATAACTAGGGTTATCTCGCTCTAAGAATATAGAGGAATAGCTTAACTTCACACTGCTTGTCGATTTTTCATCTTCTACACTTTCTGCCCCCAGTATTGAATCCAATCTTCTTGAAAGTGAGAACACTCCTTTAGACAAAGCTTCATGCGTTTTTTGTACTATCGATTCTTTGGGTAGCTTTGTTTGCGTATCGGCTTCTTGAGCATAGGCTAATCCCATAAAAACATAGGAGATAATTAGAAATGTCAAAAGCGCTTTAACTGCCATATAAAAACCATTTTCAATATCTATGCCCTTCTACCACTATTTAGCTCATTATTGGATAATATTGTAAATACTTTAAGTTTCAGAGTGCCAATTTACGCGCAATAGACTCCTCCCAATCCGTACATATGCCTTTTTTATACATTAAACTCCAGGGCCTTTCTCAATGCCGTCGTGGCATTGAGAGTTAATTACTTGCCTTTATTGCAAAAGTGACAGTGATATTTTGGTTTAAATTGTTGGCATATGGTAAAGAAAACTTTTTCTAATTGCTTTATATATTTTTTCGATTAGGCACAATGGTATTCAGTTAAGGAATTTTTAAGTGTTTTACTTTAAATATTTTGCCCGGGCAGAAAATGTCCTTCGAATAAGATGAACTACACATTTAGATATTTATTTTAGGAGGTAAATTACTACTTCCAGCAGACAGGATAAGTTATGTTAGCCTTTACATCCTGCTAGGGCCTTTCTCAATGCCGTCGTGGCATTGAGAGTTACTTATTGTTTTGCTGTCTATCTTTTTTTGTTTTGTGTTATTTTTTATTTTTTTACCGTTTTATTTTTTGTGCTTGACTATATTTTTGCATCCCATATTTCCCTTGTATGAAACTTAAACCATCAACTCCATTTGAAAAGTTGATTTGCCTCTAAAACGCCTCGCTATAGCGGTTTTCATAGCTTTTAGAATATAACATAAATCACTTGATCCATCTATGAATCAAGCTTTTTAAAACTTATGGTATAAAGTTTTTGCGAGTAAAATTATTTACGACTGTCGCAACATCGCCAGATTTGAAAATGATTTTGCGACCGAAGCTATTTTAACGATTGAAAATCATATCCAATGCAGTGTTTTTTTATAAGGAGCAGTTATGAGTTTTAAAAATCTACGACAAGCCAAAAAATCTTTGACCTTAAAAGATTTTCGTCATCTACACACTAAAGCCGAACAATCCGTCACCGATTTAAATAAATCAGAACTGCAATTGATTAAAATATTGCAATTAATAGAAAGCAATATGGTCCATCGGTGGTGTGGTTACAACTCTCTGTTTGAATACGGAGTGCAGTGCCTAAAACTTAGTCGTTCGCAATCTTATATGTATGTCAG
>JAGRAE010000087.1 GCA_020435005.1 Bdellovibrionales bacterium
ATTTTCGACATAGGTCCGGACAAGCACTGCTCGGAGTAAAAATTCAAGCGGCAATAATGTTGCTAATTTATATTTGTGCATTCATTTACACCATCACTTTTTATGATTTCTCAAAGAATCAACAAATTATTTTAATTTCTTTAACGCTTTTTTTGACCGGATTCGTATGGATTTTATTATTGGGTAAAAAAATTAAATGGAAAGTATAGCACCAACACTAAATTTAATTATTAATCTGAGGTTTGATCTACAACAGGGAGTATCTCTTTATGACTCTCTCCAAAATTACAGCCACAAAAATAGCTGTCAGCTTTCAAAAGACCTAACAGCATGGTTGTATAGCTATGATCATAGTTTAAATAATTGGCAGTTTCCTGATGGCTATTCTATGTATCGACGTACTCTTTTTGATCTTTTGCATGAGGGGCTCAATGGCGTATCTATAGTTGAAAAACTAATAGAATTAGAGAATTTAGTTCTTAAAGAGTGCCACCGTAACCTAGAAAAATTAACCCTAGTATTGCCCTATAAGGGGCTTCTTCCACTTATGCTATGCATGTTTCCAGCATTAATATTAATTGTTTTAGGTCCTGTATTTTACGAATTTATGGAGGTATTAAATTGAAAAAAATAATGATTTTTTTTCTTATTTTATTAATTAAACAAGCAGTCTGTGCGGAATCTGTTGTAGATATTCGTCACAAACTGATGTTTGGGGTAGAAAATCCAAATGAATATACTGAGCTTCATCAAAAAATGTTTCAAATTGAGGAAAAAATAGAAGTTTGCCAATTGCAATGGAAAGAATGGCAATTTCCAACATCTTGTTATTGGTTGGAAGCGCAAGAAATTACTGACGGTCGGACTAATATATATACAAGTCAGCAAAAACTAGATCAAAGGTGTAAAGAAATGGTGGAGAAACTCAGCGAAGAACAGTCTTTAGAAGTTCTCTCTGATAATATAAATCTAAGCCAGAATTGTAAAAAAGCCATTGCCGCGCAACTTAACAAAATAAAATACGTAAAAAAAATGGCAAGAAAATTGCCTAAAAATAGGTATGAATAATGATTTTCAACCATTACCTAAAACTTATAAACTCTTAGATTGTTTGTATGAGGGCAAAAACAGTACAGTATTCAAAGTTTTATGCACAGATAAGAACTCTTCTTGGTCGCAAATAATGGTTATGAAAATTCTTAATTCTAAGAACTCAATCCAAGATTGTGTAAGTGAGTTCAACAGTATTTTATCGGTCAAATCTCCATACTGTGTATCGGTGTACAACTGGGAGTGGATTGATGGAAAAAGACCAGCACTTATTTTGGAGTACATAGAGGGTTTAAGCCTAAAAAAACTAGTTAGCGAATATAATTTTACATCAGATGAAGTCAGTTACATTGCAGGAAGTATTTTCCATGGCTTAAAAGCATTAAAGTCATTTGGACTATCTCATGGTGATTTAAGTTTGAACAATATAATTGTAGATACAAATGGTGATGTTAAGTTAATAGACTATGGTTTAGCTAATACGAATGGTAAATATACACCGGCCTTTGTTGCTCCAGAAGTTTTATCAACACAAGATTATGGATTTGAAGCTGATCTTTTTTCTTTGGGTCAAATAATAAAATTTCTTGGTGGCGAGCCAACTTTTTACAAAAATCTTGTTCAAATAGATACAAAGGCAAGGTTTTTTGAGCCTCTAAAATACAATAAAAATGTGAAAGTTAGTTTGGCTGACAAAGTAAAAAAACTCATAGTGAGCAAAATCAACTCATCTACTCAGTTGATTCAAAGGCCAATAAAATTTAATTATTTTCAGTTTTTTAGAAAAGCAATTCTTTACATATTTTTGTTTTTAAATTCATCTTCAATAAAAGCCAATCTAGAAAGTTCAAATGTTGCATATTTGACCATAAAAAGTCCAATTTGGTATAAAATTAGTGTAAATAAAGAAGATGTTGGATTTGCACCCATGTTTAAACAAGTCATTCCTTCTGGAGCGCTGCAATTAACTTGGTCAGGACCACAAGGTCGAGGTCAAAGAACTTTGACACTGAAACCAGGAGAACATAAAGTCATTACTAGCCAACAACTTAAATAATATTGGGTATAAACTGAGGTTTTTTTGCATTACTTTGAAGCTATTGTTCTGGGAATCGTCCAGGGTCTCACTGAGTTTTTGCCTGTTTCTAGTTCAGGACATCTTGTTATTATTCAAGAACTTTTTCACAATAAGGAATCTGGAGTTGTTTTTGAAGTGTCGGTTCATATTGGAACCGTTCTTAGTATATTAACTGTATATTTAAAAATATTAAAATCACTTTCACAAGGTATGTTGAGGGGACTAATTAATAAAGAAGTAAACTCAAGCGTACGCTTAATGACATTAATTATAGTCGGTAGCATACCGACAGCAATAATGGGACTGTCACTAAAAGATATATTTGAAAGTTTGTTTGATTCTCCAAATGCCGTTGGCATAAGTCTTTGTATAACTGGTGGCTTATTATTTTTAACGCGACTAAAGTCAAATAATAGAGAACATGATACAGGTTTTGGCGTCATTGATTTAAGCATTTCAGAAAGAATTAGTTTTGCCCAAGCTTTTATAATGGGTGTAGCTCAAGGGTGCGCAATAACACCAGGAATTTCAAGATCAGGAGCGACCATCTCGGCGGGAATATTAACCGGTATCGAAAAAAACACGGCGGCAACATTTAGTTTTATACTTTCTGTTCCGGCGGTTGTTGGCGCTGCGCTTCTTCAATTGAAAGACATTTCAAATTTTCAAATAGACTATTTGCTTGTGCTGCTTGTTGGACTTATATCTTCGTATATTTCTGGGTTAATTGGTTTGTTACTAGTATTAAAGGTAGTTAAAAAAGGTCGATTAGAGTTATTTAGTTATTATTTATGGATTGTTGGTCCTTTAACAATTTTCTTTTTGGGGGGAACGTGAAAGAAAAGCTTATTGATGTAAGTTTATTGGAATTGTTGACTCAAGAGGTAACTAAAGAAAACCCAGAAGAAGAAAAATTAAAAAAATACATGAAGCAAGCGGGGTTAAAATATTCTAACGACCCTATAACTAGAATAAATACGGTCTTACAAGGCATTGAAGCTCTAAATTTTGAGGAGAATATTGATGAAAAATAATGACAGAGAATGGGGTTTTTCCACACGAGCAATACATGCCGGGCAGGAACCAGACCCAACAACCGGTGCAATCATGACTCCTCTTTATTTAACTTCAACATATGTTCAAAGTTCTCCAGGTGTACACAAAGGTTATGAATATAGCCGAACTTCAAATCCTACACGAAAAGCATATGAAAATTGTCTTGCTAGTCTTGAAGGTGGGAAATTTGGTTTCGCATTTGCCTCGGGGTGTGCGGCTACAACAACTGTTCTTCACCTATTAAAAGCTGGTGATCATGTCATAGCTAGTGACGACATGTATGGCGGCACGTTCCGCTTGTTTGATAAAGTATTAAGGCACAATGGAGTGGAGTTTTCTTTTGTGGATCTCACCCAAGCTGAAAACTTGCCAAAAGCCATTCAGCCAAATACTAAATTAGTATGGTTGGAAACTCCGACAAATCCGATGTTAAAGATTTCAGACATTCGCGCCATTGCAAAGCACACTCAAGGTAAATCTATAATATTAGCTGTAGATAATACGTTTATGAGCCCTTATTTTCAAAATCCATTAAAATTAGGTGCCGATATTGTTGTTCACTCAACTACTAAATTTGTAAATGGTCACTCTGATATTGTTGGTGGAGCCGTAGTTACACAACGGGAAGATATAGCCGAAAAATTAGCTTTTTTAAGTAATTCAATGGGTGCGATTTGTTCACCATTTGACGCTTTTATTTGCATGAGGAGTTTGAAAACACTCTCATTGCGCATGGAAGCTCATCAAAAAAATGCAATGAGGATTGCAGAATATTTAGAGAACCATAAAGCTGTAGAGTCTGTTCTCTACCCTGGCTTGCCCTCACATCCACAATTTGAATTAGCAAAAAATCAAATGAGTGGTTTTGGCGGGATGATAACTTTCCATTTAACAGGTGGGCTTGAAAAGGCAAAGAGTATGTTAGAGAAAGTAAAAATCTTTGCTTTAGCAGAGAGCTTAGGTGGAGTTGAATCATTAATTGAACACCCTGCTATCATGACTCATGCGAGTGTTCCCAAAGAACAGAGGGAAGCGCTAGGAATTACTGATGGCCTTGTTAGATTAAGTGTCGGCATTGAAGACATAGATGATCTATTGTGGGACTTAGACCAATCATTATTTTAAAATAAGCTAATGTTGCAGCAAATAAAATTATAAATAAATATTACATGGTTACAGAATATAACCGCACACCTCATCATTTTTGTAATTTTTAGTTAGAATTTTTAAGTTAGAAGTCAAAATACTTCTTAAATTAGAAAAACATAATTTAAAAAAAATAAATTACATCTATATATATCTACACACATTTTAAAATCATTAATCTGCACAAGGTTGAACATTTTTGAACGTGAAAATCTAATATATGGATTCATTTACTAGTTCTTTAATACAAAAATTAGCACGAATTACAGAACTCATAAGTAAAAACAGTAGCTCTCATAAATTGTTTTAAATTGATAAATTATAAGAGGCTTCATAAAAAGCTAACAATATGTATTGGGGACCATTCGAGTCTTGCCAAGGGTTATAGGGATTTTTTCGTTTTTTCTGATGTAGAAAAGACAAGGGGTTTTTCTGTCGGGGGACCCCTTGGATCTCGTCTTTGATTCTCCAATCAATAAATTTTTATTTTTGTATTTGGGTTTTCCATTTGGACTTCCAATTGGCGGACCCTGCCGGTTGCAGAGCCTATTTGGAGCTGAGGGGGGACCGGCGCTTTGTTTTTTGTAGGAGATTTAATTTGATAACTGGGGAGAATAAAATGAAATCAAAGGGATTTTTTTCTACACTTGCTAAAGTTTTATTAGCGGCATCACTTCTAGTGGCTAACATAAGCTTAGTACAGGCTAACGAAGGCGGCAGTGATGACGATGGTGTGGCAAAATCTAATGAATGTGAACCGGCACTAAGTAGTGAATCAAAAAGTAAAACTACTGCAAAAAAACCACAAAGAAAAAGTGCAACACAAAAAACGGCAAGTGCTGAGGAGCCACCAAAACGTAAAGTTTGGACAATCATGGACTTCTTTAATCTAAACCTAGAAGAGAATCTTGCGGTTAAACATCCTATGACCGTAATAAGTGCCAACCAAAAAAATTGGCCAATAATTAACATGGCAAAGCCAAGAAAAGTTAAGGATCCTTTATACAGAGTGAAGGATGTCATTTTATATCCTATTTTCACTGGTGAGCTTGAATCTTCACAGGGCAATCAAATTATTGGTCAAGAAGAAGCTATGCATGAATTAATAACTTTTAATCACTCAAAAGCTCGCGGTGATAAATCCAGTAAGATGCTTTTACTCGTTGGACCTGGTGGTACAGGTAAAACAGAAGCCATGACCGTTCTTGATTGGAACAGAAATTGGTTGTCCATGAACAATGAGGATTACTATGAGTGGACCTATGACTTTATCAATTTAGACATAATTCCTAAAATAAAAAAATTGGGTGAATCTATCTCTTCGGAAATGAAAAGATCTCCATTTACACTTCTTAGGGAAGATATGCAGGATGAAGTTTTAGAAATTGTAGGTGATCGTCTTAGAGAGTTTGTGGGCTATGATCCTATTGAGTGGAGAATCCCTGATCCCAAAGCTAAAGAAATCATTGAAGGAATCATGAAGCATCACATAAATGAATATGCTGAAGGATCTTGGCACTTAGAGGATATTCCTAGGGACGTATACTTAAAAGTGTTACAACAACATGTGAAAATTACTAGGAGAATCAGAGATTATAAGCATGCTCCGGCTAACATAATTCGTTTTATTCCTGAAAATCCAAACTATAGTCAGTTATTTATTTCTGAAGATATTTCTAAGAAGTTATTTTTCCCAGATGATAGCGCTTTAGCTTATCACTTTAGAGGAAAAGTGCTCAGACAAGATGGAGGCAATTTAGTTTTTGATGAAGCCTACAGAAATGATAGAAACTTATTAAACACATTTTTGGAAATTGCTCAAAATGGCGTAGTAGAAACAGATACTGGCTTCCCGTTAAAGTTAGATGCTGTAGCTTTGCTAACAACAAATGATGAAAGTGTCGAAGAAGCTACCGAAAACGCCGCCTTAAGTGCACTAATGGACAGAATGCACCCCGTGCCAATGAGACACTTGTTGCATCCACATCAAATTGTAAAAGCCTTCTTGTACACCTATGGTGTTAGACAGTTTTCTATGAAAAATTTGTTAGAAGTATCAAATGAAAATGGCAAACAACTTTCAGTTAGGACACCTAACGGAAAGATTGAACCACTTGTACTTAATACGGCATTTCCATTGCCTGAGTCGAATGGAATGCTTGAGGGTCTAAATGGCCGCGTAGCTCTATACTATAATTATAATAGAGACATGAAGATTCTGATTTCACCCCACACACTGGAAACTATAGGATTGACTGCTGGGATTACCCGTTTAGTGACAGACCCTCAAGCCATGCAAGCTCATTGGCATGAAATGCAAGTGTTGTCGCCTAAGACACATTTATACACAAGCCCCGCAGCTCGTATGAAAGTGATTATGGGAGAACATGAGCCAGAAGATAAAGTGCGAATGGATTTATACCGGGTAAGAGATCTTATGAAAGAAGGTGAGTCTGGAATTTCTCATAGAGATATAGAGTCATGGTTCAAGACGGCTATTGAATTAACAGTGCAAAAAGGAAGAACATCAATGACGCCCATGATAATGGATGAAGCCTTTAAAAAATTAATTGATAAGGGAACAATAAAGCCTTCGAAGAAAAGCTTGAGAGCAGAATGGTTAAATAGATACAGAATGGTTAAAACAGAGTTTATTTTGCCGGCTCTTTATAAAGATATTCGGAAAATTGTTTCAGGAGATGGCGAGAAAGCAGAAAGAATCTATGATTTAATAGTTAAAGAGATTATTGCTAGGTCAGAAAATCCTGATGCAACAGAGTTCATCCCAGATGATGGCTCCTCACCACAACCGATTGAAGATAAGCGCTTAGATGAGATTAAGGCTAAATTTAAAGAAATTCACAAGTTTGAATTTAATGATGGTTTTCTCTTAAGACATTTAGGTGGAGCAGCGATTGGTGGAAATATTACGAGAAATTCTGAGTTGTTGGAAGCCATTCAAGCTTGGCTGGTAGATAATGAATCAGACACTTCAGATACGGCTAACCAAATTGCTGATTACTATGAAGGACGAAATAATGATCCTAAAATTGAAAGAATAGTAACTGAAGCAGAGGCGAGAATGATGTCTTACGGTTATGATCGTGAATCATTTAGAGAAGCCATAGCCTTTTGGAGAAAGCTCGTTTACGAACAAAAGAAACACAACCCACAAGCAGTTAACTAAGAATAATTAATAGGTGGAAGACCGTGATTAAGTTTCTTATTTTTACCTCAATAATATTCTCATTGGCTCAACACTCAAGAGCCAATGAGGCTTTTATTTATAAAAGTCCTATAACGGGACAGGACGTTTATGAATTGGTTAAAAAGACTGATGCCGGCGAATACAAGAATGCCCCTGGTGTTTATGAAATTGATAAAAAAACTGGAAATGTTAGGCTTATCACAACTGGAGAAGTTTTAGGTTTAAATCGCGGTTTTAATGGAGTCTTAGCGCATAGTAGTGTTACATCTGAAAGTAATGGAACATATGATGTCATTATGATTTTGGATGGGCAATTAACTATCTTGAATAGGAACTCATCTTCACGCAAAAAAAATAGCATTCTTAGTATGGGTTTAAACGGTAATATTCCTGCTATAGATGTAATTCAATCTTTACCTGTTTCTATACCACCAATTCAATCATTAGAAGACGTTAAAGTTGTAGCGTTAAAAGAAGATATTTTAACGAGTGATACAACATTTGCTCAAGTGTTTTTGGCTTCAATAAAATCTCCAAATACTTTTGGTGATGGTTTTACAATAGCCTTCGCTCTAGAAAAATCTACTAAAAAAACAGATGTCCCTAAATTGTTAAACAATAAAGTTTATGTCATTGGTTATAATTATTTAAAAGAGAATCAATTGACTCAACTATTGTATTCTAACGGAAGAAACTTTCGCTTTTATTCGCCAAGCATCATTAATATGTTTAATGCAAGAATGGAAGCTCGTGGTGAGCAACCATTAATCAAGCGTTGGTTAAATCAACTCAATAAATTCATTACAACATTAAAAAACAGTCAAAGAAAAGTTGAGAAAAAACACGAAGAACAAATAGGAGTACCAACTTTTGATATTGATTCAGAAAAAATAGAATTAGATACACAGGTTGTAGATGTCATACTGGCAAAGCCAATAGCATTGTTACAATCTTACGATCCCTTATCTAGTCAATGGCAGGTCTTTTTAGAAGAGCCATCAGATGAATTTACAAGATTCTTTAACGGAACCAGTAAACAACATTCAGGAACCAGCATAATAGGGATTAACAAAATACGAACAAAACCTGCAATAATTGGTGAAGTTGATTTAGATAATTCAGGAAAAAATTATAAAGTTCATTTGTCGGAGAGCACTTTCCAGTTATCTGGATTGCCCAGCAAACCGGCTTATTTGCTGTCCGCCAGTGGTAAAACTTTAGTTTTACTAAGTGATAATACAGGGTCAAAATATCTTAAGGGCATTATACCAGAAGAATATCTAACATTAAGTGAGTGTAAAAAACTAAACTTTATCCATGGCATAGGCGTGACAGGAGATGCCAATTCAAAAGCTCACTATTTGATTGCCTCTATTGAAACCATAACACGCAAGAAAATTACGAAAGTCTTTGTCTTCGAAGAAAAAGGTGGAGAAATTCAATTCTTAAAAACCTCAGATTTAATGTCAGCATATATGACAGAACAGGAATTAAGATCCAGAATCACTTTTGAAATAAAAGATAAAAAAGGACAAAAAACGATTCTTTTTGATAATATAACTCCTGTTAAAGGTACAAGTGCCTACAATAGAAAGCCAATATTTGAAAGAACTGTGCCTTTGTTCAATTTAAAAAGCTTACTGTTAAAAGATGAAGATCTTCAATATTATGCAAAGGAAGAAGAGCAGGTCACAATCATCCCCGATCGCATATTTTATAAAAAGTATAACTTAACGGGTGCAAGAACCATTAAAACAGGAATCTACTTAAAGGATGGAGACACTGTAGAGAATGATCAGATGTACATGGCGACTAATGGGGAGTTGTTTTTTAAGAGAAAAGGTCGTGGAAATAAATATGTATTAGAACAAGATGAGTTAAGTTTTGACCGGATGTCTGATTATCATGGGTATCCTTCCATGGGTATGGCGATATTCCCATTAAATCCTAATGTTGGTAAACAACCTAATTCTAAATCTTTTTCCATGGCATTAGCGGTTTGGGCAAGAAGTATTGGTTATAAAACGTCATTGAATGTTACTAACCTAGATATGTCATTTAACAATATCCAAGCGGTGAAGATTGTTCATGGCAAAAGACTTAAACAAGAGTTCATCACTGTTTTATTATTTATTGATGGGCCAACTGGACAAGGCGTTTATGCTTTAAACTACAAAATCACATTAGATATATCTCAAGCGAAAAAAAGGATTGTAGTTACACCAGCTGAGACAGGATGGATAACCAAAGAATATGTAACACCTCATGTTTTGAAACAAAGACTAAGAGCAGATACGTCCGGTGAATATTACTGGTTACATGATGTAGATGTGGATACAGATGCGGCCAGATTTGCAGTACGAAGCTTATTAAACCCTTCAAAGCTTGTTTATCCGAACAGAGATGGACGAGTTAAGTTAAGAATGAATGAAGTCTATGAGGAAGGGGCAAAGGGAGTTTTTTCTCAAGGTGGACAGTGGTTAGCTATTGGTCGCAAAGATATTTTTAATAGCGATAAATGGTTTGAAGAAGAATGGTCAAAGTACGAAAAGAAAAAAGAACAATTCGACAAAAAAAATAGAAAATACAAAGCAAGTATATTCCCCTTGTTTAAAAGATTTCTGGAAAATTACACAGATAAAACTAAAAGAAATGAAACCAGAAAAAGACAGGTCATTATAGTTGAAGATCGCATGGAAAGAGAGATGTTGTCTCAACTTTATATGCATGCTTTGACTGGTGACACAAAATTTAGTCTAGATCCCAAAAAAGGTCGTGATTTTGATTTACATCTCTATGATGAAACAGCAACCGCTGGTGAAATAATCTCAGAACTCGATCATATCGCCAACACTTCAAAAGCAAGAAATTCAATTTTATTAGTAGAAGCCTCTAAGATCATTGATGGTGGTGAGTTGGTTGATGACAGTGACAATTTAAAGGATAGTGATGATCATCAAGAACAAACACCTGTGGAAGAGAACGATGAAGAATTTTCTGGTTTGTCTCGGATGCTATTGCTAGCAACTGATGGAAAAGCTCGTTCAATAAAAGAAGCCAGAAAATATGTTGGGGCACCTACTGACATTCCTATGGTTATTTTTTCATCTCCCGACGAATGGGAGATTTTGAAGAGAAAGTATGAAAAGGAATATGAGGCGGGACTTTTTGATAATTTTGAAATTAATAGGAGTTTTCAAACAAGTTCATGGACTTTGTGGCCACCGTACTCGAACAAAGCTTTAAATGTCGTCAAAGAGCAGGCAAAATTGCCTATTTCAAAAGAAGAAAAAAAGGTTTTTCCTACGCTCGAGAGGTTGTTGAGCGAAGCTGTTAATAAGACTTCTAAGGGAAAACAAAGAATTATAATTATACCTGAAGACTTAAAAAAATTGGTGATAAAATTAACTATTGGTAGATGGGCAAGTTCAAACATGAAAAATGGTGAAGATTCCTGGAGCCATACTAATGAAAACTTAGGCCTTTTTATGATCAGTGGAAATCGTGAGAGAAACCGTCAAGAAGATATCATTGATAACTTTGATGCCATGAAAGGTGCGGCTCAACACAGGGCTGTCGCCTTATTTGGAACTCTTGAAGAAGTTATAAGAATAGGTAGACCTTTTAGCGAGGGAAAAGAATTTAGAATTAAAGATCCTGCTTCGACAAATGCGATGGATCTTTACAATGAGACACCAACCACAACAAGCACGGACCCATTCAGCACTAATGAAGAGGGTGGTGATATTGATATTGATTCTCTTTTAGATACAAGACAAACACTATCAGAACAGATTATAGAGTGGGAAAATGCGGGTTCAACTCTGGATCAGCAAGAACTGGAAGAAGTTGAAAATTTAAAGAGACAATTGAGCGTGATTGATTCTGTGATTCAGCAACATACAACTGACCAAATCGATATGATGTTAGATAAAGAGGCATCGAGTGTAGATGAAAAAACAGCAACAGCACTCCCTCACGCCCTTTGGTGGATTGCCTCCGAAGGTAATAAAATTCAACCCAAAAAGTCAAAAGATTGGGATATCAGTCAAGAAGTTGAAGGTAATATCTCCACTATTTTAGTTGGTACTCTGGAAGAGTTTAATGCTCTTTCTCAGGAAATGAGTTTTGAATCAAAGTTTTTTGATATTGAAGAACATTTTGAAATTTTAGAACTTGCACCACCAGATGTAGATGTAAAGTTCGACTTAGTAAGTTCACTTTTTGATAGAAGTGAAATTAGAAGTCTGGAATATCAATTTAGATTGGATGATAAGAATGGTGAAGAAGCTATGTCACAGTTGATATACTTTTTAATCAATCGTGCAGAACAAATAGCTATTCAAGAAGGGCAAGAACAAACATCTGCTTTTGTGCGAACTTTTTCTGAGTTGAGAAGATCATTAGTAGAAGATATCGAGTTGAGGAAGAGTCGAGTCATTGATAAAAATTATCTTGAGCGCTTGTTCGCTAGAATTTTTCCGCTTCCATTAAATCCATCTTCACTTAGAAAAAGTGATCCTATAATTAAATTAATGGATGCGAAAAATTCAGTGAGAGAAATGACTGAAATTGGTTATAAAGGCTCTCCAGAATTAAAAAGAAGAATTTTTAGTAATATTGTCTCTCAAACACGAGGTGCAGATGAAGGACGTCCCATTCCAAGTTCTATGATTTTTTATGGAGACACGTCTACTGGTAAAACATTTTTCTTTAAGTCACTAATTAGAATGTTGAATTTAGAGTTATACGACAGAAATCGACCTAACAATGAAAATGCTGCTGCGATTATAATAAACTGTGGAAACTTAACAGAAGATGACAACTCTGGTGACCCTACAAAGTTTACTGTGAAACAAGCCATTGAAGATATAAAAGACCTCATAGCCCAACCGAATGGTCATCGATCTTACATAATGTTTGATGATGCTCACAAATGTGGTTCTGATAAAATAAGGAAAGAATTATTTGCCTTTATCCAGAGCTTTTTTGAAACTGAAGATGGCTTATTGAGAGTAAAAAAGAAAAACTCTGTAGAAGTAAGAGAAGTTCCCGTACAAAATTTAAATCTATTTATGTCAGTTAACCCAGCTTCAAATAGAAAACGTGTAAGGGAGTATACTGATGGTGAAGATGATTTAATTAAACATGTATTGGCAGCACTTTCCACAAATTCGTGGGAACTAGAAGAGTCATTCTTGGCAAGATGGTCAGATGTTATTAATTTTGATAAATTTCCTCGTTCTGCCAAAGTCCCTGAACTTGTATCAAGAATACGTCAGGCTTCTAAAAGTTCACCACATATTGTTTTAGTAGAGCCCGATGCCGTTGATAAATTAGTAGATCAATTTCCAGATGCACACGCCCGTGAGTTTTTATCTCCTGCTGCCGCATCTATTACACAAATTCCTCCAGGTGCAGTTAGAGCTCCTTTGTATATTGTTTCACCAAAATCAAAGAGCGATGAATCCAACATAAACAATAATTCGCGTCGTACTTACATAGAAGCTTCTACATTAAGTAGAAAGGTCAGAGAAATAACTCAGATTGATGCTGTAACTAAAGAAAACGTAGAATCTCAATTACGCTTGGTATCCTTTATATTACAGGGTTTTAGAACTCAGCTATATAACAATTTAGTATTAGAAGCTTCTAACACAGAAGCTTTAGATATCTCAATCCCAGGCATTCAAGGGGCCATAAAAAGAAACTTTATTTTAGCAATGGTTACTCACATATATGAAGGACGTTACTTGCCGATGAGTGAAGTTAGGATTGACGGCAACGAAATGACTTATCTTTCTAAGTCTCAGAGGGATGAACTTTATGATTTACAAAAAAAGGAAAAGAATAAAAAATCATTTTTCCCCATTGATTTTTCTATAGGACAATCTTCTGATTACATAGATGCAGGTAGTTTTATTAGTGATGGTTCCAGTCATAGTCGAGAAAAATCAAGAAGAGATGTGTTGTCAGAATATGCTCACAATCTTGATGCTCATTTAAGAAAGCTCGTGCGAATTTTTATGAGAATGAAAGATTACAATTCAGTTGAAAATGTGCGTTCATGGAGTGACTCTGAAGTCCGTGAGTGGTTTGATAACTTAACTGAAGAAGATTTGGAGCCACAAATTAAAGAAATAAATCAAGATATTATTTCTCTTTTTAAAGCCTTTCAACAAGACATTATTGATCCAAACTTAATTG
>JAGRAE010000088.1 GCA_020435005.1 Bdellovibrionales bacterium
ATGTGGGCGATCATATATACGGAGATATTTTAAGATTAAAAAAAGATTGTTCTTGGCGCACAGCTCTAATTGTAGAGGAGATCGCTGATGAAGTTGAAAAACTGCAAAAAGCTAAACCCATAAGTGATAGAATATCACATTTAATGGACAAAAAAATTCCTATTGAAAGAGAACTCGACAAACTAATCTCTAAAAAAATAGAAGGAAGAGACAACTCACAACAAAAGAGAATTGATGAACTCTTAATAGAAATCAAAAATATTGACGCTGAAATTTCACCTCTAATCCACGAACAAGAAGAGCTTCACAATGTTCTTTGGGGAGAGTTAATGAGAGTGGGCATTGAAGAAAGTTACTTTGCCTATCAAGTAGAACGCTTTGCCTGCATCTACATGTCACGACTTTCCCACTTGTTAGAGATATCACCACGGGCTTATTTTAGAGCCCCTAAGAGACTAATGGCCCATGACATGGGAATCTAAGGAGCAACAACAATTTGAGTAAAAACATTTTTATTATTTTACTTCCATTCATTCTTTTAATATGTAACTTTGCAAATGCAAACGAACTGAATCTTGTCGCAAAAATTGCTACACAAAAAAGTAAAGTAGATCAGAAAAAAAAGAAAAAGCTAAAAAAAGACATCCATAGTATCCATAGTAATGAACAGAATCCTGTAAGGACTTTAAATGTTGTAGGTGCTGGAGTAGGTACATTTACTGGTTTTGGCCTAGGTCATATATTTCAAAGTCGCTACTCAGATATGGGTTGGATTTTTACGACAACTCAAGTAGCCGGTGCAATTATGATGATTGCTGGAGGTGTCTATGGTGATTGTGCACGAGGAGAAGATTGCGGTAATCGAGAGTTCGGAACTTTAGGTGCATTAACATACTTTGGTTCAAGAGTTTGGGAGATTTATGATTTATGGACACATCTCAGGCCCGAAAAAAAGCCAGCTTTAACTCTTAATTTATTACCAGCTAAAGAAATTCAAACCCCACTTTTAACTTTAAATTATAATTTTTAAGCTGAGTATGAGTAAACTAAAATTACTTTTACATGCATTTGTTAGTGGTTTTATAGCTACCTTAGTTTTTCACCAAGGGCTCATAGCTCTTTTCTACGCACTAGATATTATTCCTGCCTCTCCCTTTAATATGGCACCAACAAAGCCCCTTGGTGTTCCCAGTGTTATTTCTTTAGCTTTTTTTGGAGGTCTATGGGGGGCACTAATTTGGAGTTTAATAAAAAATAATCCAAACAAAATGCAACTTATAAAGTCTATAGTGTTTGGCGCTATTGGCCCCACAGCCATTGCCTTTTTAGTAGTCTTTCCCCTAAAGGGAGCCAATGTTCCACTGGCATTTATTCCCCTAGGTTTATTGCTCAATGGTTTTTGGGGACTCGGCCTGTGGCTCTTAATGAAAATAAAGATGAAGTAAGCCCTTCTATACTATTCGGCTCAACATCAGGATCTATTAAAAGTTCTATAAATTCGGCTGAGAGATAAAAGCCAAATAATCAAAACTTCCGTGCTTCTCTACAACTCCAATGAGTTCATTCGGAGATAATTTTTTACGAAAATATTTTTTTGAGGCTTCTATTGCCTTACAAGTCAACAATGTAAAAATTTGATTTTCGTCACAGGGAGGTTGCCACTCATTCATAACTTCTTTGCTGACAGCAAATCGGGCTTGAGAAAAACTCACTGTGAGTATTTTTTGTTCTAGAAGTTTTTCACTTAAACTTCTCTTATTTAGATACGTCGAAATATTACTCGTAGTGTGCACTAAGACTTTGCCATTGTTTATTTCCTGATTAACTAATTCAAAAGCCTGTTCCACAGTATCTACTTTAAATACTTTTTTAAATGATGAAAATTTCTTTAGAGTTTCAAGTCCATTAAATTCAATTAAAATGGTAGGTTCATGTTTGTACTTTTTTTGAGCTAGTAAAAAACCTTCCCATACACTTTGATAATTTTTTATAAAAGGTGAACTACCAAAAATAACCACCTTACTTTGGTTGGTATCTTGATTAAGTCGTTGGTAAATAGAAAAGCCCATGTGTTGAAGATTTTCAAATTGGCTAGGATTTATAATTTTAATAGCTCGTGGCTCAATTCCCATAAGGGCAATAACTAATAGAGCAAAACAAAAAGAACCCACTAACCCAGTAATTAACCATTTTGTCATGATGAGCAAATAACTTGTCGCCTCTAAGGGGTCAATAACTTTATGCGTTACAGAGCTTGTGACTTGGAAGCTTACATAATAAAAGAAAGATAAGTATAGGACTTGATCAAGTGAATAGACAGGTACCGTTTGAAAATAAATATCTCATTGTAGGTTCTGGGAGGTTGGCAAAACATCTCAGCCTTTATTTTAAACTCTTAAAGCTTCAGCCTTTAAGGTGGTCGCGAAGCAACTCACAGAAATTCAATACATTTCATCATATTAAAAATAACCAGCTAAGACTTTTTGAAACATTAAAACATTCCACTCATGCATTACTTGCCATTTCTGATAATGCCATTGACGAATTTGCTAAGTGTTTACCAAATCATATTGTGAAAATTCATTTTTCAGGATCACTTTCTACATCACATGCACAAGGCTTACATCCACTTATGACATTTACTAATGAACTTTATGAGCTAGAAACATATATAAAAATTCCTTTTATTATTGAAGAAAACAACATGTCCAACGAGCTCAAACATTGGATTCCAGAGTTTAAAAACCCAAATTTTACAATCAATAAAGACTTAAAAGGTTTGTACCACGCTCTTTGTGTTGTCGGTGGCAACTTTACAAATATCCTATGGCGAGAAGTGGTAAAGTCATTTCAAGATCAACTGCACTTACCTAAAGAAGTTTTACTTCCCTATTTAGAACGGACATTTAAAAATATAATTAACAATCCTCTTGATAGTCTAACAGGACCACTACAAAGAGGTGATTTTGAAACTTTATCAAAAAATACTCAGGCTTTGGCAGAAGTTAAACTAGATAATCTTTATAAAGAGTTTATGAAAGTTCAAAATCTACCCCCTTTAAAGGAACAGTAAAAATGAACATATTCGATATTCAATTAATGAAAAGTAAAAATCAAAAAATAAGTATGACTACTTGTTATGACTACTGGAGTGCTCGAATAATTAATGAATCAAAAATACATTTAGTTCTTGTCGGCGACAGTGCTGCAAATGTCATCCACGGCCACAACTCTACTATACCAATTGATACAGATACCATGTGTATTCACATTAGTGCAGTCACTAAAGGTTGTCCCGACAAATTTATTATTGGAGATCTACCATTTCTAAGCTATCGCAAAGACTTAACTTTTAACATGACTCAAGTTGAAAAAATAATTAAAGCAGGAGCTCATGCTGTAAAACTTGAAGGAGCTGATGGCAATATTAATTTTATTGAACACTGTGTGAAGTCCGGTGTTCCTGTCATGGGCCACTTGGGATTAACTCCTCAATCTATTCATCAAATGGGCGGATTTCGTGTACAAGGTCGCCATCAGGAACAAGCTAAATTAATCAAAGAACAGGCACTCGCTTTGGAGAAAGCAGGTTGCTTTAGCCTAGTTTTAGAATGTGTTCCTTCCCCACTTGCTACTGAAATTACAAATAGTTTATCTATACCTACTATAGGCATTGGTGCTGGCCCTGATACAGATGGTCAGGTTTTAGTCATGCATGATTTATTAGGTATAAATGGTGATTTTAAACCTAAATTTCTACGTAAATTCTTAAATGGTAAAGAGTTACTTTTACAAGCCTTCAATGAATACCATGATTCTGTTATTAACAAAAGTTTTCCATCGATTGAGGAAAGTTATGAATAAATTTGATAGTCTATCAGATTGGCAAAACTTCAGAAGCCGCCTTAAAGGCAGTTTAGGTTTTGTGCCGACTATGGGCGCACTCCATGATGGTCACTTGAGTTTAATTAAACAAAGCCTTTCTGATAATAAGTATACACTTGCTAGCATTTATATAAACCCTACACAGTTTAATGACACTAATGATTTGAAAAATTATCCACAACAAATGGATAAAGATATTAAAATCCTCCAAGAAATTGGTTGTGATTTTGTGCTAACTCCTACTTATGAGCAAATTTATCCAGATAATTTTAATTACAAAGTTTCAGAACAAAATTTGAGTAAGTTATTTTGTGGAAGATCACGCCCTGGACATTTTGATGGAGTCTTAACAATTGTTTTGAAACTATTAAACATCGTTCAGCCAACAAAAGTATATTTTGGAAAAAAAGATTTCCAGCAATACTTACTTGTTAAAAATATGGTAGAGGCTTTCTTTATACCCACTCAAGTTATTGGCTGTGAAAACATTCGTGAGACAGATGGTCTTGCCATGAGCTCTCGCAATTTTAAATTATGTCCTGAAAAAAGAAAAACAGCCTCGTTATTCTATAAAATTCTGAAAGATTCCAAAAATCCAGAAGAGGCTATTGCCCAATTAAAAAAAGAAAATTTTAAAGTCGATTATGTTGAAGATTGTTGGGGACGTCGCTTGGGTGCAGTTTATTTAGACAATGTAAGATTAATCGATAATATTAAGCTCGGGGAACTTATATGATTTTGTGTTTGGACGTAGGTAATAGTCAAATACACGGTGGTGTGTTTAATGGAGAAAAATTAGAATTGCAGTTTCGCAGAACCACTCGACATGGTTCAACCTCAGATGAGCTTGGAGTTTTTTTGCGTACAGTTTTAAAAGAGAATGATCTAAATCCTGAAAAAATATCACAAGTGGCTATTTGCACAGTTGTTCCCGAAGTTTTACATTCACTAAAAAATGCCTGTAGGAAATATTTCAATTTAAACCCTTTTATTCTTCAGGCTGGTGTAAAAACAGGATTAAAAATTAAATATAGGAATCCAATTGAAGTCGGTGCCGATAGAATTGCTAATGCTATAGCCGCTACTCACTTATTTGAAAAAAATAATTTATTAATTATCGATTTTGGAACGGCTACAACTTTTTGTGCTATAAATTCCGAAAAAGAATATTTAGGTGGAGTCATTTTACCTGGCCTAAAGATATCCATGTCCACTCTAGAATCTAGCACATCAAAATTGCCGGCTGTTGAAATTGTTGTACCCAAACATCAATTAGGAAAATCAACAGTTGAAAGTATTCAATCTGGATTGTTTTATGGTAGTCTAGGAGCGATAAAAGAAATTAAATGTGGGCTCACAAAAGAAGCCTTTAAAGGAGAAAAACCCAAAGTCATTGTTACTGGTGGCTTTGCCAGTCTATTTAAAGAAGCCACTGAAATGGGAATTTTGACTAACGATTTATTTGATGAAGAAATTCCAGATTTAGTTTTAAAAGGACTTTTTTTAGCATTGAAAATGAACACTTAAATAAGGAAGAACAATGAAAGTGACACTACTAAAATCAAAAATTCACAGAGCCACTGTTACCGATGCTGATTTGAGTTATGAAGGCTCTATTTCCATAGATCCTCTACTAATTGATAAGGCCAATCTATTTAAGTTTGAGAAAGTGGAAATTTACAATTGTAATAATGGTGCTCGCTTCTCTACCTATGTAATTCCCGGTAAAGCAGGTGAAATTTGTTTAAACGGAGCCGCGGCAAGACATGTTCATAGAGGTGATAAAGTGATTATTTGTTGCTATGCTGAATTTACTAATGAAGAAGCTGCACAACATGAGCCTATGCTTGTATTTGTTGATGATGGCAATGCACCAAAAGAGTTATAAGGTAGTTTGATACTAATATAACCAGCGTCCCAACAAATTAAACAGTCTCGACCATCCTTTTTGAAAGTGAAAAGGAGCTTCAATTATAGTGACTAATAAGCAACCATCCGGATCATTTGTCTGAGGTGCATGAGAGTGGGTGTGATCAAAACTTGCAAAAGTTCCTGTATAATATTCGTTTACACCATCTTCAAAGCTACCGGCAATTACATATACAAATTCGTTACCATTGTGTGTGTGTTGAGGTATTTTTGCGCCTTTTTCAAAATAAATTAAATACATATTTCCAGGACCATTTAAGTTGATTTTAGAATAATGAAACGAATTTAGTTTATTTTTCCATGGTGACATATATTTCTTCAAATGCGTTAAAGATGTTGGCAATTCAAATCTTTTATCATTATAAGTTAAAGTCTTATCAATTTGTTTTGTATTTATAATATCAGGATATTCTTGTTTTTTATCTAAAATAGTCTCAAGCATATGACCAAAATCAGGAATATTATTATTGGTTTGTTGGCTCGCTAACTTTTCAGCCATTTCTTGTTCAAAACGTTTTACATTGGACTGACAATGATCACAACTTTCTAAATGTGCAGAGATTAATACAGCAAGTTGATCACTTATATTACCACTTGCATAGTCTTTTAATAAATAAAGTGTTGGATGATGATTAGCATTCATGATTTCAACACCTTATTTAACTTATTCAATGCTAGTCGTATACGCGACTTCACTGTGCCAAGTGGTACATTATTATTTGCTGAAAATTCCTCTTGAGTTAACCCATCAAGATAAATTGATTCAATTACTTCTTTTTGTTTTTCTGGTAACTCTTCAATAAGAATTTTTAATTGATTGTTTTGCAGTTTTTCATCTAAGTGAATATCTGATAAGATTTCATTAAAATGTTGCCATATATCATCAGAGTTTAATGTATTTTGATCCTTAATACTTTTTCGATAAATATCATATCGAGTATTTCTTGCTATGGTATATATCCATGTTTTAGCATTACCCTTAGTCGGATCAAAGGTACTTGCTTTCGTCCATACTGTCGTCATAACCTCTTGAACTAAATCTTTTGCTTGATTTTCGCTTAACTTGCCTTTTGTCCCAAAAATAAAAAGTTTTGAAGAAAAGTAATCAAACACTTTTTTAAAAGATTCCTGGCATTGTTCCTGAGCTATGTTAAGGATTAGCACATTAAAATCAAATTCATTCACTATATATAGACCAAAATCAAATTGTTTATATTTTGGCATATTAAATTTGAATGTATTTATTCTCAATAGATTATGCATACAATTAATACGCTTTAGTGATCAAAAAAGATCACTTGTTGTTAGTTTTGCCTTAACTTATTGAAATTACTAATAATAAAAAAAGTGAACTTTTTGTCAGTTGTGCTCGTATTAATAATATGAAAGGATTTCTATCATTTTTATTAATAATATTCCTCTGCTTGTTATCTTGGGGTCTTTATAATGGAAACTTCTTTATAGAGGCTAAGGTAATTATTAATTCAATTTGGGGAATAATTATGCTTGTAGACCTTTATATTAGTCTCACTCTAGCATTGTTATTTATTTGCTTAATTGAACGGTCTTTTTCAAAAACGTTGCCTTGGCTTGTCGGGATGTATTTATTAGGAAATGTAGCTTCACTAATTTATCTACTTATAAATTATAAAAAAATAAAAAATTATTTTAAAATTGAGGAGCAATTATGAAACTAATTGTTTTTTCCATATTATTATTATTTTTCATTTCAGTTGATGCTAGTGAAAAAAATGAATTTTCAAAAGGTGTAGCCAAGGATAAATCAGGAAATATTGTATATATTGAAAAACATACCAGTAAGTTTGTGGAAGGTAACCTTGTATCTTTAAATACTGAGTATTTTGATCCATCGGGATCCAAAATTGGTTATATCAATACTAACTATAATCAATCTTTTGTTCCTGATTATGAATTTTTTGATTCTAGAAATCATAGAAAAGTTATTTTAAGAAACAGAAAAGATTTAATTTATAGCCAAATTCAATCTGGGAAAAATTCAAACACTAAAAACAAAACATTTGAACAAAAAGATAATATGGTTGCTGGCCAAGGATTACATGCCTTTCTAATTAAAAATTTACATAATTTTTTAAACAATAAAGGCTATGAAACAGAAGTCAAATTTCTTATACCTCTCAACAAAGATTACTATAATTTTTCTATTAGATATTTATCTGAATCAACTACGACAATTACTTTACGACTTGAATCAAGCCACTGGTTCTTGAAATTATTAGCCCCTCAAATTGATGTCACCTATGACAAATCAACACAACGTTTAGTTAAATATAAAGGGCCGTCTAATTTACTCGATTCAAAAGGTCAGAAGATAAACGTTACTATTAAATACGAATACGAAGACCAACAAAGTACAAGTTCTCTTATGTGGAGGTATAAATAAATGAATAATAAAAAAGCTCTCGAAAAGTTTATATGTTTTTATGAGGAGTTCAATATCAACAACAAAGAACTTTTTGAAGAAGTGTATGCCAAAGATATCGTCTTTAAAGATCCATTCCACTATTTTCAGGGACGTGAGAATCTCTATCAATATTTTGTACGCCTAATGGAAAAAGTTAAAAACTGTCAATTTAGTATTTTAGAAAGTATTGAAAAGAACGATACAGCTGTTGTTATTTGGAGAATGACATTCAACCATCCTGCAATGAACAAGAACCAACCCATTGAGGTTTATGGCGCAAGTCACCTAAAGATAGACGAGCAAATTTATTATCACAGAGACTATTTTGATTCCAGCGAACTTATTTATAGGAATATACCATTTATCGGCTCATTTGTTAGATACATAGAAGGAAGATTCTAGTATGAAAATACTTATTACAGGGGCTTCAACGGGAATTGGCCGGCAACTTTCTCTAGATTATGCAAAATCCCAACATGAAGTTTATGTTGCTGCTCGAAGTATAGAAAAACTCAATAGTTTAAAAAGTAATTTTCCAAAAAATATTTTTCCAGTTGTTATGGATGTGACAGATAAACAATCTATTAACATAGCGCTTAAGGATTTAGGAGATTTTGATCTAGCCATTTTAAATGCTGGTACATGTGAGTATGTAGATATTGATAAATTTGACTCTGAACTCTTTGAAAGAGTTTTTCAGGTTAATTTTTTTGGTGTTATTTACTGTATTGAATGCTTAATTGATAAAATAAAAGCTGGTGGTCAATTAGCAATTACAGGAAGTCTCTCTAGGCAATTACCCTTCACTCGAGCTGAAGCTTACGGGAGCAGCAAAGCCGCAATACATTACCTTACAAAATCTCTAGCTGTTGATAGTCAAGAGAAGTGGAACTTTTCAGTCCACTCTATCTCACCCGGCTTTGTTAAAACACCATTAACAGATAAGAATGACTTTGAAATGCCTTTTATTATTTCTACAGAAGAAGCATCAAAGATAATTATAGATGGACTTAAACGTAAGCATTCAGATATTTCCTTTCCCAAAAAGCTTTCCTGGCCATTAAAGTTTTGTGCGCTTTTACCAGAACAACTACAACACTATATTTCTGTTAAACTGAGGAGCTCGTCATGAAGAAGATTGCCGTTATTGGTTCAGGTATTTCAGGATTAATTAGCGCATATATATTACAGAATAAGTATGATGTAACTTTATTTGAGAGTAACAATTATCTTGGGGGTCATACAAACACAGTCGACGTAGAATTAGAAAATATAAAATACGCTATCGATACTGGTTTTATTGTTTTTAACAATAAAACGTATCCTAATTTTATTAAATTTCTAAATTTGCTAAATGTTAAATGGCAAAATTCTGACATGGGCTTTAGTGTATCAGGCAGTCAATTCGAGTTTAGTTATGGCGGTGATCTTTTATACTTTTTGCTAAATCAAAATTATAAGCTATTTAAACCAAGAATCTATAAACTGTTAAATGAGATATTAAGATTTAATAAACAATGTGTTTATCTTGATAGTCAAGATAAGATTCCATTGGATTTTTCTTTATTAGAGTTTATTTCTTTGAATAATTATAGTCATGATTTTAGAGATTACTATTTGCTACCAATGGTCTCTGCAATTTGGTCGTCAACTTATAATGAAGCTTCTGATTTTTCACTTCATTTTTTTATTAAGTTCTTTACTAATCACGGTCTACTCAGCGTTAATAACCGTCCACAGTGGCATGTAATTTCTGGTGGCTCAAGAGAGTATGTTCGTGCTTTAGTTTCACAAGCTCATTTTAAGATAATGCTTAATACACCTGTCAAATCTATAAAAAGAAAAAAACTTAATGTTTTAATAGAAACTAAAAATAGTGAATACACATTTGATGAAGTTATTCTAGCCTGTCATAGTGACCAAGCATTAAAAATAATTAGCGATGCGACTGAAGATGAAAAGTATATTTTGTCCTCACTGCCCTATCAAAAGAATAAAGTAACTTTACATACTGATATTAGCCGACTACCTAAGAACAAAAGAAATTGGGCTAGTTGGAATTATATGATTCAACAATCTGAAATAGATAAAAACAAACTATCAAGCGTAAGTTATAATATGAATATTCTTCAAGGTATAAAATCAAAGCATACATTTGTTGTCAGCTTAAATCAGGATGAATTAATTAATCCAAAAAAAATATTAAAACAGTTTGAGTATGATCACCCTATTTTTAGCAAATTCAGTGAAGAGGTTAAGAAAAAAAGAGAGCTTATATGCGGCAAAAATCGTACTCATTTTTGTGGAGCTTATTGGTACAACGGATTTCATGAAGATGGTGTTAACAGTGCATTAGATGTTATTAAAAGATTCGGAGTAGCCTTATGAGCATTTCTATTTACAGCAGCAAGGTTGTCCATCAAAGAAATATTCCAAAAAAACACAGCTTTGAATACAATTTGGATTTTTTTGGTTTTTTACTTGAGGGAACGGAAGAAGATATTAATGATATGCTACTTCAATCTAAGTTAAATGTGAAATTCCGGAGAAAAGACTATTTTGGTGATCCCAATTTACCTTTACAAGAGTCTGTTTTAAAAACAGCTTCCCAGTTTTATAATACTGAAATAAATGGAAGTGTATTTTTCTTAGGACAACTTAACCAATTTGGTTTTTACTTTAGCCCAGTAAATTTTTATATAATATCCAATAAATCAACAAAAAAACCTAGTCATCTACTTGCAGAAGTAACAAACACACCATGGGGCGAAAAGCATTGCTATTTAGTTGATCTAAATAAGGAATTAAAAATTAAAAAAGAATTTCATGTTTCTCCCTTTAATCACATGAATTTAATTTATGAATGGACAATTAAAATTGAAGACCAAAAATTATTTATTAAAATAGATTGTATTTCTCAAGTATCTGAGTTTTTCGCTTATGTTGATGCCTTAAGATCTCCAAATAAAAAGAATGTGAATCCTATGAATTGCTTAAAAATCCTAATGGGAATCTATTTTCAAGCAATTTTACTTTTTTTTAAAAGAACACCTATTTACGCTCACCCTAAAACTAAGGAGCTATCATGAAATATAAGGAACTAGTTTTAAAGGATATCCCTTTGGATTTAAATGAATGGAAAAAAAAGCTCCTTATTCATTTTTTTAGTAAATTAGAAGAGGGTCACCTAATTGTAACAGAGAATGGAAACTTAGTAGGAGAATTTGGCAATCATCAGTCAGATTTAAAAGCTGAAATTGAAATATTAAAACCTAGTTTTTATTCTAAATTTCTTTTTGGAGGAAGTATAGGTGCTGGGGAAAGTTATATTAATCAAGAATGGCAATCGTCAAATTTGGTTAATGTCATACGCGTTTTTCTAAGAAACTATAAAACTCTTGATGAAATTGAGAAGAAATACACATGGATATCACGCATTGGAAACCATGTAATACACAAACAGCGCAAAAATTCAAAAACACAGGCAAAACAAAATATTTCAGACCACTATGATTTAGGAAACGAACTTTATTCTATATTTCTCGATAATAAAATGATGTATTCAAGTGGAATTTATAAAAATGGAAATGAAAATCTTAATGAAGCTCAAGAGTTAAAACTTAATGCAATATGTGAAAAACTTCAACTTTCAGCCAAAGATCATGTTGTTGAGATCGGTACTGGATGGGGTGGATTGGCAATTTATATGGCACAAAATTATGGTTGCCAAGTAACCACCACTACCATTTCCGATGAGCAGTACCAGTATACTAAAAGAAAAGTAAAAGAATTAAATTTAGAAAATAAAATAAAATTACTAAATTGCGACTATCGAGAATTAACTAGTTCTTACGATAAACTTGTTTCAATTGAAATGATTGAGGCAGTAGGAAAAGAATATATAAATGAATTTATTAAAAAATGCAGTTATCTTCTTAAGGATAATGGAGTTATGTTAATACAATCTATAAACATTCTAGATCAGAGACTAAAAAGCTACTCACAGAATGTTGATTTTATACAAAAACATATTTTTCCTGGAGGGTTCTTACCAAGCCTTACCTTATTATCTGATAAGTTTACCAAACTTACTGACCTAGTAATTAGGGATGTACATGACATAGGTCTTGATTATGCACAAACTTTACAGGACTGGCATATTAATTTTAAAAATAATTTTTATAAAATAAGGAATGATGGCTATGATTTAAGGTTTTATCGCCTTTGGGAGTTCTATCTTAATAGTTGTGAAGCTGGTTTTCTAGAAAGAAACTGTAGTGCTACTCAAATCTTATTAACAAAAAGAGATCATCTTGGAAAGATCAGCCGCATTTAAAATATGGAATGCAATTATCTTTCAATTGTCTTGGTGGTTAATTGCTTACTGGCAGAATAAAGCTGTTCTAATTGTACTTTTTTTTATTACTTTACACTTTTTCTTAATTTCAATAGAAAATCTAAAACAAGAGCTTAAAATAGTTTTCTATAGTGCGGGAATTGGTGTTTTTTTTGATACTCTACTAAATACACTACAAATTATTAAGTTTGGTAATGAGAATACATTTTTTTTGCCTTTTTGGATGATTGTTTTATGGCTGGCTTTTTCAATTACACTAAACAATAGTTTAAAGTGGGTTTTTAAAAGCAAAATTTTTGCTTTTAGTTTAGGAGCATGTGGTGGCTCGCTTTCTTATTGGGCAGCATATAAGCTAAATACAATTAATATTGCGCTGCCTATATGGCAAGTACTTAGTTTACTATTTTTAGCTTGGGGCCTTTTTTTTGGATTGTTTCTATATAGGCTGATTTCACCTTCACCTGTAAGCCAACACCCCGTCAATTCTCGCTTGGGGTAAAAAAGAAGCCTTCTGCTCAGACCATTTTACACTTGTCCATCCCATTATTGGACCTAAGTTTTTTATTCGTTCGAGTATAATTTTTGATACTGTCCTTAGTTTTATTGAAGGAACATGTATTTTAGCAAACGAAACATTCTTGTGTTTTAAAAGGTAACCCGCAACTCCTAACCATAAAAGCTCTTGTCGATCTATTTTCGTATTAATTAAATATACAAACTGTGCATTTTGATAAATTTTATTCTGAAGATCAAATTTGTCTCCCTCGACAATAATTGTGCTAAATTTTAGATTATCCATATTCACAGGTGTTTCATTTCCATATAAACTTAAAATATCACCATTTTCATCTACTTCTAATAGATTATGAAAAGATTTAGTCTTTCTTTTTAGATTATGTTCTGACATATTTTTTGTAACTAATAAATAATCTGTTACACCAAAAATCAATTGTTTGTTTAAAATTTCTGCAAGAATATCATTGTTCACAAGCTTATCTGGTAAAAGGAATTTTATTAATTTAGTTGTTAAATCTACATAC
>JAGRAE010000089.1 GCA_020435005.1 Bdellovibrionales bacterium
CTTATTTAATTTTTTAATCGCTTGAACGTTTTCCTTTTCCTCTTCTTTGTTTTCGTATTTTACGTCCTTTAAATCAAATTTAATTAATGAATGTAAAGGTAGTATTATAGTAAAGGTAGAACCTTTGCCTACTGCGCTTGTTAATTTTAATGTTCCATTTAACTCATTAATAAAGTTATTAACAAGTGCAAGTCCTAATCCTGTGCCTTCATTTGTTTTTTTAGTAGTAAAAAAAGGATCAAAAATTTTATCTATAAGTTCACCTGGTATTCCACATCCAGTATCTGTAAAATTTAAAATAATATTACTATCATTCACATCTATAGTGACAGTAATATTTTTTACCTCACTATTGATTACTGCATGTTTAGCATTACTAAGTATATTCATAAATACTTGTTGTAGCTTTCCGCGATTTCCTTTTATTATATATTTGCCTGGCGGGATTTTTTCATCAGTAATAATCTCAATGCCCTCTTTTTTGTAAATGCCTTCAAGCAGGTTAAATGATTCGTTAAAGGCATCGACGACATCGAACTCTTCGAATTGAGTTTGGTCAGTTCTAGAAAATGTTCTCAAGCCTAGTACAATATTTTCTATTCTTTTTAAAGCAATTTTAATTTTCTTCAAAAGATCATCTGAAAAAATGTTTTTTGTCTCAACATTAACGTTTAACTTTTCTTCTAATAAATTGATAAACCCGATTGCGATTGTTAAAGGGTTATTGATTTCGTGACCGACCCCAGCTGCTAATTCACCAATAGAAGCAAGTTTTGATTGATGTTGATTAATTAATCTTTGGTTTTCTAAGTCTAAAGTCGCTTCCTGTTCAATGGTTTTGTCCCAAGTGATACCGTAAACACTCTCAGGATTTCCATCGGTATCCTTCATAACCTCACCTTTGCAACCAATATATTTTATTTTATTATTGCTTGTGAGAATTTTATAAACGGCAAAAAGATTGTTTTTATTATTTACTGAATATATAAAATCATTGATTGCTTGTTCTCTTGAATCTGGATGTAAAGAATCTTTCCAGGACTCAAATAAGTTTTTTGTTGAGTTTTTTTCGAGTTCAAATAAGCTATAATTGTTTTCATCCCATTCTAGAGTGTTGGTCTTTAAATTCCACGACCATGTGCCTATGCCTAAATTATTTAGTATGAAGTTTCTCTCCTTCAAATGAGCCGATATTTTTTGACGGTCTTTTTCAATTAAAATTATTGTTAAAATTACTAAACTAATAACAAGTACTAAAATTAGTAAATCATAGCTATTGAGTGTAATTTGGGCACTTGTCAGAGGTCTCGTAATTTTTATGTAATATTTTTTTGAGTCGGATATGCTTATAGGTTCAGAGTAAGAATAAAATTCCTCTAATATATCATTTTTGGTATTTTCTGTTAAAGTGACGTCGATATTTTTGTTATTGAAATTTTCTGGTATTAGAGTTTTAAAGTTGATTACAGACTTTAATAATCCACTTTGTGTTTCGCTAGATTTTAATTTTACAGATAAAATAATTTTAGTTGTGTCAACTTCTATAACACCTTCTTCGGTATTTATGTAAGTCTCACAATCTTTTAATTTTTTATTTTCTTCAAAAAATATTTCTCCTCTTGAGTCGTAAAAACAAATAAGTTCAACTACTGATTTATTAATGTAGTCTTGGGAAAATAGAAATAATTCATTAGCATCAACCTCTTTTGAGGCTTTAAAATAACTATTAACATGTTTTATATATTCTTTGTGAGTTTGAAGTTTTTCATTTATTTTTATTACGATTTCTTTATTTTCAAGGAGGATGTTTTTTTTATGTCTTTCATGCAATTGTTTATGTTTTACAAACAAGAATCCTATGATTATGCTAGAACCAATAAGAGCAATAAGTATTGAAAAATACGAAAATTTAGTGTTAAAAAGTATTGTTCTGTAGTTGCTAGTATTCATTGTTGCAAAGTATAATTAATATTAAACTATATCGCCTAGAATCTACAATAAAATTAATAAATTATAATAATATTCATTCATAGTTCTACAGCTGGACAAAAGTAAATGGATATTTTAAGCGAAAACTCTCTTGCATCGTTACATAGTAGAGTTTTCGCATTTTAAGTATGGCTAAGGATTGAGATCTTCCAGGTCTCCATAGACACCTTGTAGACGTAGGTCAAAGCCTCTGTTGAAAATTGAAGTTTGAATATTTTTTACATAATCATATAGAGCTCTACGACCTTTGGCATTTTCTTTGTTTCTATCTTTTTGAGAAGTTAAAATGACTTCAACTGGTTCACGATTAGATCCTGTTAGCTCGATAATAATTGTGCCATATTCCAATTTATCTGAGCCAGGAAGCATATTCATTAATATTTGTCCGCCAAAATTATTAAATATGGAGTTCCATCTCATAGAAGTATAGGCATTGTAGGCTTCTTCTAAATTTTGACTGTGAAATGTATTATATAATTTTTGAGCTAATTCTTTTATATTTGTTCGGTGCAAATCAAAAATATCACAATTTTCAGCTATACACTCTAATTGATTCACAGTTTCAAGTCTTCTCACTTGATCTTCATCTTGTAATAGTAGTGTTTCAATAATTTTATTGTAATAATCATTATAGTTAAGTTTAGCTAATTCTAAATAAGCATCTTGATTAAAAATGTACTGTGCTCTCATGCGAAAGTTATTTGTTCTTTCTTTTTGATACTCACTCCAATTGATTTGTGAACAATTCTCCGCACTTAATATGTTGCAAATTCTATTTTTCAAAGCTTTGATTTCACTTGGGTATAAACGTTTGTCTTTGTATTCAAATAGAAAACCAAAATCAATAAGTTCTTCTATTTCGTCTTGTTCACTACGTTTAATTAATGCATTTGCCGAGCGAGAAATGCTTTCTTGCCATAAACTAAATAAAGCTTTAAATTCGTCAAAGTAAGTGGCATCTGGTAAATTAAAACGATTGATATCATTATTTCTAGCTAAAAAAGTAAGTCTATTGTCAAAGAACTGAGAACCTTTTTTAAAACTTAATAAAGCGTTGCCAATTTCAATAGAATTATTGCTGGAGAATGGAATAATGTCTTTTCCCAAAAATATTCTAGTGACTCTTCGTACATTTGCTTTTTGCGCTTGATCTTCTTGATACATTTGTTCGAGTTCTTGTGTGTAATCTAATAAGAAAGAAATAATTTCTTCTTCATCTTCCAAAGGATTTAGCAGTCTGTATTTTCTGTCTTTAATGTCTACAATTTTCTTTAAAATTCTGTCATAGGCAGCTTGGGCTTCTTTATTATTTAAATTTACAACAAAATCTGCCAAATATAGAGCTCTCTTTCGAGATTGTATATTCATTTCAAAAAGGTCAACTTTAATTAATTTTAGAATGGCATCATTTAAATATTCCGTACTAAATAAGTCAAAGTCATCATCATCAACTTTACTGTTTACGTACAGTCCTGGTCCATTTGATCGTTCAGCAAATAATCTGAGTCGGATGTGGTTGTTTCTTAAGCGAAAAACCTGAGCGCCATATTGAGCGGATATGCTGTGTCCAGCACTGGCAGAAATTTTAATCAAGTCATTCCAGCCATTTCCTACCCCTGCAAAACCATTTAATCTATATATAATACTTGCATAATCACCTACGGCTAATTCCTTAATTGCTTTTTTAGCTGTTGTCGGTGACTTAAACGGGCTGTAAGGCAAAGCCGTAAATGCTTCTTTTTGATCTCTAAACTGTCTAACAAATTGAATTTCCGCATTAGCTGAAATTGATAAACCAAAATGGGATTCATCAAATGCCCAAGCTAAGGGATTTATCATTATTTTACCTGGATACTTATCAAATCGAGTAAAAAATCCATCCTGGTAAGAGGGCTCAATACCATACTTATAACCCACTGAGGCTTTGTAGCCTGTATCGGAAATGTCAAAGAACTCAAAACCCAAACTTATATTTAAGTTGGCAATTTGCTTACTTATCTCACCCCGAACTTTATCATTATTAAGTTCTTTTGGAATTTCGTCCGCATATGTTTGAAAACTAAAAAGTAAAAGTGCAAATGATACTATGTGACATTTTATGGTAGACACCATTTAAATCCCCCTCCTGTTCTTATAGGTAAAATTGCTTCATCCTATGCTGACTAAATATAGTCAAAAAATCTGATAAATTTGAAGTTCAAATTATAAAGAGGGTAGACTTGTATATTTTTTAGTAACCTTCTCGTGAAAAAAATTACTTTTATGTTCTTTTTATAACCTTGAGTTTAATGAAATCTTAAATTTGTAGATTGTTTGAATTTTCGTCAATTAGCATAATTCATATGAGATCTAAATCACTATCGACTTTTTGAGAGTAACTTCTTTTGCTTTCGGAAAAGTTATTAAGAGTGTTAGCCAGTTCACTCACTGTTTTTACAAAAACGAGTATTATTTCACGCTTAGCTCCCGTTATGTGTTTTTTATTGGATGCAGGAAGGACAAAATGGCTAAAGCCTAACTTTTCAGCTTCTTTGACTCGATCTGCAATGAGGCTTACACCTCTAATTTCCCCCGTTAGGCCCAATTCTCCAGCAAAGCACAAACCAGGATTAATTTGAATTTGTTTGTGAGAAGAAATTAATGCGGCAGCAACAGCCAAATCGGTGGCAGGTTCATTAAGTTTAAGTCCGCCTACTACGTTTACATAAACATCCGCTTGATTTAAATCGATATCTAAGTGTTTATTTAAAACAGCAATTAGTAAGTGTACACGATTGATGTCAAAACCAAGAGCCGTTCGCTTAGGAAATGTTGTAGGGGTGGGGCTGCTGAGAGCTTGCACTTCACAGAGTAATGGTCTTGTCCCTTCCATGGCAGCAAAAATGGAAGAGCCAAAAGCAGCATGACTGCGCTCTTCAAGAAAAACTTCTGATGGATTAGTGACTTCTATTAAGCCGGTGGAATCCATTTGGAATACGCCTAATTCATTTGTTGCTCCAAAGCGATTTTTCAAGGCACGGAGTAATCGGTATTGGTGGTTGCTATCCCCTTCAAAGGATAAAACTGTATCTACCATGTGTTCTAAAACTTTAGGACCAGCAATATTTCCCTCTTTGGTAACGTGGCCAACTAAAAAGATAGCTAAACCTTCACCTTTGGCTAATCCCATTAAGTGACTTGCACATTCTCTCACCTGGGAAACTGAACCAGGGGCAGATTGTAACTCACTTAAATAAACAGTTTGTATAGAGTCAATAATGAGAACATTCGGACGTTCTTTTTTAGCGATACTAATAATAGTTTCTAATTGACTTTCAGCAGCTAATAATAAATTTGCAGACTTAACACCTAAGCGTTGGGCGCGTAGTGCACTTTGCTCAATACTTTCTTCACCAGATACATAGAGCACGCGAATATTATTTTCAGCAAGTTTTCCGGCGACTTGTAAGAGTAATGTACTTTTGCCAATTCCTGGATCTCCGCCTAGAAGTGTATAGCTGCCTGGAACAATACCTCCGCCTAATACACGGTTTAACTCTTCCATTTGTGTAGACCAGCGATCGTGCTTTTTATTTTCAACAACTTGGGTAGCAGGCACAACACGAGTCTTTTGTCCCTCGTCCGCAACTGACCATCCTCGTCCTTTTGCCGTTGCAGGTTTGGTTACGATTTCTTCAACAAGAGTATTCCATTGTCCACAACTTCGACATTGTCCCTCCCAACGAGGTGTATGAAATCCGCACTCCTGACAAACGTATTGTGATTTTTGTTTAGCCATATGTTTTTCGTATAGCATAAATTACAGGATCTGGTCTCGAAAAATTTATGTATTTCTGTATAATAAAAACATTGTCCGATATCTGTCGGACAAGCTTGGGGGAAGGGTGAAAAAAGGCATAGCTACCATTATTCTATCGTTTATTATGCTTTTGATTATTTCTCGAGCACAAGCTTCCTTCATGAATGCACAGCAGCTAATGCTAAATAAAAATTGGCATGAAGCAGCGCAAGTATTAGTCAAAATGTCTGATGACAACTTATCTGAAGTTGATCAAGGTTTAAAATATTTTGCTCTAGGTGTGGCATCATCTCATTTACAGAAATGGCAAAGTGCTGAATTATATTTTAATTTAAGCAGACAAAAAAGTCCTAGGCTGGTTAGTCACAGTTATTTTGAGCTGGCAAAAATACTGATAAACAAAGATGAATATGAAAAAGCAAAAGAATACTTAGAGAAAGTCAGCAAAAGTCCATCGTCGAGGAACTTACAGAATGAAACTTATTTGATGTTAAGTGAAATTGACATGAAGAATAAAAAATGGAATTCAGCATATAAAAATCTTTCTATTCTTGAGAGAAGATGGCGTGGGGAAGAAGATCACCCTCTTGTTATATGGCGTTTAATACAAGTCGAATTGGAAAGAAATCGCAAATGGAAGGCTTGTCGTTGGGCAAGGAAACTTTACTCTAAATATCCGTCTCATCCTATTATTTATGATTGGAGCATAGATTTACCTAGAAATAAAATAAATGATAAAAGTTTAGGCTGCTTAGCTTCTGAAAATGATATTCAAAACCGTATTCAAAGGTGGCACTGGGCCGGTGAATCTGATCGTGCCACAAAAGAACTACAAGAACTCAAGGAAAGAATTGATGAGGGCGCAAAATATGAGATAGATGAATTGATGTCTAGACACCTTATTCAGCAAGGCTTTGCAGGAGAGGCTGTAGAGAGATTGCTTCCTTATTACGAGCAAAAGCACAAGAACTATGATTACTTAATGAGTTTAGCTAAAGCCGCCTCTCGTGGAGGTGAATATCAAACAGCGGTGGGAGCCTATTATAAGGCACATAAATTAAAAACCAAAGGTAGAGACGGTAGAACAGCATTGTTTAGAGCCGCATTTTTGAGTTATCAGTTCCAAGATTACGATGGAGCGACTCGTAAGTTTCAGGAATTTATTAAACTCTATACTAAATCGGGGTTGAGTAGAGATGCTCAATGGCACTTGGCATGGATTCGTTACTTAAAAGGTGACTACCGGGGCGCTCTTTCGAGTTTATCGAACATTTTGCAACAAAAAAAAATTCATAAAAGAAAATGGTCAAAATTTCCAGAAGAAAAAATTCGATATTGGTTGGCAATGAGTCACTTGCGTTTAGGTGAGTTTGATGTGGCTAGAGAAATATTTAATGAGCTTATAAAAGATAAGTTGATGAATTTTTATTCACAGGCAGCACACGCGCGGATGTCTGATATTCCAGTTGAAAAAAAATTAACTCAAGCCCCATTAGTGCTTGCTGGTATTGATCCATCACGTTTGCCGGCAAGTGTATTTGAGGAAAAAGATCAGAGTACGAAATTGAGTAAAGAAGAAGAAGAGAGTGAAGAAAATTTATCAGAAATGGAGGAGGAAGTTGTAGTTGGAGAAGAAGATTATGACGTTCCTCCAGAAAAAGAAGAAACACCAGTTACTTTTAAAGATCCAAAGCTAAAAGAAAATTTTGAACGAGCTCAAGACTTTGTGAGAATAGGACTTTATGATAGAGCTCGTTGGGAATTTTATGAAGTTGAAAGACGTACTCGCAACAAAGATTACTTGATGTTGCTGATGAAAGCCTATGAAGATATTGGTTCATTTCACCGTTCGGCTTATATAGGTCAAGTTTTCTTTGTAACTCCTCGTGAACGCTATGAAATGAATAGTGTTAAATATTTATGGAAGCATACTTATCCGTTAGCTTTTCAGGATATTGTTAATAAATATAGTGATAGTTTTGCTGTTCCTAAGCCTTTCATTTGGTCTATTATGAGAGCAGAAAGTAGGTATCGTCCGTTTGTTGTTTCTCCGGTTGGAGCACAAGGGCTAATGCAAATTATGCCAAATACAGGCAGGCAAGTGGCAAGACTGATTGGCGATTTTTCTTTTCAAGTAAATAAACTGAAAGAACCGGAAACAAATATTCGTTTGGGTTCGCGATATTTAATGAGACTTTTAAAAAAATTTGAGGGGAGTGTTCCACTTTCAGCTGCTTCATACAATGCAGGCCCACATCGTGTAGAAAGCTGGCTTGCTTCATTTGGTACACTTGATATGGATGAGTTTATAGAGCATATACCTTTTGTTGAAACAAGAAATTATGTAAAAAAAGTAACTCGTTTTTTTGGCGTGTATAAAAAGTTGTATGAGGGTAATGACCAGCCAATTTCTTGGTTAAACAAACCTGTGCCCGTTCGCTTAGATAGAAAGCCCGCACTTAGAGAATCTTGGGAACAGTTCTAGCTTTATTGTGATAATTTATATATTGCAAAATAATTTTCTGAGCAGTGCTTATGATGATTGCAAAATAATCTTTTGAGCAGTGCTTTTGATGATTGCAAAATAATCTTTTGAGCAGTGCTTTTGATGGTTGTAAAAAAATTTTCTGAGCAGTGCTTTTGATGATTGCAAAATAATCTTTTGAGTAGTGCTTATGTTGGTATGGCAATTATAAATTATTCTTGTATTTAACAAATTTTTTAAAATAATTTAAACTTCGCCGTTTAATTGTAGATAAACCTTGCTGTTATGCTCTCTAATTACTTTTTTTCTTTTTTACTTTATTATTTGATGATTCGAACGTGACATCTCAAATTAGTTTTTTAAGAAGTCACTTCGAGCACAAAATTTACTTTATATGATGAGCCTTAACGAAGTGTGAGAGTCTCTAATCTATTATTAGGCCCAGTAACAAAAAAACTAAGCACTTAAGAACTTAAGTGCCTAAGGATCTAAGCACCTAAGGACTTAAGAACCTAAGAACCTAAGAACTTAAGTGCCTAAGGATCTAAGGATCTAAGAACCTTACAATAATCTATCCAATTTTTACTCTCTCAAAAACTTCATAATTAAACTAGCTCAGGTATATCCCCAATTAGCTTTAATATAATTTTTTCGTTTTCTCTTTTGATACGGAATCACGCCAATAGACTCTAGATGATTTTTAATTACATAGTCTTTAACAATACTGTAAGCTTTTGCAAAACCAATCACCACCCTTGTATAGGGTCGATAACTCCAGAACTTAATTTTTTTGGCTTTACCTCTCTGTACCCCCAAAACTAAACGTGCGATTAACCCACTTATACTGCGTAAGAACCTATTTAAACATTTTCTGGCAAAATAATGGCTGTTACTTTTTAAATATATTAACAAATGAATGTGATTGCCTGCGTTGGCATATTGATAAACGCTAACAAAAGAAAGTCTAGCTTGTTTTTTTATTATAAAATCGATGGCCTTTCTATGTTTTATCATAGAAAGAGCTCCCTTAGCTAATTCGGATCGTAAAACCACATGCATGGCATGTTTTGTACTAATGTTGCGTTTTGATTTAGCATGAGAATTCTTCAATAGCGAGCCACCAAATTCATGGTGAATATTAAGAGCTTTATTTTGAAAGGATTGTTGCTTAGCAATTGGCTTCATTGAAAGCAAATTTAGCATAAAATGTAGCTATGTCAATTATTTTACAAATGAAAGTTGCCTCGCATCTTCAAGTGAAAAAATGAGACATATCAATCGGTGCAGAACACTTCTTTACGAATAAGATTCTGATGACAGGCTCCAACGCTGATGATGACTGCAGACTCAATGATACTGGAAATCAAGGAGGTTCAGGTTTTGTTGAAAATGAATGCAGTTCTGATGGCGCAGGTAATAATGGTGTAGATGGACAGACCCTTTATATTGGACCTGGTGGAACTGAATTCTCAACTGCTATTTTTAGGCCTGGGCGAACTTTGACAAACTCTTTTGTGGGGGAAGGGGCTGATGCCATAAATACAGCAGATGATGGTAATGGAGAAGCCTTATTTAGCAGCATAAATTTTTATGATTGGTTTAACTTTTCAAATCTTTTTAGTTTTTGGGGAAAAAACTTAAGTTTTCCCAACCCAGCCAGCCAGGGTTGGTGTTCGACAGGAACTTGCCAAATTTTTGATTGGCGCCTAAAAGCTACAGATACCACCCTATTAAACCTTTCGGGCAATGGAGCAACAGCTAACCAAACATTTGTAGCTGGCTCGATTTGTCCCGTTGAAGTTCACGGCGACCGAGCTTTAACTGATGAACAAAGCACATATGGGCCAAATACTTTTTTAATTTCTGCCAGTGAAATTTTATTAGACGACTATGGGGATGATGATGGTTTATGTGAGTCCAATGAGCACTGTATTTACTCTCCCAATATAGGTCACTACCAAGGTGAGGGGGACTACTTAACTAATGGGGTTTGCAACTTCCAAGATGGTATCGTTCATGATGTTAATCTTTATTCCTACCCAATTAATGGCATATAAATATGCCCAACTCAGAAAATAATTCTCCGATGTTTTGTCATGGTAGCACATAATATGACTTCTTCCTCGAGCCTTGGACAATTTATTTATGGGATGGGTATAACATTGACTTAAGACTAGAACACACTAAAGATAATATAAATTAAAATAATTCCGAAAAGAAACTGTGGACAACAAAAGACGCGAAAAACTAAAAACAATAAATGAAAAAGTTTTTGAACTAGCCTCAACAATTAAACTTTTAAGTAATGTTGCTTGGCCTATTGAAACTCAAAATGAATTTTTAAATCATTACTCAACTGGAAAAGCGAAGTTACCTGAGGTTGCGTATCAAAAAATAAATTACGATTTAGAAAAAAATGAACTGCTAAAATTAAAGCAATCTTTTACTGCTGATGAAC
Organism: Bdellovibrionales bacterium; assembly: GCA_020435005.1. Taxonomy (GTDB): domain Bacteria; phylum Bdellovibrionota; class Bdellovibrionia; order Bdellovibrionales; family UBA1609; genus JACKAN01. The sequence goes on from JAGRAE010000089.1 coordinate 10,732, forward strand.
CCACTGAAGTTTATACTATTAAAAACATTGAAAGCTTATTAGATGCTATCGAATTAAATCATGCCATTGGCACAAATTCATTTACTGAACTTTCAAAAAAGATATTTGGTGTGCCAGGAGATACTCTTCCCAATTCCGATGTGAGTATTATTACCGCTGCTGAACAAATTATAAATTTGGCAGATGAGTTTTATCATCCTTATGTCAATCCACAGCTGGATTCCTTTCAAGCAGAAGACATAAAAAATTACATGGAAAAAAGAATTCATGCCATTTTTAAAGATGAAGCCCCTCAAATTGAAATCACTGATACACTTGCGGCAAAAGCCACAGCTACAGCTAAAATTATTCGACTAAGAAAAGGACCTCACTTTTCTCATTTTGACTTTAAACAACTGTTTTATCATGAAATTATGACTCATGCATTAACCTCATTAAATGGAGAAGCACAACCATTATTAAGATCTATGGGACGAGGCACATTAAGAACACTACGTACACAAGAAGGCTTAGCTACATTTTCTGAAGTTGTAACTGGAGCAATGGATATTCATAGATTAAAAAGATTAGCACTGAGAACCGTAGCCATTGACATGGCATTGAAAGGTGCCAACTTTATTGAAACATTTGAGTATTTTGTTTCAAAAAATATTTCTCTAAACGAAAGTTTCAGTTCAACCCAAAGAATCTTTCGCGGCGGATTTCCCGATAAAAATATTGTATTCACAAAAGACAGTATTTACCTCGATGGACTAATGAACGTACACACTTTGTTTCGTTGGGCAATGAAACACAATCGTATTGAGTTAACACATTTATTGTTTTGTGGTCGAGTTGCACTAGAGGATCTTCACTTACTAGAATCTTCATATGCAGAGGGATTAATCATCGCCCCAAAATTTCTTCCGGGGTGGTATGCTAAAATTGAAATATTAGCTGGCAGTTTAATGTTTTCACTTCTTGCTAATTTAATAAAGATTAATAAAGATTACGACTAATTAATTATTAGTTTTTATTTTTATTGGGCCTGTAACGGTGTGTTTTTTGGCGCCGTTTAAAGTTATTGCGATTTTTTTTATCGCCAACATCACGCCTTGGTGTTTTAACTTCTTTCTCTACCATCTCTAAGAGCTGAGATTCTTCTTCAATTAAATTCCCAGTAACAGCTCTCGAAACCTCTGTATCGTCTTTACGCAAACTCCCCTGCGGACGTCGTTGCTGATCAGTAATGACCTTGTCCATTTGCTCTTCAAGATTAATTGTTACATCACCAAAACATTTCAACTGACAAGATAATCTACGTTGATCAATAAAATGACCCGTACCAATTAAACTCAATTCCTTAGCCGATGGTGGGAAAACATTGTGCTCGCCTTCAACAACTTTAACTCTACACTCGGCGCAGGAGGGCATTCCATTACAAACTGATTTTATTTTTATCCCTTTTTCATGAGCTAATTCCATAACACTTTGGTCAGGTTTTATTTCAAACTCTACATCTTGGGGTAAAAATCTAACTTTCATGAATTCACCACAACCTTAGCAAACTTTTTCTTTCCGGCTTTAATTATAAACTCTTGGCCTTTCACTAGTTCGACTTTGTACTGAGGATCTTGAATTTTTTCTCCAGCCAATTCTACGGCAGCACCCTGAATCAACCTTCTAGCTTCACTTGATGATTTGGCAAGATCCGTTTTTACCATCAAATGACAAATCCAAAGTGGTTCTTCTTGAGCATTGAACAAAAATTCAGGAATTTTGTCTGGCAAACCTTTTTCTTTAAATATTCTATTGAATTCTTCTTCCGCTTCAACCGCCGCTTTAGCATTGTGAAATCTCGTCACAAAAAACTTAGCCAAATCCACTTTTGCTTGTCGTGGGTGTGTTTGACCCGATTCAATACTCTTTCTAAGTTGTTCAATTTCTTTAATAGATTTATCTGTTAACAATTCATAGTAAGTAATCATTAACTCATCCGAAATCTTCATTGTTTTACCAAACATTTCTTTGGGGCTATCTTCAATAGCTATATAATTATCTAGACTCTTAGACATTTTCTGGATGCCATCCAACCCTTCAAGAATAGGTACTGTCATGACACATTGAGGAGCAACGCCATAACTTTTTTGAATATCTCTACCTATTAACAAATTAAATAATTGGTCAGTCCCACCCAATTCCACGTCTGCTTTTAACGCTACTGAATCATAACCTTGAACCAAGGGATACAAAAATTCGTGCAAACAAATGGAGTCATTATTTTTAAATCTTTTTTCAAAATCATCACGTTCCAGCATTCTGGCAACAGTGTACTGACTGGCAAGTCTTATAAAGCTTGCGCCTGAAAACTCACCAAACCAAGAGTTATTATAGACAACTTCAGTTTTACCTGGATCGAGAATTTTAAACACTTGTTGGGCATAAGTTTTTGCATTTTCTGTAATCTCTTCTGGTGTCAATGGTGGACGAGTTTCATTTTTTCCAGTCGGATCGCCAATCATCGCCGTAAAGTCACCAATTAAAAAAATAGCGTGATGACCGAGATCTTGAAACTGTTTCATTTTATTAATAAGCACCGCATGACCTAAATGCAAATCAGGCCTTGATGGGTCGAAGCCAGCTTTTACGCGAAGTGGTTTTTTATTTTCATAACTATTTTTTAACTTTTTTAAAAGCTCTTCTTCACTAACGAAATCAACCGTGCCTTTTTTTAATTCTTTTAATTGTTCATCAGGTGTTAACTTAAACAAAATGACT
>JAGRAE010000008.1 GCA_020435005.1 Bdellovibrionales bacterium
TCGGCTTGAATCACTTTTTTAGTTAAAATACTGCCGTGATTTTTAAATGATTTGAAAAGATTTTTAACAATACGATCTTCAACTGAATGGAAAGTAATAACCATGAGCCATCCTTTTGGCTTTAAAATTTCCAATAGGTTTTCAAGTGATTCTTTTATGACATCTAGCTCTCGGTTCACTTCTAATCTTAAAGCTAAAAAGTATTGTGTTGCAGGATGCTTACCTTTTTTTCGCCATCCATCAGACTTAATAATTAAGTCTGATAATTCAGTAGTTGTTTCAATTGGTTTATCTTTTCTTGAGGCACAAATATTTCTAACGACTTTATTGGGGAACTTTACCTCACCCACATGGTAAAATAAATCACTTAGTTCTTGTTCAGACCAAGTGTTGACGATTTCATAAGCTGTTAAATCTTGATCTTGGTCCATTCTCATATCCAATGGTCCCTCGTTATAAAAACTAAATCCTCTTTTTTGTTCATCTAATTGAGGGGAGCTCACACCTAAGTCTAGGAAAATAAGATTTGGAGAGTCGCCAGAAAAAAAGTCGAACCATTGCTGTTCAAATCGTGGGATGTCTTTAAAGTTTGCTTTCAATAAGTACAATCGACTATCTTCTAACTCTGATTTGAAATTTTTTAGACCATATTCAATGGCTTCTTGATCTTGATCAAAGCCAAAAATTTTACATTGAGGAAATTTGTCGAGAAAAGCACGACTGTGACCTCCTCTGCCAAATGTTCCATCAATAATTGTTTGAGGTTGAAAGTTATACTTATCAAAGAAGTCTAATATTGGTTTTAATAAAACAGGCTGATGTAACACTCGTAAATATTATCAAAACACTATGGCGCGTCAAGTCGTGATCCACTGTTGGGTGCCAATAACACTACATGATACACTTTGTTATATATGATGATTGAGTGTCCAAAATGTCATTTTGTTCAACCTAAAGATCGTTACTGTGCAAACTGTGGTATTGATATGGAAAATTTTCAGGCAAAACCACCTCCCTTACTCAATCGCATTACAAATAGCCCTCTTCTTTATGTTTTTTTATTTGTAGGATCAATAGCGATACTTGCTTTTATAATTGCTACTCAACCTGATTCTCGAATTGCTAGAACGGCTAAATGGGTGCTGTCTTCAGGAGAAGACATAACAACAAGTGAAGTTGCAGAAGAAATAGATTTGAGCGAGCAAGTGGAATCTTCAAAATATATTACAACAGAAACTACAAAAGTTTCTCAGGTAAATGCAGAAAAAAAACCATCAACTGATAAAACTCCTGAAGCGACCACAACTAAAATGCCAGAGACGATGGTCATTGAATTTGCAGAACTTCCACGAGCCCAATTAGAAAGTATTTATTCGCACTCTCAAATTTTAGCAGAAACTGCTGAAATGCAAGTTATGACTTTAAATAAAGCCGGAGGAGTAAGTGCCTTAAGAGAACTAGAGATACCAGTTAATATATTAAATGGAGGTAAAAATATTTCTATTTCAAAAAATCCCACACAAGTTTTTAATTTTGTTTATTCCGAAGACGATGGTGAGGATTATGGTTTGAGTTTTCAAGTGACTTACAACCCCATTAATGCTGAAAATATAAGCATCGATTATGAAGTTTTTCTCAACTTAAAAGGTGGCGAAAACCTTCCCCCACATAACAGTGCTCTTTCTGGAAGCTATCAGTTTAAAGTAAATTCCACTTTATTATTGTCTGGTATTTTGCCAAGACAAAAGCTCTCTGATCAGGCCAGTCAAGAGCTAGAACAAACTCCTCTCAGCATCATGAACACAGATGAGTTTACAAATCCTGACGCGCAGAGCCCCTCCGAATTTATAATTTTAATAAGCGTCAAGTAACTTAAAACTTGATACTCCACCACATTTGTTAGAGTTTATTGACCATGACGGACACTTATTTTCGATTAACAACTCGTCCCGGCTGGATTGAGGTAATTACAGGTTGTATGTTCAGCGGGAAATCTGAAGAACTCATTCGACAGATACGTAGAGCTGAATTGGCTCGCCAAAATGTAAAAGTATTTAAGCCTAAAATTGATGATCGATACTCTAAAGATGAAGTAGCTTCACATAATAATAACAAATCACCATCGATTGTTATTGAAAATCCTTTAGACATACTTAAACATGTCGATACATACACTCAAGTTGTTGGAATAGATGAAGTCCAATTTTTTAGTGAAGAAATTGTCCAAGTTGCCCACCAATTAGCAGAAGAAGGAAAGAGAGTTATTGCCGCCGGACTAGATACTGACTGGAGAGGCCGTGCCTTCGGACCAATGCCTGAACTTTTAGCTCAAGCAGAAGTGATTAATAAACAATATGCAATTTGTATGGTATGTGGAGAACCCGCTACTCGCACTCAACGGCTCACCGCAGGTGAAGAAAATATTTTAGTGGGATCTACAGAGGCCTATGAAGCTCGGTGCCGACGACATTTCGATCCCGAACTCAGTTTACGCCTACAAAGGACAAATTTAGATAATCCCCGCCCAGAAAACCCAGATTTAGGCTTGCAATTATGAGCCCTCGAAGGCATATTTCAAATTACTATGGGACCTTTAAAATTAAGTAAATTTATAAGTGAATCAGAAATTGAAAAACGAATAAAAGAAATGGGGGCTCAGTTATCTGACCGTTTTAAGGGTAAAGAAGTCATCGCGGTTTGTGTACTAAATGGTTCTTTTGTATTTTACTCAGATCTTATACGAGCTATGGATACTGATGTAGTTTGTGACTTTTTTGGTTGTTCTAGCTATGGAAACTCCATGAAATCTTCAGGCCAAGTTAAATTAACAACAGATTTAACTACTCATGTAGAAGATAAACATGTTGTCCTTATCGAGGACATTATTGATACCGGCCTAACAATGAGTTATTTACAAAAAATGCTTAAAATTAGAAATCCAAAAAGCTTAACAACAGTAACGTTGTTGCATAAACCAGATGCAAAAAAAGTAGATTGTGAAATTGATATTGTAGGATTTGAAATACCCAATGAGTTTGTAGTAGGTTACGGATTAGACTATCAAGGAATGTACAGAAATTTACCATACATCGCTCAGGTTCAAAATATGAATTAATCTAATGCGAATTTTTTTAGTTACATTTATTCTACTCTTCACAATTTCAAATTTTTCTTCAGCGACAACATTAAATAATTGGGATCATTTTTCAAAACTCCCTGAAATTATAAATAAAACAGAAAAACCAGCTAGAATTTATCTTTACCCAGAAATTATTGAACAAGAAGTAAAGCTCAGTTTGTTACAAAGATCAGCTTTTGTCGTAATTGATTTAGGCATCGCCTCAGTATGGGCGTTATTGGCGGGTATGGCTTCAAGTTGGGATTATACAATAATGACAAGTACTTTCTTAGCTGATGCCTCATTAGGTTTTTTGGCCATTCCCGTTTATTCCTCAGGGGTCATAGAAACCATTGGTCTATATAAAAAGAAAAAAGATTTACAGGGATTAGCCAACTTAGAAGGTGGCAGATATATTCACGTATACACAGGTGGCCCCAAAGAATACAATCACTTGTTTGGCTTCCCCTATATTGCCAAATGGATGAATACCAGAAGTTTAGTGTTTGTTTCAGGATCAAAAAATCTCTCAGAAAGTGTTAGTACTTTTAATAAAGAACTCATTCCCATTTTTGATCCTGAAAAGAGTACCATCCAACTGACACTTAAAATTCACGATGAAGATAGTGGTTTAACTAAAGTTAACATGCCACTTATTGATGTTCTAAGAGGCTACACCATACCTGCAGAAGTCCAAGTAGAATGGGCAGAAGCCGTAGAAAACTCAAACTATAACAAAAAATTAGAATCTAACTTCACAATAGAAGCTGAGTTATTTTTAGAAAACGGGAATAAGAAAACTTTAGGAAGGGTGGCAGATGACCTAATGGTTAAAAAAATTCTTGTATTAACAAAATCCATGAAATTTAAAAAATGGTTTTATGAAATTAGCAAGAAATATGTAAGGATCACGGCAGTAGAGCCTTTGTCAGAATTTCTCAACTACAAACCAATAATAAAAGCTAAGAGAAAGAGAATTAATAATTCTAAAAATACAATAAGAAGAATTTTAAATCATTGTGATGCTTTTTTAGGCAGAAGTTTTGTAAAAGAAAAATATTGATACTGAATTTTTTATCTTTTGTGAGTTTTTCTGCTTAGCAAAACTTACAGATTATCTTTAATTATTTAACTATCTAGTTTTTTAACAATTATTAAGTACCATATTGGAACCATTCAAGGGGGAGGGTTCCAACATGTCCATTCATCAGCTAAAAAAGAATTTATTCTTTATTGTTTTAACATTATTCACATGGCCCTCTTTAGCTAATCTAAAATCTTATAATTTCCAGGATTTATTTTACTTTGCGCAACAATCATTTCAGAAAAATTACTTTGGAAGCAACTACTCTCCACAGATGTATTCAGCTCATCCTTATTATTCTCAACTTTATGGGCAAAACCACTCTCAAGCTAACATGCAAAGTTATATGAAAACATGGACAAACAATGAAATGATACAGGTTCAACAAGCCTTTCAAGGTTTACTTAATCATAGAGAGTTAGAGCCTGTTTTTTCCACCATCTCAAGAATTGGTAAAGTTCCCATGATGCGTTTTTCAAGCTACCCTTTACCAAAACCCTCAGGAGTTAAAAGTTGTAAGAGACTTGATTCAAAAAAAACAGGGGGCGCATTAATATGGGTTATGGCTATGCAACCACCTATGCATATAGGAGTGTCTGATGACTATTTTGAATTGTTTAATTTAGCAGATGAAAACTCAGACTATTCAACTCTCACACATTCTTCTCTGCATGAACTCATGCATATTTTAGACTTTCAATATAGAAATCTCACTCAATCACCAGACTTTTTACAAGCCACTGGCTGGTATCAAGTTGCTCAAAATGAATGGAAAAATAGATATATTAACTATGACTTGCTTAATAAAACTCATAAAAAATATTGTGAAGATGAGGCTGAAACTTTAGAAACTTATCAAGAGTTGTTTGATGTAATTGTAGAAATGGGTTTCCCGTCAATGTATTCAACATCCAATCCTCAAGAGTTTTTTGCAGAAATCGCTGCAGTTTACTGGTTAAATCCTGATGCCGACAAAATTCTACATCCAGATTTTATAGCCTATCTCGATAGATTGTTTAAAAAATGAACTATTTTTTAAACTTTAGTTTTTGATAATCACAAGAGTGTTTATTGGGAGCTCATGAGCTTGTTGTGCGGCTTCAGGAACACCTAAATTACCTTCTTCATGTATTTCTTCAGGTGTTACAGTTACATTACGAGTGCTTGATTTTATTTGTATGCCAGGAAAATGCCTCAAAACATGAAGATAAGAAGGTCTGAGCTCTTCTTCATCTGCAAGCGATGCAAAAATGGCTTTGCCGCCCGGCTTTAAAATGCGTATGGCTTCCTCTAAAACACGAGAAATATACTCATGTCTAACTTTCATATCTTTATTCAAAAAGTTATTTAAAAGCATATGGCTAAAAACAAAATCCTGAGAGTTGTCCATTTGTGGGATATGTAATGCTGAAGCCAATTGTAATCTGTGACGATAGCTTTCAACAAATTTTTGCATGGCTTGTTGGTTTAGAGATTCAGGAATAGCGAGATGGTACCATATATCAGCTGCAATAACGTCAGCACCATTAAACAGTAAAAATGGTAATAATGGGCTGTAGCCCTCTGCAATTAAATATACTTTTTTTCCTGTAAATAGGTCTTCAGATGTTGCCTTATCAATTCCTAAGTTTTCTAGTATAAATTCTAGTTTATATACTCTCGCATTCACAAAAAAATCTGTAGTCCTAGCATCATAGGCTTGCATATAGCCATTATCATTAGGTTTGAGCACTAAATTTTGAGCAATACTTAAATCACCCAAAGAGCTGCGACATTGGACTCTTTGCTCTGGAGTTATGCCAAAAGAATTAACACTAATAAAATTAATACAAATGAATAAAGTTAATCTAACCATATTTTGACCCAGTTATAAATCTGAAGTTATTTATTTGCACAATGAGTGCCATAAACTCAAGCACTCATTGGGGAATAACTAATTTTTGACCCACGCGAATGCGGCGTGGATTATCAATGCCGTTGGCTTCCATTAAGATTTTTAGACTTATATTAAAGTTTTCTGCGATTTGACTTAAAGTATCGCCTTTAACAATTTGATAATTTTCACCCTTTACTGGAACCATTTTTAAAGGTTCCGTACTCTTAAAGTTAGCTAAATAATGATCATAGTTTATTTCTGGCACAGAAATATAGTGGCCCTTATTTAAATTTCTGTAACCTTTCCAAAAATAGCTACGCAAATGGGGGTTATATTTATCTGCCATTTCTTGGTTATCGTTAAACAATTTTATTAATTGTTTAGAACTAAAAGATTTGTTTATTTGGATGCGTTTTGAACTCATTGGTTTCTCTCGAAATACAACTCCAAAATATTTTTCTGCTCTTTTTTCGGCCTCTAGTGCTGCTAAAAAACTGGCATAAAAGCTGGCTGAAGCAAAACCAAAACTCCCCTTTCGTATATCAACAATTTCCACCAAATTATCGGTTTTAAATTTGTTTACCAACCTTCTCATACCATAGGGACCATGATTATAAGCTGTGACCGCCAACGGCCAATTGCCAAGCATATGAAAATTTTTTTTCATTTTTTGTGCAGCTGCCTCAGTGGCTTTCAACGGATCATTTCTTTCATCCACAACTCCATCAATCTTCATATATTGCTTTCCAGTAGAACGCATAAATTGCCAAACTCCGGAAGCACCTACTCTGGATCGAGCATTAAGATTGAAGGAGCTTTCAACAAATGGCAGTCGAGTCAGTTCTATTGGCAAATGGTGTTCTTTAAATATGCTTTCCATTTCTTTGATATATCTTCCCGAGTGATAAATGCCTTCAAGAAATCTATTTTTTTGACCCAATTGGAAACGCAAACGTCCATCTTTGGCTGCTTCTTTAAATTTGTTTTTTTCATCAATTTTTGCAAACATGTACCAATATCTTAAATCCTCACCCTCTAGACCAACTGGACTGGATAGTTGATCAAGACGCTTTAATCGTTCACGAATTCGTGTTTTAGCTTCATCAACTAATTTTCTTCTCATTTTACTTTTAATTTTTCTATCTAACTGGGGTTGATTCATGATTTCTGTAAAATCAATAGGCTCATAAACTAAATGCACATAACGACTGTCATGTAATAAACCTTGGTCAGTACTATATTTTGTGTAAATATCTAACCAAAATGCCACTCTTTCTTCTAAGCCAGCCGGAACAGAAAAACCGGAAATCTCATAACCCAAAGTTTTTTCTTGTTGAGTATAATCTGGGGCAATCCAAGGCTCTGCATCATCTAAATTTACTTCACCGTGAAAGTCACTGTGAATGATAGGGGTTTTGTTATCAGCCTGTAATACATATGAAAATGTAATTAAACTTATAAAAATTATCTTATCTATCAAATTTCATCCTTAAAAATTTTAGTTAGATATTACTGTTTTTAAAATGTTTTCAAAAAGTACAACTGCTTTATCAATATTACCTTGGTTGCCATTATATATAAAAGTAAAGGTTAAAGTTTCACCATTCGGGTGACCAATGTATCCTGCCAAACCTGAAACTCCATTTAAAAGCCCTGTTTTTGCGCGTACTCTAATATCCACTTCTTCGCTGAATTTTTCTTTTAATGTCCCATCAATTCCTGATATAGGCATAGACGCTATAAATTCAGGAAAGAATTTAAAATTACTTTTTGCTTTGTTCAATAAATGTGAGAGATCAACGGGACGAATTCTATTTTTCCTAGTAAGACCGGAAGGATTCAATAGGCTATAATATTCTTTCTTAAAACCCAAATTGGTTTCTAGAATTTTTCTTATCTGCTCAATACCATCAGCTATATTGCCTGGCTTGTTGCCACTGAAAGTTGAAATGTTTTTAGTTAACATTTCGGCTACGTAATTGTTAGAAAATTTCATCATATCAGTTACAACTTTTCTTAAATCTGACCCTTCTAGTTCAGCTAAAACAGTTGCTTCTGGAGTGGCTTTTCCTTTTACAATTTTTCCTTTAAGTGTAATTCCTCTTTGATCCAAAAATTCTTTTAGGTGTATACCGCTCCAAAAAGAAGGCTCAGTAATAGATTTATAAGAAACTACTTCTTCTTTTTCTATACCTATAGTGCCGGCTACAATTATTGTATCTCCGGGTCTTGAATCGTCTTTAATTCGACTTACTCTAATATTTTTAACTTTTCCTTTAGCGGTTGTTGCACGATTTATTACCTTAATATAGCTACTCATAGGATCAGCATATATTCGGGCAGGAGCCCCCACTTTTAAGCCGGGTCGAACATAAACATTCACTGAATTCCAATTAAAAGACATCGCACCAATAGGTGCATCGTATGCACGATCCACTCTAGAAGGCTCTCTAGTGTTGTCAAAACGAACAGAGTCAAAGTAAGTATCATCAACGACAATATCTCCCGTTATCTCTTTGACTCCTGTACGAACAAAGTGATTAACAAGCACCCACATGCTTTCAGATGTAAATGACGGATCTCCAAATCCTTTTAAAATTAGATTTCCATTGAGTTTATCATCGGCAAACTTCCCCTGTGTAAGAAGTTGAGTTTTAAACTTATGACTCATAGGAAAAGTTTTAAAACTTGCATATGCTGTTAGAATTTTCGTTAAAGAGGCTGGAATAAATAACTTTTCACTATTTAATTCGTATATATTATTAGCTCCAATAGCACTAGGTCCCAACCATATGCCCAAATCTGATTTTGAAACTCCACTCACTCTTACTTGGTGATCAATCTTTTCTGCAATTTTTTTTGTATCAACAGTCAGTTCTGCTTTCACTCCTGTTGATGCAAATATAGTGAGTATTAAAGAAGTTAAAATATGGCGCAATCCTTCCCCCCAAAACTTGACGATAGCTATTTGCCTATTAAAAGAGTATAACAAAATTAAGCTACTTAGGAGGTCTGTTTTGCGTCGCAATATAAGTCTTATTGGCATATTACTTTTATTGTTTCTTAATGCCTGTTCTAAATCCAATGAGCCCCCTAAAGAAACCTTAGTCGTTGCTTTAGCCTCTGAACCCAAAACTCTTGATCCGCGATTTGCAACTGATGCCAATGGAATGAGAATTAGTTCACTCATCTTTAATTCTTTAGTTAAAATTGGTCCACAATTAGAGGTTATAGGCGATGCCGCTCAAAGTTGGGAAATTAAAGGAAATACTTTTTTATTTAAATTACATCCAAATATTAGTTTTAGTAATGGAAGAAAAGTAGAAAAAGAAGACATACTCTATTCATTTCAACAGTTTCAAAGTAAAGATTGTCCTTTTCAATCAGCATTTAATGAAATTAAAAATTTAGAAGTAAATGTGGAAGAGGACTCATTTATAATTAAAGTAGAGATGAATAAATTCTCAGCAAAGTTTATTTCCAGTGATTTACCTGTTTTAAAGATCTTGCCTAAAAAAGAATTGGAGGCACAACCAGATGAATTTACAAAAAGACCCTTTGGCACTGGCAGTTACAAGTTAGTCGAATTCAATACAAACTCAATCTTATTAGAGAAAAATTTAAATAACCCACTTTTACAACCTTCATCAAAGATGATTCAATTTAAAGTTATTAGAGATGACTTTACTCGCTATCAAAAAATGTTAAATGGTGAAGTTGATATTTCTCAATCTGAAATTCCTCTGGAAAAAGTAAAAAATTTTGAGAAAAAGAAAGATCAGTTCAATATTTATAAATACCCTGGACTTTCGTTTACATATTTGTTGTTAAACTTAGAAGATCCAATCATTAAAAAGTTCCAAGCTCGTAGAGCCATAGCACATGCTATTAATAGAAGAGAAATAATTGACTTTAAATTAGAGGGCTATGCATTGCCCGCAACTTCAATATTAACACCTGCAAATCCCTTTTATAATTCTAAATTAGAACCCATTCCATTTGCCCTACAAAAGGCTAAGGAATTAATTCATGATTTAAATAGTAACAACATAGAGTTAACTCTAAAAACATCAAATACTCCTTCTGCTGTAGATGTTGGAAAAGTCATCGTGAATCACTTAGCTAATGCTGGCGTTAAAGCAAATTTACAAAGCTATGAATGGGGTACGTTCTATGGTGACATTACCAAAGGTAATTTCCAAATGGCTACCATGAGATGGGTGGGGGCTATTGATCCAGATATTTATCGAGTCGCACTCCATAGCAGCGAAGTACCACCTGGCAGAAACAGAGGACACTATAAAAATAAGCGTTTGGATGAACTATTAGAAAATGGTTTGGCCATTAAAGACATTGATAAAAGAATAAAACACTATCAGGAAGTACAGAAAATAGTATTGGATGAATTGCCTATTATACCTTTGTGGTACAATCAGCAAGTAGCTATAGTAAATAAACGAGTTAAAAATTATGAGCCGGCTATGAATGGAGACTTTTCTCCCTTGTTAAAAGCTCATAAGTAATGGGTACACGATTAACATGAGCAAAAATGATAAGCCTAAAATCCTTTGTGTAGATGATGAACAGGAGGTATTAAATTCTCTTGAAAGACTTTTACGCCATGATTTTGAAGTCACCACTTGCAACCATCCCGTAGAGGCCCTAAGTATTTTTGAGAACTCCCCCAATTTTGCCATCATTTTAAGCGACTATCGCATGCCTGAACTCAATGGCATTGAGTTATTAACAAAAATAAGACAAAAAAACCCGACTTCCGTCCGAGCTATATTATCTGGTCAAATGGATGTCAAAGACATAGCCGAGGCCATTAACCGAGCAGAAATTCACCGATTTATCCTCAAACCTTGGGACAATGAGTATTTGAAACTCCAGATGCTAGAAGCCACACAGTCTCATATAAGATTAGTAGAAAAACGAAAGCTAGAAATACAAGCTATTACAGATCCCGTTACTGGTTTAACAAACCACAGATACTTCCAAGATAAATTAGAAGATTTATTTCAAAGTGCCATTGAAACAAATGATCCACTTTCTGTGGTTATGATAGATGTGGATCATTTTAAAAGTTATAATGACCGTTACGGTCACCCTGAAGGGGATAGACTTTTGTTTAATATTGGCCAACGAATGTTACACTTTTTTCCACCACCAGTAACTTTATCACGTTACGGTGGAGAAGAATTTTCAATAATTATTCCTGGAAAAACAGCCATTGAAGTCAAAGAAGAAGTTGAAAAATTACGTATGGACCTTGAAGAAAACCCTTTTCCAGGACCTTTTGATAAAGAAGCATATGTGACTATCAGCCTAGGTGTAGCTTCTTTTCCCGACCATAAAAAAAGCGCAAAAAACTTATTAGAAGCTGCAGACAGGGCTTTGTACCAGGCTAAACATCAAGGTCGAAATCAAACACAACTGGCCTACACTTCACCTGCTTAGATTGTTAAACTATATTAGTGAAAAAACGTGATTGGTTTATCGTAGTTAGTTTAATATTTGTGGTTTGGTTTTTAGATTATATTACAAAGATCACTGCAGTTTATAATTTATCGGGATTCCCAGTTAGGTTTTGGGGACCTTTTGGACTCGTACTTCACCGTAATCCTGGAGCTATGCTCGGAACATTTTCAAACCTTCCACCCATTTTACGAATTGTTACATTGTCTACGGGTGGAGCCTTTTTGATTTTTATTTATTCATCTATTCAATACTTACTTCCTAAACGATCCTTCTTATTAAGAAGTGGAATGTCTATTTTGCTTGGTGGAATTTTAGGTAATGTTACTGATAGAATTTTAAGTGGTGCCGTAATTGATTTTTTAGTTCTTAGAACTCCTTTTTGGATGTCCCCGGCCTTTAATGTTGCCGATGCTCTTCAGTGGGTAGGCTACTTAATGATTGTTTACACTCTTATTGTACATGGCGAACAAATTTGGCCATCTCAAGACACACGCAAAAGAGTCTGGGTGATACCAAAATTTCAATTAAAGTATATTTTTGTGCTCATCTCTGTAGGGTTTGGTTTTGCAATAATAAGTGGTGTTTTTGCCTTTACTTTTTTAAAAATAACTATAGATGAGTTGGCTATTTCCCAAGCCTCGATAATGGAAAAAAAGTTTCTTATCCCCTTTTTGGTCACATATTCTTCAATCAGTTTTGCCTTTATTATAGTTTTATTTTTAATTGGGCGCATTGTTTCACATAGAACTGCCGGACCCATTTATGCTTTTGAACTCTATGTTGATGATCTCATTGCCGGCAAGAATAGGAAGTTTAAGGTCCGTGCTGGTGATGAACTCACTCACCTAGAAGATATTGCAGAAAGACTCCGAAGAAAAATTTTACCCGTAGGCCAGTATAACTCTGTTAACTTGGAAGAAATTACTGTTGAGGAAGTTCTTGCCCAAGAAGCCAATGAAGAAAATGAAAATCTCAGCGAAGAAGTAGAACCTGAAGTTAAGAAGGCTTAATTCTAATTTACTTTTCCATCTCCACCCTTGTAGGGTCGATATCCTCTAACCTTACTTCCGTTATAATATTCTTTAATTTGCTGACAACATCCGTCTTTGTTTTTATCGTTTAAATAACAATTATAACCAACCAGCGATAGATTATCTAATTGTAAGTCTTCTTGATCTTGGGCTTTCTGTATATCAGTCCAGTAAGGCGTAATTAATTCATCTATTTTCTGTTTAGCTTGTGGGCATTTGTTGAAACTTGATGTTGGTATTTCATCATAACCAACTCTGATATCCAATCTTGTTTCTTTTTTGCAATCTTCTACAATTTTATCATATTCTTTTTTATAGAAATAGCTTAAAGCTTCAAACTGATTGTGAAGTTTTGACCTCTTTCTTAACAAAAATCCCTTTTCTGTACAGTGAGGTATATTGTCTTTATCAACTAAGCAAAATTGATCACTTTCCCAATTGACCTCTCCATCTCCTGCCACATTAACTTGTCCTAAATAGATTCTTCTTATTCGTCCAATTTCCATAGTTTTAGTAATGGAATGGTTAGCTGCCTCTAATTTGGCTAAAAGTTGTTTGTTTTTTTCTCGTTCTTTTTGAGAACGCATTAACTCATCTCTTTTCAAACTAGCTGCATTAAATAGACTATAACCTGCTCTAACTAATTCACCAGCAGAAGTTGTTTTGATATTTTGATCTAGAATTCTATTACGTTCATCATCAGTGAGTTTATTATCCATCATTGTAATAGAAACACGTTTTTCAGTATTCTCTATCATAAAATTAAGATTGTCTTTGCTACATTTAAAATCCTTTACTGCAAGAGGGTTTTTTTGATTATTATTTAAATAAGTCAGCTCTTTATTAAACTGAATAGATTCATCACTTTCTACAACATATTTTGTTGCAGCACTAATCATCTTGCTCCACATTCCACTGGCATATGCTTTTGATACCCAATTCCAACTTGAATTTTTTTGAGATCTTAGAATTCTATCAATGTATGAGAAAAAATCTTCTGTTGTCATATTACGATTTATTTGGAAATCATATCCGTTTAATGAAAATTTATTTTTGTGAAAGTCTATTACCTTTAATTTGTCTTCATGAATTGATATTTCATTTTTTTTAATAAAAATTTTTACTTCTGGTAGCGTTCCATGCAATTCACCATTAGAGTATTTTCTTTTTAAATAGGCTAAAGTATCTTTATCTCTATTATGAACAAAGTATTTTACAAAATTATCAAAATCACGTTTCTTGTTGAAATGATTAGCATGTTCTTTCATCTCTTTCATAATCTGTTCGATTCGAGTTGTATTTTGAGCCTGAGCAGATATAGAAAAAAACAAAACAGCAGCCAAAAAGAAATGATACATTTTTCCCTCTCTAGTTTATAAACTTATTTTACTAATGACTGCTTTCTAAATAAATGACTTTATGAGCTTTTTTAAAAACTCAGACTAAGGACTTTCAAACAGCTCTACTTTCCTGTAGATAAATAAATTAGACTAAAGTCTTGCGGCTGTTATCTTATCCAAAAAATAGCGCTTAGCTATTTTTTCACCCTGAGCCATAGCCACTAAAAAATCTCCATTAGGACTGCGGACAATTCCCTTAGGACATACTTCACGTTCTGTACCTGGCTTAGATCCACCCTGGTAGGTCATAAATAGGTTTGATTTTCGGTGAATAGCTTCAATAATATTCTTCCAAGGTTCTTTTTTGTGTAAATCTTGAATTGAATAATCTAACCAGTTTAATTTTTTTAATTGAATTTTAAATATATCGCCGATAGTTATTTCTGGCCCCAATTTTTCGAAACATTTTAATGTTACATTTAGACAAGCGATTGAATCATCTAAGGCTCTATGAGCTTGACCTTTTTCCAGGTTCAAATAACCTAATAGTGTTTGCAATCGATGATTTGGACTTGAGGGGAAAATCTTTCTCGATAAAAGACTTGAACAAAGTACTGGATGCTCGGGGAAGCTAATATTCTGCTTTTCAAATTCGATAGCTAAAAACCCCAGGTCAAATGGTGCATGATGAGCCACTAGATATGCCTCTTTTATAAAATCGGCAAATTGCTTGATCACATTTGATATGGAAGGAGAGGACTCTACCATTTCATTGGTAATATGATGAATTTGTATGACTTCATCACTCATTTTCGAGCTAGGTTTTATGAGCTGTTGAAATTTATCAACAATTTGTCCATTTTGCCATTTAACAGCTGCAATTTCACAAATTTCAGATTCCAGAGGGTATTTGCCTGTAGTTTCTGTATCAAAAGCGATTATTGTCTCTTTGTTCCAAGATTTATTTAAATCAAACATAAGAAATCAATAATGCGATAAACAATTCATGGCAATCAAAACTTAAAATAAGTAAAATTTAAGTTAATTATGAAAAACATCATTAAATTTTTTGCAAAAGAACATTTATTTGGAAACCTTCTAACTTTGCTAATTATCTGTTTTGGAATTTACAGTCTATCGTCAATCCGACGTGATATTTGGCCAAAGGTAGATTTACATGTCACAACCGTAAGAAGTATTTTACCAGGGGCCTCACCAGAACAAATTGAAAAACTCATAATAAATCCACTAGAAGCTTCAATAAAAGAAGTCGATGGAATTGATGACATTTACAGTACAGCTACAGAATCCAGTGGCGTCATTGTTTTAAAGCTCGATCCAGATGCAAGAGATACTAAATTAACTAATGATGACATTCAAAGAGCTGTGGACCGCACTGAGGATTTACCTGAAGATGCAACAAAACCAGTCGTTACAATAATTGACAGTGGTGTAATGCCAATAATAGAAGTCACAATTAGTGGTGGTTCCTCCCCCCTTGATCTCAGAGATATTGCCAAAGAAACTTCTGATGATTTGAGTTTAATGGACGGAGTAGCTCGTGTAACAAAACAAGGGTACCGTAAAAAAGAATTTCTAGTTGAAGCTGATGCCGAAAAATTAGCCAATCGGAATGTAGCCTTATCCCATCTTATTAATTCAATTAAAACTCGCAATGTCTCGCTCCCAGGTGGAGCCATCACATCAAACACAGGCACTGAAACTTTGGTGCGAGCTGAGGGGCAATACACCAAGTCCGAAGAATTATTAGAAACTTTTTTGGTAGCCAATGATTCAGGATTTGGCAGTCAATTGAAAGATGTTGCTGCTGTAAGTGAAACGCTAGCCAAGCCTGAACTTCTCTATCGTGCCAATGGACAAAGTTCAGTAAACCTAGTTATTTCTAAAAAAGAAAAATTTGATGCATTAAAGTTGGTTCAAGATGTTAAGGATAAAGTTACAAAATACTCAAAAAAATATTCTGACAAGTTTAGTTTTAATACGTCCAATGACTTTTCTGTCTACTTAAAAACAAGGCTAAAAGCGTTGAGTTCAAACCTTTTTATTGGACTCATTTTAGTTGTTTTATTTTTAAGCTTACTCTTGCCCTGGCAAGTTACTTTAGTCGTTGCCATTGGGATACCTATTGCACTTTTATCAACAATATTAGTAGCCTATTTATTCGGTTTATCCCTTAATCTATTAAGTTTAATGGGTTTAATTATTGTACTAGGTATGCTTGTAGATGATGCCATTGTTGTGAGTGAAAATATTTGGCGGCATATTGAAAATGGTGATGATGTCCTCAGCTCAGTTATAGATGGCACATCTGAAGTTTTCGGTCCTGTAATTGCTTCCATTCTTACTACTATTTCTGCTTTTGGACCTATGCTATTTATGACAGGAATAATGGGAGACTTTGTTTTCCAGATTCCACTCATGGTCATTTTAGCTCTGGGTTTTTCATTTTTTGAAGCTTTTTACATTATGCCCTCACATTTCGTAAGCTGGGTAGGTCCATTTGTAAATAATATTAAAATGAAAAAATCTAACGAACCTACTAGGTGGGATAAATTTTTAGTCATTTATAAAAAATGGATTCATTGGAGTTTAAAAAGAAGATATATAATTTTAGTTATTAATGTTTTTATCTTTTTAGGTTCCGTTGGACTCATAGCTGCAACTGGTAAATTCGTGCTATTTCCATCAGAAGGTGTAGAAATATTCTTTATACAAGTAGAGGCTGAGGAAGGCTTATCTCTTGCAAAAACTGAAGAACTCATTAAACCTATTGAGCAACAGATTATTAAGTACATTCCTAAAGAAGAACTCTTAGATGTTGTTTCACATGTTGGAATTATTCAGCAAGATATGATGGACCCTTTGACAAAAAGGGGCTCACACGTCGCAAATATTCGCGTCACACTCACTGCACAAAGCGATCGCCAGAGAACAGCAGAAGAAATAATGGAATATTTAAGACCTAAAATTGAAAAGTCTGAGCTTATTAAAAAATTAAGCTTTGAGCCTGTAAAACAAGGACCTCCTCAAGGGCGTCCTGTATCTATAAATATTAAGGGTGAAAGCTTTGAAGTATTAAATGACATGGCAAAACAATTCAAAGAAGAATTAGGAAAAATTGAAGGAGTCAAAGACATAAGAGATTCCTATCAAATGGGGAAAGAAGAATGGCAGGTCATACCTAAAAACAATGAAGCTTCATTTGGTCTTACTTTTTTAAGCATTGCTGAAACTGTACGCGCTGCTTTTGATGGGATTGTTGCCTCTTCTATTAGAGCTTTAGATGAAGAAATCGATATACGAGTTAAATTAAAAAAACAAGAAGGCTCAATAGAGAAACAACTTAACTCAATTCAAGTAGGAAATAATCAAGGCAACCTGGTCAATCTACCCGCCGTAGCCAACTTTGAAGCTAAAAAATCTTTAAGCGCAATAAGTCATTCAAATTATAAAAGAATGATTAATGTATCAGCAGGTGTAGACACAGAAAAGGTGTCCGCCTTGGAGGTGAATGAAAAAATACAGTCTATATTAAATAAAATTACCTCTCAAAAAACAGGATACAGTTTTGCTTCCAGCGGTGAAGATAAAGACACTCAAGACTCAATGAAGTCTTTAATGATAGCGTTTATATTTGCAGCCAGTATTATATTTTCATTACTGATAATCACTTTTAAAAGTCTTTTGCAACCTATTTTAATTTTATCCTCTATCCCACTAGGTTTTATTGGCGTTATTTGGGCAATGTTTATCCATGGCCGTCCTTTTAGTTTTATGGCCATGCTTGGAGTGATCGCACTAGCAGGAGTCATCGTTAACAATGCTATTGTTTTTACTGATTTTGTTAATCGTCAAAGAGAAAAGGGCATGGATTTAAATGATTCAATAGTTAACTCTGCTATCACACGATTGAGACCTATTTTGTTAACTACCGTCACAACAATTTGTGGCTTGCTTCCTACTGCATATGGAGATAAACTAAGAATTATGTTTGGTTTCGGTGGTGGTGATCCTTTTGTAATTCCAATTGCTTTAGCACTTGGCTGGGGATTGGCATTCGGCTCGACGATGACTGGACTTTTCTTTCCTGCTTTTATAAGAATACTTGATGATGTAGAAGCACTTATTAAAAAAATAATTAGAATTTGATAAAATAGTTTTTTATTTTAGAAAATTATCTTGTATATTTGAGACTTCATCTTCATGTGTAACTAAAACTACTTCATCACCTGTTTTAAACTCTGTATTTTCCTCAGGTAGATAAAATTTATTATTTCTATAGTAGCACACTATTCGACTTTTTTGGGACAACAACAAATCATTAATATTTCCTTCAGATCCTTCTTTAATTACAAAAGACATTGCTACACCTTCACCTTTAATCTTAGCTGAAAAACTAAAACCATGATGTCCTTCAAAGACTTCAGCTAAATCCTTACCAAAGGTTTCACTAGGTATAATAGTATCTTCAAGGCCTAATTCTGAACAAATATGCACAAATTCTTTATCTTCAATTTTAGTAACAACACGTTCAAAACCTAATGAGCGTCCCACTAGGCTGGCAATGATATTAACTTGATCATTATCTGTTAGACAAAATAAAGTATGAGTGTT
The DNA here is from genome assembly GCA_020435005.1 of Bdellovibrionales bacterium. Taxonomy (GTDB): domain Bacteria; phylum Bdellovibrionota; class Bdellovibrionia; order Bdellovibrionales; family UBA1609; genus JACKAN01. The sequence continues at coordinate 18,566 of JAGRAE010000008.1, forward strand.
TTTAGGATTTGCTTCTTTTAAAAGCTCAGGTGTACTACCATCTCCCAGTAAAAATCCGGAATCTAACTTATCTCTTAAACTTTCAATTTTTTCTTTATCAATATCGATAAAAATAACTTCATGTTTTTTTTCAATTAAAATACGAGCTGCCGCCACGGCTCCTGCACTTGCACCAATAATTATCGCTCTCATAAATTGTACTCCTTTCTTTTACCAATCCATGTTTTGGGATAAAAAAGAATAATTATTGCAATAACTTCTAATCTGCCTAGAAGCATATTCAAACACAAAATAATTTTAGGAACTATCTCTAAAGATTCTTCAGAAATACCAGTAGATAGACCAACGGTTCCAAAAGCCGAGGTTACTTCAAAGAGAGATAAAATCGTATCGTAACCATAAAGAACAAAAACAAGCCAAGATGTTACAAGAACACTTATATAAATAAAAAATAACAAAGAAACTTTCAAAAGTTGTTCTTTTTCTTCTTGGTTCATTTCGCCTACGGCATGTTTTGGCGCAATTTCTTTTCGTAAAAATGATTTAACTCCTTTTAATATGTAAACAAATCGGTTTAATTTAAAGCCGCCAGCTGTAGATGAACTGCTTCCTCCAATAAACATAACAATTGTAAGGATAAGAATAGAAATAGGTGTTAAATCGGACACATTTAAAGATGAAAAACCAGTTGTCGTTTGTGCAGATACACTAAGCATAATAATATCATAAATGTTTAAAGAATCTTGAGTTTGCAATAATTTAGTGTTCATAAGAATAAAAGAACAGAGAAGAACAAGAACTATTAAACTTCGTAGTTCATTGTTTGCAAAAAGTTTCTTTATTTTTTTATAACTATTCAAATACAAAAGAGGGAAACTAATGGCTCCCATTAGCGAAAAAGCAGTAATGGCAAATTGAAAGTTTCTTCCGAATTTCTTTAACCCTTCACTATCAGCAGGAAATCCACCAGTTGATATAGAGGTCATTGAAAAAATCAAAGCGTCAAAGAACGAGTCACTGATTCCAAATAATACCAATAGTGCTAATATTGAAATAGATAAGTAAAAATATAAAACCCACTTTGCATAATTATGTTCAGAATAATTCGAATTTTTTCTATTTTCATAATCTACTAAAACTTCCTTGTTTAACTTAGATTGAAAAGGTGAGAAGGCAATACTTATGACTATTATTCCAAGTCCACCAATCCATTGAAGCCATGCTCTTATTACTAATAATGAAGGTGTAAAGTCCTTTTCATGTTTTAATGTACTTAAGCCAGTAGTTGTAATCGCAGAAATAGATTCGAATAATGCATCCAGATAAGAAACATTTTTTTGCCAAAATATAAAACTAAACAAAAATGCAATTAATATAAATGCTAATGAGGCAATTACCATTGCTTCATTAGTCTGTATTTCATATGGAATACTTATTTTTCTTCCAAAGTATGACAATAATATCATGGGCACAAGTAATATTACTAAGCGACTCGTTAACTCCCAATCCCTAAAAAATAAACTAACAACAATAGGAAACAAAAACATGAATGAAAAAGTAAACCCTAAAATTGAAAGATGTTTTAGTACAACCTTTAAACGGATTGCGTAAAGCAATGGTGATTCAAATATGCTCATTACTTATGTATGATTATATTAATCATACAACTTTGCCTATTATTTTACTTCAATGTTTAAAGAAATACATAATCATATGAAAAAAAATATTAGATAAAATATTTTTAATTATTTAGTTTGTTTTTTTCTATCTGATAATTGATTAACAAAGTTATTGTAAACGTCCATAGATTCATCTTTTTCGCCAAATAATTCTTTAAAACGTTTTCTCCCCTTGTCGTCTAAAAGATTCTCTTTATGTTTAATTGTAAATTTAAGTGAGCCTTGTGGCCTAACGCCATTAGTAATTTTACCACCTTCATTAACTATTGTTTTTCCATAGATATCTACTGTAGGATGCTCTAATCTAGCTTCTAACTTTTTAGAAACTAGATCTAACCTCTCTTCACCAATATTTTTAGAACGAGTTACGTTATTTTCCTTTGTTGATTCTTTGAAAATTAGTGAGTCTATATAAATATTAGACTCTTCTAATCCTGCAGTAACTCCATTTAAATTTTCCATTATTTCAACGAATTTTGCTGTAGGTTCAGCTGTTCCATTTTGAAATATCACTTCAGCAGGTATTTCTAGTTTGATTTCAGTATCAGTAACTTGGATACCTTGAGCGGCATCTCCTAGCTTATCAGCCATGTGATGTATAACTATTTTTTTGGTTCCCATAGACATCAAATTCGGTGTGTAATCTGTTGGTCGAATAAATTGCTCGAAAAATTTTAGAGGTTCATTCATAAGGTCGAGAAATAGTTTTTCTAAAGTTAATTCCACACCGTAATTAGCGAAATTATATTCAATAATACTTGGTGTAGAAAAGTAGTCGGCTACATTTTTTTTAACTTCTTCACTCTGAGAAATTAACCACATAACTAAAAAAAATGCCATCATAGCTGTCATAAAGTCGGCAAATGCAACCTTCCATGAACCACCATGTCCCCCAGCCTCAACATTTGTAATTTTTTTTATGACAATTATTGGCTCTTTCTCAGCCATTTATTTCTCCTAAGCAGCTTTCTTGCCTTCTTTAGATGCCGCATCCATTTCATCAAAAGTAGGTCTTACGGTTGGATAGATACTTCTTCTTGCAAACTCAACACATACAAGCGGAGGGGCTCCTCTTTGTAAAGCAACCAATGCCGCTTTCATCACTTGTAAATAGCGTCCTTCGTCATCCATATCGCCTTTAATTTTTGTAGCAATAGGCGAAATGAAACCATAACAAAATAAAACCCCTAAGAATGTTCCTATAAGTGCCGCTGCAACGAGAGCACCGATGGTTTGTACACCTTGATCTAAGTAATCCATAGTATGCACGATCCCCAAAACCGCAGCCACGATCCCCAAACCAGGTAAGGCATCTGCCGTAGATTGTAAGGCATGCTGAGAAATATGTTCTTCTTCATGTGCCACTTTGATATCTTGGTCCAATAAGTCATCAACATCATATTGCGAAAGATCTGCTGATAAAGTTATTTTCATTGTGTCACATAAAAAGTCGACAGCATGATGGTTTTTAAGAAAAGTTGGATAGGCTTTAAAAATTTCTGAACTTTGAGGCTCTTCAATATGTTTTTCAACAGCCTGAGGACCATCTTTCCTAAAAATTTGAAATAACTGAAATAGCATTTGTAGCAAATCTAAATATTCTTGTTTTTGTATTCCTTTGGAGGTGAGAGCATGCCCAACTTGTTTACCTAGCATTTTTAGTACACTAGGTTTGTTACCAATTATTAAACCACCGATGGCGGCACCAAAAATAATCATTACTTCGTATGGCTGCCAAACAACATGTAGGTGTCCTCCGGCCAGTATATAACCACCAAAGACACAGACTGTAACGACAATAATACCTACAAATCCCATTTAAGGACCTCCATTTATACATGTAAGTATTCGGTAAGATAGCGAAGAAACTTGTGATTCATACTAAAATCAAGACTTGAGTCCAGGGGGTCTTATATATTAAAAAGAAACAATTAAACTTTAATGGCTCTGTACTAAATAGATAATTGCTGTGGCCGATAATAATTAGGGATTTTAAATGCATATTTTTTTATTGCTACTAATATTTAATGTTTTCTATTTAAGTGGTTGGACTGTTCAAGCGCGAAATATACCACTACATCCATTAAAGATCGAAAAAACCAGCCTTAAGTCCAACAAACTATCACCAGGCTCAAATACTGAGTTAAAACTGGAAGTGAGTTTGCTTAAAGACCACCATGCCTATTCAGATCAGTTTCGATTAAGATCAAAGCCACCAGAAGCATTAAAAATTGGAAACATTCATGTCAATCCTATTGTAGAATTTTACGACAATTTCACTAAAAAAAATAAACAAGGTATAGAAGGTTCTGCCACAATAAGTGCAGTTATTGAAATACCAGAAAACGTAATTTTAGGAGAAAATACTTATCAAATTGAACTTGTCTATCAAGCCTGCACTTCTACCTATTGTCACTTACCTAAAACTGCAAATACATCAATTAAAATTGAAGTCATATCTGCCGATGATCAACAAAAAAATCATAGTATAAATCCTAATAGCAATAGCGAAACTGAATTATCCAAAGCACAAAAAAGAGGATGGTTGTCGCTAATACTTTTTGTTTTTATTGCTGGTTTATTAACAGGGTTTACTCCCTGTATTTTTCCAATGATTCCTATTACGATTTCAGTATTACATGGACACAAAAAAAAATTGACACACTTTCAAGGCTTTTTAAGAAGCTGTATGTATGTATTTGGAATTGCTATTACTTATGTACTTCTTGGTTTGTTTGCAGCCAGTACAGGTTCACTTTTTGGTAGTTTGCTAGGCCATCCATTGGTTGCATCCCTTTTAGCTGTCATTTTCTTTATGATGGCTATAAGTATGTTTGGGGCCTTCGAAATAAAATTACCTAGCTTCATTGAAAGTAAACTATTATCTACGAAGACAGATGCAAGTTATAAGGGCATTTTTATCGCCGGTCTATTAGCTGGCATAGTTGCAAGTCCCTGTGTTGGCCCTGTATTAGTTAGTATTTTAACTTTAGTGGCTCAATCACAAGATCTAATTCTCGGTGCTATATTGCTATTTACATTTGCACTTGGATTCGGTTCATTATTTATATTACTCGGCACTTTTGGTGAAGTTGTTAAAAAGCTACCTAAAGCCGGTCACTGGATGATTGAAATTAAAGAGCTTTTTGGTTGGATCATGATCGGTCTCGCTATGTTTTACCTCGCTCCAGTTTTAAGTAATAAATACTGGTATCTATTGCTTGCAATAATATTAATTAGTTTTTCAAGTATATTGGGAGCATTTACTGGAAGCCAGGACAAGAGTAAATCAGAGTTGTTAAAAAAAGGTTGGATGTTAACATTTTTTATTATTGGTGTATTTTTAATAATAAAAGAGTTGATCCCTCTGCAAAATAGTATTTCAAACCCCCTACAATATAACCATAAGATATCTACAAGCATTTCCTGGCAAGAATATAGCAAAGATATTTTTAATAAAGCAAAACAAGAAGGTAGAGGAGTCATTGTTGATTTTTATGCAGATTGGTGTGCTGCTTGTAAAGACCTTGAATCAGATACTTTCAATGGAAAAGAAGTGCAAAAGCTAAAGGATCAATTTATTTGGGTAAAATTTGATGCCACTCAGACAAGTGATAAGTTTGATAAATTGAGAAAAAAATATGAAATATTAGGGTTACCTCATTTAGTTTTCTACAACCCAAGCGGGAAATGGCTCAAAGATGAAACCTTAACGGGTTTTGAGGATTCTAAGAGCTTTTCTGAAAGAATGAAAAGAGTATTGAGCAATTAAAAAACATATCAAAGGTTTATATTTTTATTTCTAATTTGGAGTTCAATGTCAGATAATCTCAAGTCGTGAGATGAAAACATTTTCTTTAACTCCTGTATTCTTTGCTCAACTTGACCAACCAGGTCACTATGTTTGTCAACTGCCTGCTCTAAGCGAGTATCGATAACTCTTTTCTGGGTTAAAGTCCCTGCAATTCGTGACATTTCAATACGCAGATCTTCCAGAGATTTTTTATGGGCAAAATCTAACGTGGCTACAAGGGTTTGCATGCGATCGAAACGTTCTTTACTTGCTTTTGCAAGGCTCATCAAGCGTTCGTTTGTCTGCTCTATCCTATTTTCCATTTCAGATAGTTTTTTTTGCAAATTAGCCACATGTTGGGCTAAGTTTTGCAAAGGATTGTGATTAAAATTCATATTATCGCTCACAAATTCTCCCTTCTTTTCACATTTTAGAGGAAAGTATATGACATAATCAAGAAAATCATTTAAGGACATGTTTATGGTTACACAAACTAAAGTTCGAATTAATAAATACATTGCACAGTCTGGTGTTGCCAGTCGACGCAAGGCTGATGAATTGATAAAAGACGGTCAGGTTCGCATTAATGGCCAGTTGGTTAAGGATCTAGGTGTTTTGGTTGATCCCTCTAGAGACTCCGTCAAGGTAGGGCGAAAATTGATAAAACCTGTAAATAAATTTGTATACTACAAATTTAACAAACCCACCTCTGTACTCTCTACAGTTAACGATCCCGAAGATCGAAAAACAGTAATGAACTATTTTATGGGAATACAAGAGAGAATATTCCCTGTAGGGAGACTTGATTGGGATTCAGAGGGTCTTCTTTTACTAACTAATGATGGAGAATTTGCACAAAAAGTAGCCCATCCATCACAAAAAATACCAAAAACATACCTAGTAAAGGTTGCCGGGAACATAACAGACCAAAAACTACAAAAACTTAGAAATGGCGTCACTATACCTGGTGGAAGGGTACAAGCTATTCTGGTAGAAAAAGTTCCCAACAAAGACAGTAAATATCAATGGTTAAAGATCATTATAGCTGAGGGAAAAAACCGTCAAATCCGCTATATGATGGAAAAAATAGACTGTGATGTTAAAAAATTACAAAGAGTCGCTATTGGTATGTTAAAATTAGGCAAACTAAAAAAGGGACAATATCAACAGTTGTCGGATGAGCAAGTTGAAAAAGTTTTCTATAAATTTAAGCCACAAAAATTAGTTCAAACCCCAAAAAGAAAAAAGAAAGTCGTTAAAAAGAAAAAGAAGACACAAAATGTACTATCTAAAAAGGAATTTTTTAAAAGAATAAATAAAAATAAATAATTTTATTTTTTGTATTGAGCCCAAAACAAAGTGATGTCATCAACTAATAAAGCATTCCCACGGTAATCTTTGATTATTTTTTTCAAACTATCTACTTTACCAGAAATATGAGGGCTTTTACTTGCAGAAGTTAGAATAGCTTTAATAAATTCTCGTTCTCCCAATTCATTTCCATCAATATCTTGCAAATCAATTATACCATCAGTGTAAAACAATATTGAATCACCCGGATCCAATTGATAGTGACCTTCTTCATAATGAGAACTTGGATCTTCGCCAAGCCTTTTACCTGGTTTAGTATCACATAAGGGTATGAGATCTTTCTTTTTTAAACCTGGTTTATCTGGAATAATGTAAGGAAATTCGTGCGAAGCATTCGCATAGTCAATGCGTCCAGTTTCAGGATCAACTATAGCCAGAAAAAATGTCATTAAAATTGAGCCGTGGGCTGTTGCATGCAATGCATGATTCATAACTTCCAGCGCTTGTCCTGGAGTAATTCCTTGTGAGGCTTCAATTATTGCAGCGGCTGAACGTGCAGCACCTGTAATAAGAGCCGCAGGAGCTCCGTGTCCAGTGGCATCTCCTATCCATAAATAAACTTTTCCATCTATTTCTGAATAATAAAACCAGTCACCACCACATTCGCTTGCTGGTTCAAAGTGTCCTATTATTTTAAATGGCCCGACATCTAAATTAGTTTTTGGAAATAAATTTTCCTGTACCACTCTCACCATTTCGAGTTCATTTTCCATTCGGGCTTGTTCAGCCGTAGCTTTTAATAGAGAAGATACTTTTTCTGCCATGACTTTAAATCTGCGTGCCAGTTCACCAAACTCATCACGTGAATTTAATTTTAAATCTAACAAGAAGTTCCCCTTACCAATTTCTTCTGTAGCTGACATCAGTTTTGAAATGGTTGAAGTTAAACTTATAGATGAGATAACACTAAAAAATAATGCTATACAAATTATTGCAACAAAAAATAATATAGATTTAGAAACCAGAGTATCTACTGTCGCGAATGCAGCTTTTTTATCTACTATAGAGGTGACCATCATATCACCGATTCCTACTTCAGCGAAAGATACTAAAGTTGGATAGCCTATTTCTGTCTTAACTTCAGCTGTACCTTGTGGTAATTTTTGGCTTACTATAGTATTAAAAAAATCAAAATTAGTTATTTTTATTTTATCTGATTTACTCCTATTAAATTTTGGTCTCATACCAATAAAGCGACTTTTACTAATTAGAAAACTTTTGTAGATTGTAGGAGTAGCAAAAGCTTCAAAAATCTCAGGAGATTTATAAACTGCTAATGATAAATAATGTCTTTTATCAGTAACAGGGTAATGACTTTGCATAATATAAAAAAATCTTGTTTGATACACATAATCACTAAATACTATGCCCTTTTCTAAAGAAATTTTTTGCATAGCTTCTAAGCCCGGAGCAAATTGAATTTTTTCAATTTCTCCTTCCCTTAATTTTAATTGATCTATTGGGCTATAAATCTGTGTCTTATTTTTTCTTTTCCAGACAGAAATATATTCTACACTGCTTTGTGATTCAAAAAAACTCTTTGAACGTGCACTAAACTTAAAAGTAACCGGGTCTATGGAATTAAATATTGGTTCAACAGTTCGTTTATAGGATTTAACTTCCATTTTTACTTGATTGGCAAGTGCCGTTGCCATTAGTACAGATGAATCATAAATATAAGCCTTTTTATCCTCAGAGAATAACTGTGTTGCCATCACTAAATAAACTGCTAGAAATAAAATAGGCAGTAGTGATAGTAACACCAAAAGTTTGTATCTTAATGAAATTCCAAGTTGCTTTTTCATAGCAATTACCTATCGGTAGATTTTATAGACTTGTAAAATATTGATGGCTGAATTTTTTAAAACTGAGGACTAAAGTCTTGGATACTTAACAATATATTTATTCAACAAAACAATCAGGTGATTCCACTACTTTCTCTCTAATTTTTTTAGCAAAATTTAACATCTTTTCATTGTTTTCTTCAACTATAAACTTATCAACAATTTCTAAAGAATTTGACAAACAAAGCCGTGGCAATGAATTGAGTGAAATAAGTCTTATATGTTCTTTATCACTAAAGACAAAATTCTTGATATTGTTCTTTAACCATTTGTTTTTTAAAATTGATAACTTATTAATTGATAAAGCCATCAAAGCTTCTTCTTTGTTCTCATCTAGAATTGAAATTAACTTTTTTATAAGCTTGTCGTTCTCACTATCAAGCACAAATATTAAATTTAAAATTTGATAATTTTCAGTATTTGAATGTATCTCTAACAAATTAAATAAATTATCAATAATATCCTGCTTTTGTTGACTACTATTTGCTGTTAAATATTTAAAATGATAATAAACCAAAGTCTCATCGAAATTAAGACTTTCAAGATTTTTGTTTTCAAAAAAATTATTTAATTCTTTTGTAGTTTCATCATTATTTATTCTTACTAAAACTCTTAAGGCGGCTACCTTTTTCTCATCATCAAGAGAATTTAACCACTTTTTCATAATTAAAAATGTCTTCTTAGAGTAATTATCTGAAAGATTATTTAATGCTAATATTCTTCTATTAATATTCTCAGAATCATCATTTAAAATTTCCCATTCTGATTTATTTTTTTTAGGTTCAAATCTTTTTTTTATTCCAAAAACTCCCCAAAATAAAATAGCTAATCCTAAAAGAAATAAAGCAAATCTTTGAGTAATTTTTTTATTTTTTTCATTCATACATAAATTTTATCTAGACATTAGTATGAATTGCAATTCTTTACTTTTTGTATTCCAGACTATAGGCTAAGGCAACTAGACTCGAACCTTCACTAAAAAATCCGATACATATATAGACAAGTATTGGAAAAGATATTTATGAAAAAAATGTGGGATAAATGTAGTACAATCGAAAAAGCACTTGTTGTGCTGTCGAGTCTGTTGTTCTCAACAGCTGTTGTAAGTTTATTCTACTTTGAATCTATTTTTAAAAAAAATATGGTAAATCCTGAAGATAAAATTGCACAAGTGGTTTCTGTCAATCAAGAAGTAAAACGTCGCATGCCAATGAATTTTGAGTTTGGAAATCTTAAAGAGGGTGATTATATTGGCAATGGTGATTCAATTTTTTCTGGTGATAATTCACAAATCATGGTTAAGTTTTTGAAGGGTTCTCAACTTATCATTGGAGAACAAAGCTTAGTTGTCTTAAGAGAATTAAACGGCAAAATGGATATGAAAATTGAAAAGGGTGGTGTTTCAGGAGCTCTCCAGGAGTCTGATGAAATTGAAATAAAAGCTGAAGATGAATCCGTCACAATAAATGGTGAAAAAGATGCACAATTTTCTGTTTCTTACAAACCCGGTCTTGGAATGGAGATAATAAGTTACGACAAGAATTTGAAGGTTAAGTATCGTGGCGATGAAATGGAAATGAAAAACAAAAAAGCAATTGTTTCTGATAAAAAGGGTATTGAAATAAAAGAAACAACTGGCGGCAAAGATAATTTGGCAAGAAAAACCGCATCAAATGAAGACAATTATGATATGCCACCTAAAATGCCTAAAGGTGTTGATGTTGATGATGTAAAGTTAAAAGAGAAACAAATTGCCTTAAGCGCGCCTTTTCCTGCATTAAACCAAATTTTCCTACATGCAAAGGGTGGACAAATACCTATTTTTCCAAAAGAACAATGTCTTGAGGGATGTGAATTAAACCTCTTGATTAACAAAAAACCCGCACTAAAAAAAGATTTCCCTAAAAACTCAATACCAATAATTCACGTAAAAATAGAGCCTAATATTGAAGCAAAAATTCAATGGACATTTAAGGACGGTGAGAAAATTACAAGTGGTGCTTTTGAAGTGAAGAAAAATAACGAGTTAAATTTTTCTAAAGCTCTTCAAAACAAAGTTCCCGTAGAGGTAATGAATTAAATTTATTGATCATCTGTTGACAAATTACTACCCGGAGCGTTTTGTAACTGTTGAAAACCTTTCATCTCCTCACTGCTCAGTTGATTGTGTTTAGAGGGCATATTATTTGAATTTATTTCGTTTCTCTTTTTGTCTCTTTTATCTTTTTGCCAATCATTCCAGCGCTTACTGTAAATTCTCCATTCTTCATTAAACTCTTTTTGTTCTTCTTTTAGTTGAGCATAAAAATCTTTACTTTTCTCATTTATATCTGCTTCGAATTCTTTTCTTTTATCTCGTTGAGTATTATAAAACTCTCTTCTCTGATCATCCAAATCATTATAAAAATCTTGACGATCAGCTCTTTCCATTTGCTTTGTATTTTTACTATCTTTCTTTTTCTTCTGATCTTTTTGAAAAGTTTCACGTTCCTTTCGTTCATTTTTTGTATATTGGTCTCTTAATTTTCTAAATTCTTTTTGAAATTTAGTTCTTCTTTCTCTCTGAAACTTGTTAAACTTTTCTCTCACTTTTTGTGGATGTACTTTCAACTCTCCCATCAAGCTAAGTATCATTTTTAAACTATCATTTCTGTCTCTAATATCTTCTGGTATATTTTTTCTCAAATCATCTATAGATTTTTGATCATTTGCCAAAGAAACTTCGACTTTTGAGTCTGTTGGTTCACCTTGTGTCTTAAGTCCAGTTGAACTCGTTCGACTTACACACTGGCTCAAAAACAAGACAAAAAGGAAGTATAGGAATAATTTACCGACGGACATTTGAAGAGACTTCATAATTTAATTATAGGAAAGCTTTATGTAAAAAACAACTTTATTTAAAATAATATGTATGTGGAGTTATAAACATAAAAGCTATTTAAAACCACAAGCTCCGAAGACACGGAAAAGTTTATTCGTAGATAAGAGCTTTCAATTGAAGTATACAAATATTGCTGCTTTTTCTACGGCCATTGGTTTGTTGTTTGTTTTTATTCCCCTTTTTTATTACATGAACCAAAATTATAATTTATTTATTGAACTGGCTTATCTAAACTCACCTAATATAGTGACAAATTTAGAGAGCGAAAAATTTGGAATGAACACTTTGTTAGTGGCCACTTTTTTAGGGCAAATCCTTTTTATTTTCTTACTAATGCTTAAATTAACAGCTAAAATTGCAGGCCCTCTAAAAGTTTTAAAAAATCATTTGAAGCTTTTAAGCCGAGGTCATTGGCACGCCCCAGTACTTAAAGTTAGAGAAGATGATGAGTTTCAAGATGTTATAGATACATACAATTATTTCTTTTTATCATTTAAGGAAAACCTAAAACAAGACCTTGAATCAATAAATCAATTGAAAATAGATAAAAAGAATTCACAAAGTCATAAGGTTTGGAAAGAGCTTATCGATACTAAAGAAGAACAGTTGGGCATTGTTCCGGTTAAGACTTTGACCGTCTTATCTGACGTTGAAGGTCACGATTCACGTCACGTTTCTTAATAGATTCTCTCTTGTCTCCTTTTTGTTTTCCTCGAACAAGAGCAATCTCAACTTTCGCTTTACCTTTTTTAAAGTAAATTTTTAATGGAACACAAGAATAACCCTTTTCTCTCATAGAACCATAAATTTTTTTTAACTCTTCTTTATTTAAAAGAATTTTTCTAAGTCTCTCTGGATCATGGTTAAAATGGCTACTCTGTTTGTATTCTGAAATATATGCTCCTTGTAAAAAAGCCTCTTCTCCGCGAAAAGAAATATATGAATCTTTTAAAGATACTTGTTGTCCACGCAGAGATTTAACCTCGCTACCAACTAAAACTAAACCAGCCTCAAACTTTTCAAGGATTTCGTAGTCGTGACGAGCTTTCTTATTTTCAGTAACAATTTTAATGCTCATTTTTTAACTCAAGATAAAGTCTTTGAAATTCATCTACACTCAGCTGCTCTGCACGTATTTTTTCATTTAAACCGAGACGATTGAATGCATTTTTAACAACCATTTCATCCCTATACTCTTTTAAGTTTTTGGACAAGAGCTTTCTTCTATGACTGAATGCTAATTTTACAAAATTAATAAAATCTTTATTACAAAACTCAGTATTTTCAAGTCGTTGAAATACAAGCACGCGGCTATCAATTTTAGGAGGAGGATAAAAAGCTCTCGGTGGTACGTCCACTAATTTAGTTATCTGCCAATAACTTTGTGCAATTATAGAGAGCAATCCATAATCTTTGCCTCCTTTATTTGCTTTTATTCTTTGAGCTACTTCTTTTTGAAACATGAAAACCATTTTACTAACATGTGGAACTAAACTTAGTTCTACTACAATAGATGATGATATTTGATAAGGCAGGTTGCTTACAACCAATGTTTTTTCCTTAATCTTCTCCTGCCATGGAAACTTAAGTGCATCTATATGCTCAACTTCAACTCCCCTCTCTTGCCAGTATTTAGCTAATTTATTATCAAGTTCTATTACTGAAAAGGGCTTGTCTATATTTATTAAATCGCGTGTGAGTGCACCTAATCCGGGTCCTATTTCTATAATATTTGATATATTATCATCTATACATTCATCGACAATTTTACAGCAAACTATTTCATTTACTAAAAAATTTTGTCCTAATTTTTTTGAAGGTTGAATACCCAACTCACTGCAAATTTTTTTTACTTCTAAAATATTCATCTACTGAAATCTTCGGGTAGTGACCTTGGTGAGGGCCCTAGTGTTTGAGGGCTTAATTCCCCTTTCTTAAGTTTTTGAATACCTGCGAAACCCACCATGGCAGCATTATCTGTGCAGAATTTTAACTTAGGGAAAAAATACGATAAATTTTTTTCATGTGCCCACTTGGCAACCTCACTCCTCAATAAAGAGTTGGCAGAAACTCCTCCAGTAACAGATATAGGGATATTCGAAAACTGTTCATGAGCTTGTTTCAGCTTTGACACTAGAACATCAACTATCGCCTGTTGATAGCTAGCACAAATATCTGGAGTAATATTTTTTATCTCTTCCATGCTGAGTTGAGATATTTCCTTTAAAGCAGCTGTTTTCAAGCCAGAGAAACTAAAATCTAATGTGCTTGTTCTTATCATTGGTCTTGGAAAGCTATACTTATTTGAATTACCAAGCTTTGCTTTTTGATCTATTACATATCCTCCGGGATAACCTAAACCCATCATTTTAGCAAATTTATCAAAGGCTTCACCTGCAGCATCATCTATTGTATGACCTAAGATTTTATATTGTCCAACCCCTGTTACATGCACTAATTGTGTGTGACCACCGCTCACTATAAGACTTAAAAATTCACTAGGTATTTCTACTTTTTCTTCTTCATTTTCGAAAACAAATGGTGCCCATATATGACCTTCAATATGATTAATACCTATAAAATTTTTTTGAAGTGTCCATGCTAAAGTTTTTACGGTTACTAAACCTACAATCAATGAACCTACTAAGCCAGGACGACTAGTCACCACAAGCCCTGATATATCTTCCCATTTATAATTTATTTGCTCTAATGTTTTATTGATTAACGGGATTAATTTTTCAGAATGGCTTCTCCCTGCAATCTCAGGAACTACTCCACCAAATGGTTCATGTACATCATCTTGATTTGCAGACAACATTGCTTCTACTAAACCATCTTCTTTTACAATAGCAACAGATGTGTCATCGCAACTTGTTTCAACAGCAAGAACTCTTTTATATTTCATTACTTTATATTCTTTAAGCGATATTCAGCTTTGGATGCTGTTCGACTTTTTGGAAATTTATCCAAAACTTCTTGGTAAAACGCTTTAGCTTCTGTCTTCATTCCCATTTCTTGAAAGCAAACGCCAATTTTATAGGATGCCTCAGCATAGTATTTACCTTTAGGGTTTAAATCACGATACTTTTGATAGTTTACAGCGGCTTGTTTCCATTTTTTATTTCCAAAATCAATTTCAGCTTGTTGGTAGTTTCCTTTAGTTGCATTTGTTGTCGACGATTTACTAGACTTTTTAGCTTTTAGTCCTTCAATCTCTACACTCATTTTTTGCAATTCTGCTTCGATTTTTAATAAAGCATCCTGAATCACTTTAAACTTGTTTTCTAAAAGTTCATCATCCAATTTTTTCTTTTCTTCATTTTTCGCTATTGCTTCTCTAAAATATCTTGAGTCATTTTCTAAGACTTCAATTCGGCCATTAAATTGTCTTAATTGATTTTCAAAGTCTTCAAGTCTTGTATCTGTATCGGCTTTTGCCTGCTGAATACTTGAGACCTGTGTTTGAAGCGTTGATTGTTCTTTTAATTGAGAACGTGTTGTAAAACAACCAGATATAAAAATAGCCATGACTATCATCCATACAAAATTCTTCATGGATAACCTTCTCCTGATTTAAACTTTTTAAGCCTTGTAGAATTTTCGGCCTTCTCAGCGTATATCTTAGCCTGGACAAAAAATTCTTTGGCATCATAATTATAGTTACTTTTTATTGCATTTTCACCTTTACGGTAATTTTCTTCAGCTCTATACCAATATCCCGCTGCAAAGCTTACAGCTCCGGATTCTTTAGCTGCATCTAGTGCTACTTTTGCTAATACCATTTCTTCTATAGGTTTAGGGCCAGCACAACTTATTGTCGTAAAAAAAATAAAAAAGGCCGACACTTGTAAAATGTCGGCCAGTCTTAATGTTTTCAAAAGTTTCATCATCTACTTTGGAAGCGGAACAAAATTTGCCCGACGGTTACGTGAATGTGCTTCATCTGAAGAGCCATTATCAATAGTTTTTTCTTCACCATAACTTATAATAGTTAATCTTTTAGGATCTACACCTAAACTAACCATATAGTTTTTTACTGATTTAGCTCTTCTTTCACCAAGAGCTAAATTATATTCAACCGAACCGCGCACATCACAGTGACCTTCAATCTGTACGACAACATCTGTATTATCTTTAATCCAATTTGCATTTTCTTTTAGCAATGTACGAGCTTTGTTAGTTAAGTTAGATTGGTCATAATCAAAATTAACTGTGTTCAATCCAGGAATTTTACCGCTATCACTACCTTCAGGGTCAAAATTCATAGATTGACTGGAAATGGCAGCATCAGGCTCACCACCCGGAACAGCACCACTTTCTTCACCTTGTTTAGGTTTTTGACTACAAGAAATACTAAATGCCAGGGCGCAAACACATAAAGCAAAGAAACTTTTTTTGATCATAACATAAACTCCTTTAATCACTTGCCTATTGTAAAAAAGCCCCTTCAAATGTCAAACGCCATAAAAATTGACTACCAGCAAAATAAATAAAAATAAATCTTGAACAATTGTTCGAGACTCGGTGAAGCCCTTTCTCTGGTCTCTTCTATTAATAAATAAAATATGGCAATAGTTTGCTTTCCTCTTAATGATATTAAAAGGAGAAAACAATGAGTATAAATAGAGTTTTTTTATCAGGACGCTTGGGTCAGACACCCGAATTAAGAACTACTGATCAGGGTAAGGCGTATACAATACTAAAAATCGCAACTAACAGGTATTATTCTAGTGAAGACCAACAGTTAGAGGCTAAAACAGATTGGCACGATGTGTTTGTTTGGGGAAAACAGGGCGAGAACTGCCACAGGTATTTATCCCGTGGACAAGCTGTCAGTATTGAAGGATTTTTAAAAAGCTACAAATCTATTGAAAATGAACGTGAAAATTATCAAAAAACTATAATTCAAGCTTTACATGTAGACTTTTTAAGTTCAAAACCGGATACACAAAACTTGACAAGCAAGATCAAAAGCTGAAACAATGATGCTATGCTGCATTTAACCTAAGGGGGCTTATTGGAAAAATTAGATTGGATTAAAGACCTCTTACTTGAAGAACAAGACAAAGAGGTTAAGGGATTAGTTGATCTAAATATTGATACGCAACCGGCAACTTCCCTTAAAAAAGCATCTATATATTTTCTTCGAAGTCTAAAGCAGTCATTTACTGAAGCCGCTGAGATATACAATGGTTTTCGTCAAAACGTATCTAACCAGATAAAAGTATATGGAGTTTCAAAGACGGATTCAGATTTCATGCTTTTTAGAAATAATGTTCAATTAATTTTTGCCCTTAGAGAGCCTGGGCTTATCCAGGTTTATTCTTCACAACTCAATACGGCCCTTGTTGGTGGGAGTGAACAGGGAGCTCCACCAGCATCTATTTTAAACCACAGCATTCGAGCTAGAATGGGTGCTTATGATGAACTTCAATGGACCTTTAAAGGAGAAGTTTTTCATCTAGAAAGTTTAGTTCGCTATTATTTTTCAATTTTTATACGCATGAGTGCTAATCATTAAAGACAGTTACAATTTCGTGTTGGTATCGGCAAACAGCCATCTTTGAATCTAATTTTGTTTAGCTCTCACTCAACATATTTCATTAGGTCTCAATTCGCTCCCTTAATGCAATCGCCAAATTTTACTAGATCGCTCCCTTTAATTGTGCGGATACATCTTGATATTACGCTCTCTAAATTCCTTTTTTTACTTTGTAGTTTGATAATTCGAGCGTTACTTCTCGAGTCTTTATTTTGAGAAGTCCACAACGAGCACAAATTCTACTTTATATGATGGGTTTTAACGAGGCGTGAGAATTTCAATCCGCAATAAACAGGAGCAGTTAGAATTTGACTGCCTATTTTGGTGACACTCCTTCATTCATTCTTTTTTTACTTGGTTCTCAACCTAATTCAGGCCAAATATTCTTATAGCCTGTCGTTGATTACAGGGCTGACATAAAAGCCTCAAATTCTCAGTGTTGGCTTCACCCCCCAGTGCTACCGGTTTCACGTGGTCTATATGCAGATGTTGTCTACTACCACACTTCGTACACTGGCCATCATCTCTTTGCCAAATGTGATACTTTAGCTTTTTAGAAATATAACGCGGGTTTTTGTTTTTTGGCTGAATAACTTTTATATCAGATTCTTTTTTATCTTGATTTCTGCCAACTCTGTCATCTCTACTATCTTTTTTATCTAGATCTTTACTAATTAATTCACTTCTATCTTTTCTATCAGAATCTTTCGTTTTTGTGGTTTTATATGGCACAGACTTTTCTAAATTATTTATCGCGAGCTCGT
>JAGRAE010000090.1 GCA_020435005.1 Bdellovibrionales bacterium
ATTCTCAACCTTTGGGCCATACACAACGGCGGGAATTTGCTTGTTACTTCTTAAAGAACGAGACCAATGTTTTCCAGAAGTTCTTACTGTGGCTTTTAGTTCAATATTTTCTTGCATGATATCATCCTCACTTACACCTTAACCTTAGTTAAAAAGTGCACTCACTGAATCGTAGTTATTTATTCTTTTAATAGCTTCTGCAACAACGGGTGCTACAGATACCACTTCAATTTTGCCGCAATTTTTTGCATCTTCACGAAGTGGAATAGTATCAGTAACAATTACCTTCTCTAATCCACTTTCTGTGATTCGTGAAATTGCTGGCCCTGAAAAAACAGGGTGTGTAGCCACGGCAATGACCCTTTTTGCACCATTATTGAGTAGGCTGTCAACAGCCTGAGTCAAAGTTCCTGCAGTATCAATCATATCATCCAATATAATGGCTGTTTTTCCCTTAACCTCACCTATTAAATTGAGGGCTCGGGCTTCATTTGGGCCTGTGCGGCGTTTATCAATAATAGCAATAGTGCACTCAATTCTCTTAGAGAAAGCTCTCACTCTTTCGACACCACCGGCGTCTGGACTCACCGTTACAAACTCTTCGCCAAAGCCATATTGCTCACGCCATGCACGAGCAAAGGTGGGAATGGCAAATAAATGATCCACAGGACCATCAAAAAATCCTTGAATTTGTGCAGAATGAAGATCCACAGCCACCAGTCTTTGTGCTCCGGCGGTATGCAATAGTTTGGCAACAGCCTTAGCTGAAATGGGAGCTCTTGGAGCTACTTTTCTGTCTTGTCTAGCATAACCATAATAGGGCATTACCGCAGTTATTTCATTGGCAGAAGCCATTTTTAAGGCATCAAGAGTAATAAAAGTTTCCATGTAATGTTCATTTGTGGGGGGGCATGTGCTTTGTATAAAAAATACATTATGTCCGCGAACACTTTCATGTATCTCGACTTGAATCTCACCATCGGCAAAGCGGTTAATTTGAGATTTACCTAATTCAACTCCAGCATGCTTAGCAACTTTTTCTGCAAATTCTGGGTTTGAATTTCCTGTGAAGATTTTCATTTGAGCCATGAAAGTGTTCTAATATAGGCAAAGGCTAAAGTCTAGGTTTTACAGGGCATTGACAATCAATTTCATGATTTCAGATAATGAATACATGTCCTTTGAAGTCATTAAAAACAGAAGTTGGGTTATTTTTTCTATAAAAGAGAGATTAGATGCATTTAATTATGAAGATTTTAAGTCTGAAATGGATAAAGTTATAAAGGATAAAAATGCCAAAGTAGCGCTTCAGCTTACAAATACAGAGTTTTTAAGCTTGCCAACTATCAAGTATTTTTCAGTAATTGCTGAAGAACTTTGTGATGGTGGTGGAAAGTTTGCTCTTGTAGGAACTCCAGAAAAAATAAAACGACAGATTGATATTTTTGCCTCATTAAAGCCTATGCTGATTTTTCGCTCTGAAGAAGACTGGGAACGGTTTTTATAAAAATGATTTCTTAAATTGTCTGAGAGCTTGCACGCGATGAGAGATTTTATTTTTCTCAATAGGGGCTAATTCAGCAATTGTCTTATCATATCCTTCTGGAATAAAAACAGGATCATAGCCAAAACCACTCGTGCCTTTGGGTGAACGACTAATTGTGCCTTTTAAAAGTCCTTCAAATACACTTTCATTTCCCTCTGGGTCATAAACGACCATCGCACATTTGAATTGAGCTTCTCTGTGAGTTGCAGAACGCAAACTCATCATTTTTAATAGTTTGGCAATGTTTTCAGCATCTTTTGCCTTCTCGCCAGCGTATCTCGCGGAATGAATACCAGGCATATTGTTCAGTCCCATAACTTCTAAACCAGAATCTTCTGCCATAATCCATACACCACTTTTAACAGACTTTAAGGCTTTGGCTTTGATTCTTGCATTTGCAATAAAGCTATCCCCAGTCTCTTTGGGAGAGGAGTAAACAGGCAGTTCACTTATAGAGTGAACTTGAACGTTTGTTCCCATAAAAAAATTTTTAATCTCAGTCATTTTTCCTGAATTTGAAGTGCCTACCCAAAGTTCCAATTAATTCTCCAGTGGAAAGAAGTTGCCGATGATTTCTGCTTGCTTTTGAAAAAGCCTCTGACAACCAATTTGAGCCAACTCCATCATTGATAAAAGCTCTTGGTGGCTAAAAGCATCTTTTTCGGCAGTGCCTTGTATTTCAATAAAATTTTGATGATTATTAAGAACAAAATTCATGTCAGTATCAATTGAAGAGTCCTCATCATAATTTAAGTCTAAAATTGCTTCGTTTGATTTCATGCCAACACTGACCGCGGCAAGATAATACTTTAAAGGCCATTCTTTGATTTGTCCCTGATCTTTTAAAAATTTGAAGGCTAAGGCTAAAGCAACAAAACCACCAGTAATAGCAGCTGTTCGAGTACCGCCATCAGCTTGAATAACATCACAATCAACATAGATCTGTTTTTCTGGTATTTTTTCTAAATCAACGGCAGCGCGTAAACTTCGACCAATAAGACGAGAAATTTCCTGACTTCTGCCACTATTGTTGGCTCGTTCTCTATTAATCCTTGAATGTGTTGAACGAGGTAACATGCCATATTCGGCAGTAACCCAGCCAGCGCCTTGCCCCATTAACCATTTGGGAACATTATTTTCAACAGATGCCGTACAGATTAGGTGGGTGTTCCCCAACTCAACTCTTACGCTGCCCTCTGCATATCTTGCCACTTCGGGTATAATTTTAAGTTCTCTCAATTCGTTTGGTTTTCTATTGTCTGTTCGCATGAGACCTAATTTAGGTCGTTAACAGGTGATTTGTCTATTGTTTCTTTATATTTAATAAGTCCTTCAAAAATACTTTTAGCAATTTTTTTTTGATATTTTGGAGAATTTAAATTGTGAGCCTCTTTTTTGTTGGATAAATATCCCATTTCAATGAGATTAGCTGGCATCATGACATGGCTAATAACATGAAAAGGGGCTTGTTTAATAGCATGTTTTTTTGGTCTAGTTATACCTTTCCAATGCATATTTAAAAATTCAGCCAGTTGACTGCTAAAGCGGATTCTAGAGTTCAATTGTAAATCTTGTATAATGCTCATAACTTCAGGTTTTAGATGGTCATGGTCAGCAATGGGTTCAAGTGGCCAATCTGAAGTCACAAATCCGTTTTTATTTTCATTTTCTTTGTTGGCCAAATATAAAACCTCCTCATCTGGAGGTAATTGGTTTTGAAAATAGAACTCAACCCCTTTGGCCAAAGATTGATTAAAGGCATTGGCGTGTAAACTGATGAAGAGATCACCATTCTTGGTATTAGCAAACTCAGAACGTTCTTCTAAGGTTAAATTAATATCTTTGTATCTAGTTAAATAGGCTTGAAACCGTTGATCACTATTTAAATACTCGTTTAATAATTTAGCCACTTCTAAATTAATCTTTGCTTCAGTGACCCCAAAATATTCAGCTCCACGATCCTCTCCACCATGTCCTGGGTCCAAAATGACTTTCATTGGCTTTGCCATGACAAAATGGGAAGTTAAAATGAGTAAAACAAATAAAAATTGAATCATTTATTTATTTTAAAATTATAAGTAGTGATTTCACAGTCCTGTTCTTGAAACCAGATTTTAGGCAAAAAAAAGCGACCAGGTTTATATGTAGGAGGGGACCTGGCCGCCAAGGGGGGGATTAGTATTATATTAGAGCAATCACTGTGCCAAAGCCGAGCTTATAAGATCTTTCTAATTTTAATTTGAGTAGCTTTTAAACAGTGAACTATTAGTGCAAGTAATAAAAATTACTTGATTGTTTAAGATAGCGCTCAATTAATGAAACGAAGCCTTACTAACTTATTGAATATTAGAGTTTTTTTTTATTTAAGACTTTTGAAGTTAGAAGTTCTAAATTGGTTCCAGTCTTGTAAATATTATAGATGTGCGACACAAAAATAATATCTACTTAAAACACTGTATTCGCGCACGCTTGATGCGTAACGTCAAAACAAGAGTCGAGAAAGTACTAATGTTTCTAGTCAAAATACCGATTTAAGTCCAGTAGGGAGATTATCATGAACCTAGTTAAGAGTTTAATTTTGTCATCATTTGTAGTGATTCTGGGTTTAGGCGCTTGGGCGCAAGACTTAGAAGATGTTGAATCGGATATGGAACAAGCCTTATCTGAATCAGAAGCCGCTCAAGAAGAAGCTTCAGCGGCAAAAAACTTAGCTGCCGAAGAAGCTGCTGCTGAAGACAAGGCCAAACAAGAAGCTTTGGAAGCTATGTCTCGTGCTAAAAGTAAGGAACGTGATGCAAAAAATATTATAGCTGAAGAAACACGAAAATATGAAAAACATAAGGCTATGAAAGATAAATATTTAAAAGACAAAGCGGCATCTGAAAAAATGTTTGAAGATGAAGTAAAAAAGATTGAAGTGGCAAAAGAAAAAACTGAAAAGTTAAAAATTGAAATGGATGAAGCTAAAAAAGAGAGAGATCGCATTCACGAAGAATTAAATAAAAAAAGAACAATAGCGAGAGATTTAGAACAACAAATTACGAGTAAAAAAGAAGAGATGGCGCAGCTATTGAGAGAGCTTAAAACAGAACAAGCAAACTCAAAGGAAACAGGAGAAAGACTCGTTAGAGCTAAGGCAGAGAATGAAAAAATTCAAAAACAAGCCCAAAAAGAACTAGAACAAAACACCATAGCTTTAGAGAAAGCAAAAAAAGAATTAGCTCAATATAATAAAGAGATGAGAGAGCTTCGCGAAGAAACAAAGAAGCTAGAAGAAGAAGTTGAGTTAGCTGAAGCTGAAGCTGAAAGAGCTAAGAAGCAAGCTATGGTTGCCAAAAAAAGATTGGCAAAATTAAAAACAGAAACAGATGACCAAAAAAAGAAATTATTAAATAGAAAGACGGCGGCTCTTGAAGATACAAAAAAATATAAAGGTATGTCTGTTTCCATGAATAAGAAAAAAGTTTTTATTAAAACATTAAAGAAAGATTGTAATTTGCGCGAAAAAATGAATTTTAAATCAAATAAAGTAACAACCAAATACAAAGGTAATAAGCTAAAAGTTATAAGAACTGGAAATAATTGGTACGGCACAAGCATATCTGGAAAAAAAGCATATATTTCAGGCTCTTGTTTTTAAGGAATTATTATGGGATTTAAATTTAATTCAGTTTGGAGTTTGTTAATCATTCCTCAAAAAAAAGTTATTAATGGACTAACTCCTAGAGAACTTCAAGCCATTGTTGCAGCATATGATCATACAAAAATAGATGATTTACGAGTATGGTCTCCATTTTTTGATGATTGGAAGCTTGTTAGGCAATTTGAATTATTAATGTCATTTAAAGGGTTAGAGATTGTAGATGAACCTCCAATTTTTAATTTAGAACAAGACTCCGAAGTTATCAACGAAGAGAATAGTTTAGTTAACTTGGTAACAAGAAAACTAGAGGATGATTTAACCTTGAGTGGTTTACAAGATGGTTTAGTAACTGATGTTTCGGATATTGTTATTGAGTCATTGGATAAACAAATTTTACCTCGAAAATATAAAAGACTTAATAGGCAGTATCCAGTTGAGCTTGAAGTCAAAGGAAACGTCTTTAAAACAATTTCTTCTGATATTTCGGTTGGTGGGATGCAGGTGAAGGATGAACTGCCAGAATGGATAGAAGGGTATTTTTCAATTAAAATTTTCCAACCTATGTTAGAACAGTCTCTAGTGCACACAGGGTGGGTTATTGAAAGTGAAAAGAAAAAGAGAACTCATATAGCTTTTTTACCCTTTAAGAAAAAAGAAACAGAAGCTCAATTCGAAGAGTGGATAAAAGCTGCTGCCTAGTGGTTTTCATAAAAATCTAAAAAAATAATTGCAAGATTGTTAAATATCTATAACTTATTTAAATTAATATTTATTTTTTATTATTAAGATTTATGGGAGCAGATATGAAGCATTTTTTATTTATTTTACTAATATTTTCTGCCAGCAAAATTTGGTCAGCACCTCTACCTGAATCTCTGTTTAAAGCTATAGCAGAAATAGAAAACGTAAACAGTATGAGGGAAAGTTTAGCTATTACCATCCCCGAAAATGAAAAAGCTAATCTGGAAACATTTAAAAGTGTTTGTAAACCTGTTGGAATGAGATTACAAAGTTTAAACAAAGAGAATCAATGGTCGATAAGACAGGCAAGTGATAAATTTAGAAACCCTCAACATAAAGCTCAGGGAATTGAAATCAAAGCCATTAACATGTTTAAAAAAGATAAATCATTAGTTTCATTTATATCAGATAGCCAAGAAAAAGATAAAATTGGATTTTATTATTTTCGACGAATTAATGTTCAAACTAGTTGTTTAAAGTGTCATGGTATGAAGAACAAAAGACCTGATTTCGTAATCCAGAAATACCCTAATGATAAGGCTTTTGGCTTTAGCGTTGGTGACTTAAGAGGAATTTATAGTTTTTTTGTAGAGGTTAAAAAGTAAGTTAAAATTTAATTCTCATAGGGAGGAATAAATATACCTCTACCAGAGGGGGATGATAAACTCCCTCCTGGTCCAAAACTATCCGCTTTTTGTTTTAAATCTTGACTGTTAAATTTCTTTTCAATACGTAATGGTTCTTTGCCTGGAAAAGCCTCGACAAATAAGCTTTGAGTGGGAAAAGCAAATTGTACATCTATTTCTTTTGCTAGTCTTAAAATCTCTAAATTAATATTTTGTTTGCCAAGCAACTCTTGATTCCAATTAGGCACTTCTAAAAAATAATAGAGAAGAATATTCAAGCTAAACTCGCCATATCCATCAAATATAACATGATAGTAATCTTTCCTTACATGAGGGTGAGCGTTCAATATGTTTTTTAAGCCTTCAAGGAAAGCTTCCATTTTTTCAGGTGTAGTATCATAAGTTAAACCTAAAAAAGTTTTAACTCGTCGATACTTCCTTTGTCCCATATTATCTATTTTTTCATTTGCAAGAAGGCTATTGGGAAGGCTTATGACTGAGTCATAAAATGTTCTTATACGAGTTGAGCGAAATCCAACTTCTTCAACTGTTCCTTCTGCATTATTGGTTCTAATCCAGTCCCCAACTTTAAATGGTTGGTCAATCAAAATCATAATTGAGCCAAACAAATTAGCAGCGGTATCCTTAGCAGCAAGTGCAAAAGCCAAACCTCCTAAACCCAGGCCAGCCAAGAGGGACATTACATTAAAGCCTAAGTTCTGAATAGTTACTAAAACACCAATAACGGCAACAAAAACTCGTAAACTTTTTGATATTAATGGCACTAGTTGGTCATCTAATTCAGATTCTGTTTTATTGGCGAGATGTGCAAAAAAGTCAGTAACGATATCCGTTAATTTATAAGCCGCCCATATAATGGCAATACTAAAAGTAACCTGAGTCACAGTAAATAAAATGCTTTGAGCTAAACCTTCAAAATTTAAAATGAAAATAAAGAAAAACCATACTGCGGAGGCTAAGACCAAACCTGCCGGCCTCTCTACTGCAGTCAATACTTTGTATCGCAATGAATCTTTTTTATCTTTAACAAGCTTTATAAATATCTCAATTGAAAATTCGGTAATTTTCTTAACAAATAATCCTATAAGAATTGCTAAAAAAACTCCAATCCACTGAAACTTCTTAAGTCCCCATAAGTTATCTTTTGCCCATTCGGGAATCCATTTCTGGTAGATAGGAGCCTTGTATCCTGCTCCTTGATACAGCGGACTTAAGTAATTTAGATTTTTAACTCGTTTATAGAATTCAGGAATTCTTTCTACTGTATTTTTTGAAAATAAATAATCACCTTCATTGTCACCTGATGTAATTCTTCGAATTATAATCTCAGTGTCTTTCAATCGCCATTTCTTAATACTGTCATCATCTGGTATTTTTTCTATATCTATTATAATGACTCTATCAAAAATTTCTTTTAATAAAATAGCATACTCTTTACTTTTTTCCTTTCTTAGTAAGGCGGGGACCGCTGAAAAGTCCATTGTTCTTGTGGCATCATTAATTCGAGTCAAGAGATCTTCATTGCCAGATTTTCGTCCCTCATTATAATCTTTCATTGCTTCGAGGAATGACTTCATGGTGGCTCTAGGCGTATCTAATTTTACTGGTGCTAAAGCGGATGCAAAAAGCACATGACCTAAAAAAGTGATTATCAACATTAGTATAAATTTTTTCATGTTTTGCATATTATCAAGTTTGTGAGGTCGCTTCAATAATATGATAGGATGTTGGGGTGCGAGGCCATACAAGTTTTATTTTACTTTTAGTCTGCGGGAGTAAGCCTTCAGTAAAGTGATCTATTATATTTATTTTTAGTGGTCTTAGTTGTGTTTGTTGCTGCAACCTGTCTATGAGGTCATTATTGCTATCTCCTTCAATTATAACAGGCCAACACAATGCTGGATTAGGTTTATTAAAGTGTAAAGATAATAAGTCATGAAAACTGAACCAGCTGATATCATTAAGTAAATTAGCGAGTATATTACAAAAGCTCTGGGGGTAATTATCATCTATTTTAACTATATATGGAATTTGACCAAGTATATTGGAAAATAAAATAGAATAATTTGGAAAATCTTTTTTAAGATCACTTAATCCCTCAAGTCCTTTTGAAAAATAATTTTTACAATTAATTTGGATATTTTTTTGAAATCTCCATTTAAAAATTCTAGAGGCTAATGGGTCGGGGTCAATGTGTACAATTTCATCAAATTGATTTACAAACTCAGGCTTTAGGCAGTATCCACCACTTCCGCCAAATATGACTATATTTTTGCAGCTTGGTTGCCAGGCCATTAACTGTTCGTTAAGTAATGAAATAAAACTTTGCCAATTTTTTTTATAATAGATAGCATTTATATGGTAGTAAATGCCCCCAGCAGGATTTATTATTTTTTTTATATTCACAGTAATATAATAATCGGGACCAATCACAATGAAAATTAAAAAGTTATTTTTATATAGTGCTCTAATAATACCTTTAAATTCTACTGATTCTTGGCAAATATTAAGTTTTTCACGTCTTAAACCTAATGTAACAACATTTACCTCTAAAGGAATGAATGTTAAAGTTGAGAGTTCATCAAATCCAATGATTTATCCTTTTAAAACCCCTCAATCCATTAAATCGGTAAAAATAAAAGGAGAATTGATGGGTAGCCTTAATTTAACTAATCTAAGACAAGGTGAAAAAGGCGCCGATGACTTCGCTTTGAAATTGGGATTTGTACTTGTCGGCACTAAAAAATTAAATGTCTTTCAAAAAGTGATAGCGGCAAAATGGATCAAAACTTTATATGGATTAGCTCCCAAAAACATGGGGATTGATAAAATTTTATTTTTAAATGCCGTACAAGATAAAGAAATATTAAATACAGAAAGGCAGCACCCTTTATCTGAATTAATTTTTGAAAAAAGTGTATGGTTATTGAATAATGAAGGAAATTTTGCATTTGAATACAATTTTGATAATGAAATTCAGGTATTGGCTATATGGCTTTCAATTGATGGTGATGATACGAAATCAAAATACAAGGTATTAATTAGTGATTTAACTTTAAATGACTAGCTTGTGTTGTTTTTGTAGTTGGTAATACAGAAACCTTATGACTCATTCTTTTTTCGCAATTTTGATAAAGGCCTACGGTGATAATAAAAGCAAGAACTTGTAATAGAAGCTTGATTAGACTTAAGTCTAATTGCTTTTTAATTCTGTAGTGTAATTTTACAAAAGATCTATGCATCAATAATAATATAACATATTCACTCTCTAAACTAAAAAACTAACAGAAGAGCGTTTCAGGCTTATACAATCTAAAAAGTTCTTTAATTATATTGTAGATAATATTGACACTTTAGTAGGGTTTGTGTGGTTAAACTATACTCTAAGAAAGTCAGTTGAAGTATTATTATTAAGGTATGTACAATCGGCATCTTAGTAAATTACTGCATTTGATTTTATTTATTATTTTTGTTTCTAGCTTAGCCTTCGCTCAAGAAGTCAATGATGATTCTGATGAAAATAAACCAGAACCTGAAGAGAAAGTTTTGTTCTCTCCCAAGCTAGAATGGGATGAGCCAGAAATAAAGCCTACTAAAAATAAAAAAGTTCAGCATGTAACTCTATATGGATATACAGAGGAAGGTGTTAAAGTTCTTGTAGGGAAGCAAATTTTATGGGTTCAGGCTTCTGCGAAAACAGGCAGAAAAAGAGTTCGAAAAATATCAATAAAAAAGTTAAAAATTAAAGGGCAAAAATACATAGACCTTAAACCAGACGGAAGTTTTAAAATTAATTTAAGACTTCCTTTGGGAGAAGTGCAAATTCCCGTGGGGCTTATTAAAGGAAAACAAAAGGCACGCTATCAAATTGCACTTTTTGTTCAAGAAAAAGCCATTGAGTTAAAAGATCAGCCAAAAGTTCCCAATACGGATTGTCGTTATTGTATATGGTTTGGTACAGGTTTTACATATTTAGGCTATCAACAAGACCCGCCACAAGACATTAGAGATGTAGATTATGGAGCTTTTGGTTTTCCCGCTATAACTTTTAGAACAAGAATTGAATTAAATAAAAATTGGAAATTAAGGATGGGGTATTTTAGTTTAACTGGGCCCGAGCTTTCCTCTGGTGAAGTTACTATACTGAATAAAAGTATCAAATGGCAACAAATGGGATTAGAAGTTGATTACAGAGCATTAAGCTCTTTTCGCTTGTTCGGAATAAAATTGGATCCCGCAATTTTATTTGGCTTTCAAATGCAGGATTTACCCTTTTTAGCACAAAAAACGGCCACAGATTTTACTATTGAGAGCTTTAAATTTAATACAGCTTCACTAGGTGGAATGTTTTTTATCAACTTACATAAAAAATGGTTTTATGAAATTTTTATGAGAGTGCAAACGGCATTGAGTAGTTCGGGTGATGTTGAGTTATCTTCTGGTTTTGCTTTTGATGGGAGTGTTGGTACTATTTATCGCATGGGAAAAAATGTACGACTAGGTATGTTTTGGAGTGGTCAGTATCATAGTTACAATTATGAGATAAGTTCGGAGCCAGGGACTTACAGCCTTTTATCCTCGAAAATTGATTTGGCAATTGGTTATGATTTTTAAAATTAATCTATTTATTCTATTTTATTTTTATAAGTTTGAGGAAGGCCTTAAAAACCTACGCATAAGTCGTTCATTAACCAGAGTGGCTTTAATTTCCTGAATGTCCATGGCAATACTGCCATTTGGCAAAATAGCAGAACCTTTAAAGAACAAATCAGACCCTTCTATATGAATAAGTTCCACCTTCAAAGTTACAGGATAAACTAAATTTCCTGGCACGACTGGTTTTAAGTTTTGTTGTTGAGAAGTTCCTAATAAAATTGGATACAAAGGTTCGGGAGATTGAACTTGGGTAAGAACGAGAAGAGCTGCCGCCTGCTCAATAGCCTCAGCAATTAAGTTTCCGGGAAAAATGGGACTGCCAGGATAGTGTTTCTTAAAAACTTTTCTATCTTTAAATATGTCCAGCTGAGCCATTATAGTTGAGCCTATTGCAATATCTCTGGGTTTTTTAACGGTTTGTTGTGGAAAGATTTTTAATACTCGATCAACCAACAACATAAAACCTCTATGTGGTAAGAGTTGTTTTATTTGTTTTTTATCAAGCACTGGTTTTTGTGAATCACTTGTTGAAGATATAGAAGATTCACAAGTATAAAATTCTGTATCCGCTGTTGCCTTAGAATTAAGTCCTACAAGTAAGAATAATAAGCTGACAATAATTTTAAAGAAGGTAAACATCCGAAGAGCTTTATCATTGCAAATGCCTCGCGTCAATGGATGTTACTCCTTAATTATCAAAGAATTCTCCAATTCATTTTTGTCATTGGGTGATTTCGGAAAGTGTTTTGATAGCAATGACTTAGCGGCTTCTAGGCCATTGATAATACCCATTCTCAAATTATTTTTGTGCAATTGTTCTAAAACTCTATCTAAACAACGTTGCCAATCTAGAGCTGTTATTTTTTCATTAATTTTTTCATCACCAATTACAACCGCCATCTTTTCCATTATTGAAATAAAAATGAGAATTCCAGTTTTCTCTTCTGTGTGATGAATTTTATGTTCATAAAATTCTTTAATTGCACGTTGTTCTACTTGATAGGTTTGGTCAATTTTTGGTGTCAATATTCTTTGGACAATAAAGAGTCGGCTCAAGCCAAAGGTTAGAGCTAAAATTGAAACAACATGAAACGTTAATATTAAATAAATTGGGAGAGAAAATAATTGAAGAGTTATATGCCAAAACCCACTGAAATAATCTAAAAATATAAATGTAAGCAATAATATATAGGGAACATGTCCAATAGTAGAAGAAGATCTTACGATCATAGGCACAACTTCACCAGAAGTGTTTTTTTCCACTTCAGAAATAAATTCTTTTATTACTTCGCAGTCATTCAATGTTAATTTTTTACTTAACCAATTTGGAATTTCCATATTACCACCTACCTGAAGCTCCGCCGCCACTAAAGCCACCACCACCTCCGAAGCTTCCTCCACCAAATCCTCCTCCTCTGTAAGAAGAGCCTCTTCCTGTAAATAACAAGAGAGCTAAAGGGTTCATGCGAAATAAAAATATAAGTATCAACCAAAAAATAATAGTGGCTAGTTTACCAAACTTAAATTTTTTTTGATCCCTTGAACGATAATCTCCTGAATCTTTTAGGTATTTATCTAAAGGAAAATCAGGTGCTGCTAATTTTACCGCTTGATAAACACCAACAAGGACGGCTTCACTAGTTAATCCTTTTTTTAGCAAGGGCACCATGGCATCATCAATAATTCTTTTGGCATAAGCATCTGGAATATCACCTTCTAATCCTTGTCCAACCTCTAAACGCAATTGACGGTCATCAATGGCTAACAAAAGAAGTAAACCTTTGTCCTCTTTGGCCGTGCCCAATTGCCACTGATCTACAACTTTTATAGATGCTTGTTCAATAGATTCTCCGTTTAAACTATTGATAGTTAAAACAGCCATTTCAACACCAGTTTTTGTTTTTAAACTAGCCAGAACTTGATTCAACTCTCTCTCTGTAGAGTTGTTAATAACAGCAGCATAATCATTCACGTGATTTTGGATTTTAGGAATCTGAAATTTAGCCCAAACAAATAAAGGACAAATTAAAAATGTGATTAGAATCAGTTTCACTTAAAAATTTACCTTCGGTGCTTCTTGAATTTGTTTTGCATTTTCAACATCCCACTGAGGCATTTTTTCATAATGGAAAAAAATAGAATTTGTTAAATTAGTTGGAAATACAGTTACCAGATTATTAAAATTCTTAATGGATTCAATGTATCTTTGTCGGGCAATAGTTATTCGATTTTCAGTGCCTTCCA
>JAGRAE010000091.1 GCA_020435005.1 Bdellovibrionales bacterium
AAGTTCAACAAAAGAGGATAAGGAATTTGAGAGTGATTTAGGAATTGAATTTTCAGGCTTGAACAATACGATAAGAGAGAGATTTAACATAGATGCAAATGTATCAGGAATTGTTGTAACTAGAGTTGTTCCATTCAGCTTGGCAAGTCAAATGGGATTTACCATGGGTGACGTTGTAATTGAGGTCAATAAAGAAAATGTAAAAAACTCTAAAAATCTATTAGATAAAATTGAAAAAGCTAAAAAAGAAGGTGATAAGCTGTTGTTTAGAGTTTTGAAGCAAAATGGTTATAATCAGCTCATTGTATTGAATACTAAATCAATGAACTAGTAATTTTTCTTAGTCTTTATGCTTCTTATGCAGATTTTATATCTATATTTAAATTTCTCTTTTTCATTTTGTAATTATTAATTAACAATCTCACCGAAAGCCTTTTGCAGCCAACATTGGAAGTTATGGCCCAGTAACTTGAAATGATTTCATTTGCATCACCTAAAACAGTTAAATTACCATCTTTTGTATCATTTTCTAATACTACTTCTGGAATAATTGCGAAGCAGTTATCTTTTTTAACAGCATTTAATATTAACTCTAAGCTGTCTACGGTGCCTATTATATTTGGATTAATATTATTTACTTCAAAATAAAAATCTATATCTTTCTGGATTTGATTATCCTTACTTAACGATAAGTAGGGTGCATTGTTAAGACATTGTGGAAAATTAATTGAACTATTTTTAAAAGAATTTCCGCCAACAACTACATATTTTTGTTCGCCTAGGTTGATATTGTTATACTTGCTGTCGTTAAAATATATATCAGACAGTACTAAATCTAGAGAATCACCGTCTAAGTCCTGTATCAAGTCTGCTAATTTTCCGTGTAGAATATGACAAGAAACATTGTTTTTTGACCATATATCGACTGTAAAATCATTAACAAATGAAGTTGGAAGTGAGTTGACAATTCCTATGCGAAGTTCTTGTTGATAATTTGTGTGTTCCTCAGGAAGTTTGTTCATTAGCTCATCTCCCATTAAAAATATTTTTTCAGCTTTTTTAAGAACCTCTTTTCCTTTTTTGTTAATTTCAAGTTTTCTATATTTTCTGTCAAATAACTGATAGCCAAAATTTTCTTCAAGCATTTTCAGTTGGCAACTGATAGTTGGTTGAGTGAGATGTAATTTTTCACATGCTGATTTAATCGAACCCTCATTAGCAACCACGTAAAAATAGTATAGTTGATTATAGTTTAGCCTCTGCATTGAAACTCCTTATTTATAGAAATTTGTTACATAGTTAGCATAACAAAAATGAAGATTTCAATGTGATATATAAAGTTTGAGAATTCTAATAGAAATGTACAATTAAATGAAAAGTAATAAACATCAACATTATTAAAATATGAAAATCTAGATGAAATTCCAATGGATATGCGTTTTTATATTTTTTTTAATATTTGTTACTCATTGCGCGTCTATAAGACCTAAAAGAGAGCTTTGTAAAAATATATACTTTAAAAACGATGTCATTAAGTTAAATAAAAATGAAAAAATATTTATATGTGGTGATAAAAATGTAAAAGTCTGGAGTGAAATCCCTAGAAATCAAGCTATACAACAGTTAAAGATTGCATTAATGCACCGAGGATTTTTTAACTCAAAGGTTGAAACAAATAATGGGAAAATACAAATTGATATAGGCCCTCAAACGACTATAAAAAGTATTGAAGTATATGGTGCTTCAGAAGATTTAAGTTATGATATATCTCAGTATGTCTATAGGCAAAAATTAACTACTAAAGTTATAGAACAAATAAAAAATAAAATAATTATTAAGTTAAGAAATAGTGGCTATGCATGTCCACGTGTAAATATACAATCAATACCTACAAAAGAATTTATTAGAATAGACATAGAATCTGGCGCAAAATATTTAATTAAAAAAGTGGTTCGTGAAAATTCTACTTTATTCTCAGAAAGTGTATTTGATAGATATCAAGCTTTTGATATAGGACAGAGTTTTAATGCAACACTATTGGAGTTATCATCACAGCGATTTGTAAATAAGGGAATTCTACAAAGTTCTTATTACTATGTATTATGTGACGATAATGGAGTTACAATCTCACATAGTTTTTTAGTGGGAAAACCTAAAATTTTGCGATTAGGTTTTGGAGCGACAACTGAAGAAATTTTAATATTTAGAGGTTCTTTTTTAAATAGTCGTTTAGATCGAGAATCTTCAGAATTAAATTCACAATTTTATTTAAGTCCAAGATTACAAGAGTTTGAGTTGGGGTCTATGTTATATTTATTTGAGAATTTCCCCAAAGTTTCTTGGTCACCAGGTATACAAATAAGTAGAGAAGATGAACCGGCTTTCACCTCAACACTTTTAGAAACTCAACTTGGCTTCATGTTTAGAACGGATGATGAATACCGACTATATCAAATTTACCTAGGACCAACTCACAATTATAGAGTTACAGAGATAGGTAATAATCCTAGTGAAGTTGCTTACCTCTCATTAAATGCTTCTATATCAATAAAAAGTCATGACTTTGAATACTACTATGTATCTCCAAAAAAAGGGTACGAAACAAGACTGTTTTTACAGTCACAATGGGCGGGTATTGCTTCGGTTATAAAAGCTCATGAAGTTTCATGGACAGGTACTTTGTTGCATGATTTATATGATTTTAGCAAATCAACATCCATACTAGGTTTAAGATGGATGATTTCAACAACTTTTACGGATGAAAAATTAATAAAAGGAACCAAATTACCACCTAGCTATCTGATATTTTTAGGAGGAGATGATAATTTAAGAGGTTTTAAGCGTAAACAAATAGATAATAAGGGGTTTGGTTATTTAACAGCTTTTTATTTGGGACTGGAATCACGGTTTATTCTGAATCACATCACTAGCTTCCAGCCCTTAGCTTTTGTAGATTATGCCAAAGTAGGAACTCAATCTTCTAAACTAGATGCGGGATATTTTTGGTCCCCAGGCTTTGGCTTGAGATGGGCGTCACCGATAGGTGCATTTCGCGGAACTTATGCATTAGGTTTTGTTGAAGATATTATTGGTTATAAACAAGAAAGCGTTTTATTTTTGAGTTATGGAAAGGAATTCTAGATGAAAAAAATATTATTTATCTTACTTTCTCTCATTACTACCTTTCTTTTATTTGCGATTATTGTATTCGTAAACCCTGCAGTTTTGATTAATGATAAAACAATTAAAAAAATAATAAAAATAAGATATCCAGGTATTGTAAGCTGGGAATCTTTAAAAATAGACAGTGATTATATTGGAGTTTGGCAGCGGAGAATAAAGGTTAATAGTAAAAGATTATGTGTTAATCAAAAAAATATCATTTTATGTATGCCAGAAGTAAAGTCTGAATTTTATTTGTTCTTAAATAAATTTGGAAAATCTTTAATCAAACTTCGATATTTAAGTTTTTATGGCCATTTTAAAAATGGCAGTAAAATTAGTTTTAAAGTTAATTGTGAATATCAAAAACAGTGTGATTTCAATGTAAAAAATGAAAATCTAATAAGTTTGGGTGTTTTTAGAACAAGTAATATTTTATCCAGACCAATAAATTATTTAGTGCATTTTAAAACAATTAAAATCTTAAACACACCATTTGATATGAAAAATATCAGGTGTCAAGGAAGTATAGAATCATTTAACAGTTTGAATACATCATGTAGAGGCTTCTCAACCATAAATAAAGGAATTTTTGTTGAGAATAAAAAAATCCTAAAAAGAATTCCTTTACCAAATCAGGTAGAGTTCAACGTAGAGCTTCTTTTGAAAAAGTTGTCACACATGTTCGTAGATATAAAAATTAAACCGATAAAAACAAATGATTATATTTTAAATGCAAGTATTAAAAGTGACTTCAATATCAATAAAATAAAAAATAAAAAATTGTTATCTCTATTTAAGCCTCAGTTAGAATTGAAAATCTTAAGATTTGAAAGCATTATAAACTATACTAAAGGAACGCCTTTTGAAATATATGCTCCATTTCACTTACTTAAGGGGCAAATAAACATAAAAATGAATGCCTTGTTAAAGAGTAAAAAATTAGATGGAGTTCAGTTTTTACTTATGTGTGATTTGAAAGATGAATTTCAAAAAATAAAACTCATTTCAAATGGTAATTTCGAATCTTATAAAGACAGTTGGCTTGTTAATGTAGATCTTGATATTAAAAATTTAGTTCTACAGCTTCCACCTATTGACCCTTTAATTGAACTTCCACATTTTACACCGCCGAGTCATATTAAAAGAAAAAGTAAAGATAAAGATAAGCGAATATATTTTAGAGTTAATGTAAAAGGACAAAAAAAATCTGTCAAATTGTATCATAAAATTGCTAATCCTTATCTAAGTTTAATACCAAATTTAACAATCAATAATAAAGGAATGAACGGCAGTATTTCATTTGAAAGTACACAATTTAAATATTTGAACCGAACATCATATCTGGAAAAATTAAAATTGAAGTGGGATAAAAATTTAATGGAACCATTAATAAGTGGAAGGTTCAAAATCAAACAGTCAGAGTATACTATTTATATAAACATTGAAGGTGATATTGCAAAGCCACAGATTAGTTTTGAGAGTGATCCTTACTTAAATCATGAAGATATTATAGCGGTTTTGCTTTATGGCCACCCTATAAATGAATTATCAGTTTCAGAAGTAGAGAGTAGTAGTGACCTTCAAGCAGCAGTTACCAATAGGACTATAGGATTACTGGGAGTTTGGATTTTTGCTTCTACGCCAATTCAGAGCGTCTATTATGATCCGATTTCACAAGATTACAGTGCAACAGTTAAAATTTCTAAAGATAGCTTTTTAGAAATTGGCACAGATTGGGAAAAAACAAGGTCAGTAACACTTAAAAAGTGGATCAGTAAACACTGGAAAGTTATGGTCGGATTAGAAGAATATGAAGAAAAAGATGATGTAGGCCAATTTTTTCTTCAATGGGAAAAAAGGTATTGAAATGAATGTTGAGCTACTAATAAATAATTTATGGCTTAGATCTGGCCTGTTGGTACTATCTGCATTAGTATTGGCTTTTGTCATACGTCTACTTTTAGTTAATATTTTAAATTGGTTACTAAAAAAGCAAAAATTATTGCCAATAAAATACAATGTTAAAAGTTTTTTCTTTCCCGCTTTTGGCCTGTTAGTTTTTTTATTAAGCTTGCTTGTATTGTTCGAATATTTTGACGTATGGGAAGATTTCAATCAATATCTCAGAACCTTTTTTAATTTAGTTCTTGTGTTTGTATGTACATGGAATATCTCTAAAATTATTGATCTATTTGTTGCAATATTGATATATCACTATGATATATCTAGTGCTGACAATTTATCTGCTAGGCGGATTCGAACTCAACTTCAATACTTAGAAAGAATTTTTGACATATTTGTTTGGATTGTTGGTTTGAGTTCAGGTCTAATGACAATAGAAAGTGTAAGAGAATTAGGTAAAGGTCTTTTAGCTTCTGCCGGAATTGCCAGTGTAGTCGTAGGCTTCGCAGCGCAACGCTCATTGCGCAATATTCTGGCCGGTTTTCAAATTGCATTTACCCAACCTTTGCGAATTGATGATGTTGTGGTAGTCGAAGGCGAGTGGGGGAGAATTGAAGAAATTAATCTTACATATGTAGTTGTAAAGATATGGGATTTACGTCGATTAATTTTGCCTATTACATATTTTACCGAAAAGCCTTTTCAAAATTGGACCCGTACCACTGCCGACCTTCTTGCCTACATTTATATATTCACAGACTATTCGGTCCCAGTAGACGAAATTCGCAGAGAATTAACAAATATATTAAATAGCACTGAGCTCTGGGATAAAAAAGTCAATATACTGCAGGTTACTGACTTTAAAGAGTTTACAGTTGAAATTAGAGCACTTTTTAGTGCTTCTAGTTCGGAAAAAGCTTGGGACTTGCGTTGTTTTGTGAGAGAAAAATTAATTAATTATTTACAAAGAGAATATCCTAATAGCCTTCCACAGATACGACTAAAAGCAAAAAAAGAAGATATAGATAATAATTAAAAGCATAAAAAAGTATAATATTTACACAAAGAAAGAGAATGAATTACATGAGTTTTTGTACTTTATCTTAAATATCTTTTTAAAATTAGCTAATATATCCTTTGTTGTGTTAATTAATTCACAACAAATTAAAGATCTTTCAACATTTGAATAAATTAAGATATTTGTAAAATTAGTGCTTTGGTTGGTGGTAATTCTGAGATTCTTTTATAGAACCTTTTTAGTTCTTTTTTCATGTTTTTCATTTCTGTTTATTGCAGAAGCCAATACAACGTTAAACTGCGAAGGTGCATTAGCACTAGAAATGGATAGCACTCCAACTTTTGATACTAGTGACATAGAAGTATTGGTTAATTCTGAAATTTTGCAACACCTCGAGCATTATAAAGGGCTTTCTAATGCAGAACTAATTGCAGAGATAAATAAATGGATTGTCACTGCAGGAGATTATCTTCCTGGTTTAGATCCTGATGATAATGCCACTAGTTTTCAAGAATTGTATGATGATTACACGACTTTATCTAATTTAGATAGAACTTCGAAAATTGTAAATGTTATGAGAAATTTAATGATGTCAGAAGAAACCTATAGATACATACTTCTTAATAATGAAAGTTTTTTGGTTCCAAAGTCTGAAACGGAATTAAAAAAAATATTTAAAAAATGGCAAACCCTCGCTTGGCGACCAGTGATGTTTCAAGTAGTCCTTGATAGGATTGATGAGGGAAAGATAAAATATCCCTAAATTTACCCCTAAATATAATTTCAATTCACGCTCTCAGCTTACAAAACTAGACTAAATATATGTTTTCTATTTATGCATATGATTGAGAAAATAGTTAATTATTTATCTCATTTTAAAACAATTAAGTTCATATCTATCAAATATATGTATTAATAACTTAAATCATTAAATCTTCAGTCTAGTTTGTCGATAAGTATAACATGTTAGGTCCCAAAAAATTCAGATATTCTATCTTATTGACCTTTTTGGTTTTAGTCACTCTGGGCGGGTGAAAAAAAAAAGATGACTTTAAAATTTTGAGTAGCGGTGGAGAAGGAGTTGGAGATTCTCCTAATGATGAAACCATGCCTCCGACTGTAGGTAATGCCGCGATTGAGTTTGATCCTTCAAGCCATGATTTTGGTCCGGCAGCACAAGGCACAGAAACGTTAAATAAACTTATTTCTCTTACTAATACTTCAGATAGTGAAGTTTATATAGCTAACTTTGAAGGCACAAGTGATAACTTCAGAATTCTGAATAGTAATTGTCCAACTTCTCCAGACCCGCTACCTTCTGAAAATGATTGTCAAATGACGCTAGAATTTTCGCCTCAGACGGCGGGAACATTGAGCACTAGTTTACTTGTAAAATATGGAGCTGCAGCAGGGTCAGACGATTTTGTTTCTATCATGGGATTATCAGGTACAGGTGTAGGTTCGT
This sequence comes from Bdellovibrionales bacterium, assembly GCA_020435005.1. Lineage (GTDB taxonomy): Bacteria > Bdellovibrionota > Bdellovibrionia > Bdellovibrionales > UBA1609 > JACKAN01. The sequence continues at coordinate 7,551 of JAGRAE010000091.1, forward strand.
TAAATTTTATAGGTATTAATAACATTGATCAAATTACTCACAATTCTGTTAGATTAAATTGGCCTTCGGAGCCATTAGCTGTTTCATTTATGATATTTAGTGTTGTTGGTGCTAACTTAAATTATGTCGATACCATTGTTAATACAGGCGGAACAAAAACGAGTCATACTGTTTCTAATTTATCTCCTAACACAAGTTATACTTTTAGAGTTAAAGCTATAGATTCATTGGGCTCTCAAGATGCCAACCAAAAAGACGAGTCTACAACTACAAATCCTAATCAAGCACCATCTCTGGCGACAATTATTCCGCCTACATTTTACAGTGGAGTAACCCTGGCGAATTTAGATGCAAGAGATGCTGGCACAATGAGTGATCAGGACTTGGATGGGGATGCAATTACTTATACATGTTATTATGACAATACTGTAAATGGCGTAGTTAATACCGGTCTTGGTACTTGTGCCTCCTTAATAAATGAAAGTGGTGGTAATCCGAGCTTTAATTCGTCCACAGGAATTTTTAGTGGTTGGGAGCCTCGGCATGCAGATGTTGGAATGGCTTTTGAGTTTGCTATTGAAGGTACTGACCCTTATGGAGACAAATCCGTATCTATATTTTCAGGAACTGTTGTCGCTGGTAGTCCAGAAAGGCCTTTAGTTTTGAGTGTAGCACCAATGGGCCCTGCTAATAATAATAGCCCCTCTGTTACTGGTACAGCTGAACCAAATATGACTATTAATTTATTTTCTAATAGTACATGCACTTCTGCCATTATAGGTACTGGTACTTCAGATGGAGCGGGTAATTGGAGTATAAATGCCACTATAGCTGATGATTCAACAACAATGATTTATGCGCAAGCACAAAACATCATAGCAAATAATTCAGATTGTTCATTAACTTCAGTAAGCTATGTTGAAGACTCAACTCCACCATCTATAATTGTATTAGGTACAACACCTACTAGTTTTGGTGATAGCACAACTCCTACTGTAAATGGTCAAACGGTTCCCAGTGCTAATGTGGAAGTGTTTTCTGATAGTAGCTGTTCTACCTCTGAAGGTACTGGTACAGCAAATGGTGCAGGATCATTTAGTATAACCGTTTCAATGGCTTCAGAAGAAACTTTAACATTTTATGCTAAAGCTACGGATAGCGCAGGCAATGTAAGTGCTTGCTCTATTACTAATGCTACATATACATCATTTCCAATCGATCCAACGAATTTGTTGGTGTGGGTGGACTCTCAAGATACAAACAATATGTATCAAAGCTCATCCTGCGTGGGTTTAAAATCAACAAGTCCGAGTGACCCTATTGGTTGTTGGAAAGATAAAAGTGGTAATAACAATAATTTTACTGCATCAAGTAACTTACCAGTATTGGCAGATGGCATTCTGTTTAATGGCACCAATAATGTTTTGACAAACACCACTGTGCCTTTAAATGCTAACTCAGTAATTTCATATTTTATTTATACTAGAGTAGATACTCAAACAACTAACTCGGGCTCATGTTGCCGGCCAATAGTCAGCTGGGTCACTTCTTCTTCAGGACTTTATCCATGGGTAGGTTTAACACGTGGAGATTTGACTCCGCCGAATAATCTATTTTTTGGTTGGAGTGGAAGTGGATTATCAGCAACACCAACTAGCCCAGGTGATGAGTTTATACTTAGTATTTTCCACGATGGTTCTGGAAAGCTATGGAACACCTTTCTCGATGGAACACAAACTGTTAGCAATTATACAATACCAGCTACTTATACAACTACTACAAATCTAGCTATTGGTGGAGATCCAAATAATGCAGCTCGTTTGTTTAAAGGTCAAATTATGGAAGTAATCATTTACTCTGAAATTCTTAATTCAACTCGAACACAAAATATGGAAGGCTATTTAGCTTGCAAGTACGATTCGAGAGATCAACTGCCGATAGCTCATCCATTCTATCATCCAACAGGTTCAGACAACACGGGCTGTCCGTAAAAAAAGGGTCTTAACGATTTAATTGCCAACTATTAATTATTACTTTGTGGTTATCATTACGAGAATCAATTTAGATGTAAAAGAAATCTACAAAATGTCTAAGTTATTTATAAATTCTCGAAATAAGCCAAGAATATAAGAATTGAACAGGCAACAGAATTGCATTAATTAAACTAGGGATAGCAGCTAATTATTAGCAGGCAGTTTATTAATGGGGTTTAAAAAAGTATTCAAATCAATTTTATTTCGAGTACCAACAAAAATTAGGTACAGAATATTTAGAAGTCTTATTCATCTTTCATATAAAGAACTTAATGATTTCGAGTTTAAAATTGCTGAAACAAAAGAGGAACTAGAACAAGCATTCCAGCTTTTGTATAGAGCCTATACGAAAACAAAACTTCAAGAGCCCAATCCTTATAAGATGAGGGTTACTATATATCATGCACTTCCCACTACAACAACATTAGTGATTAAAAGAAAGGATAAAGTTGTTGGGACTCTTTCGTTAATCGCCGATAATGTAATGGGACTTCCTTGTGAGAAAGCTACGAGCTTAAAAAAATTTAGAGATGAAGGCTTAAGGCTGGCGGAGGTTTCTGCTTTAGCTATTGATGATGAATACAAGGGAATGCTTTTGTTTCCACTTCTAAAGTTTATGTACGAATATGTTTCTGAATTTTTTGGCATAGATATTCTTATTGCAACAATTACTACTCCTAAAAATGTTCATCAGCTCTATGAAGCCTTGTTGTCTTTTAAACCTATTTCAGATAAAGAAGTTAATGATTACAGTTTTTCAAATTTTGTTCCTGTAGTTGTTGAGTATTTAGATTTAAGGGAAGCTAAATCAATTTTTTGGAACTTATATAACGCAAAAAAGAATAGTTTAAATCTATTTTATTATTTTGTTAAACATAGATTCAAAAGTTTTAACTTTCCAAAGCGGGATTACTTTTTATTAGACGATCCTGTTATGAATAAAGAATTGTTTGATTACTTTTTTAACCATAGATCACAAATATTGACTAAGCTGACTGATTTAGAAAGAGCAAAATTAAAACAAGCTTTGCACCCCAGTTATTTTGATTCAAAAATTATAAATTTTAATGAACGTAAAAGCAAAACAGCTAGAAGATCAGAGATAAGATACAATGTAAAATGTAAGGCAAAATTTAACCACTCCCAAGAACGATTTGAGGTACTAAACGTTTCAAAAGAAGGGTTGAAAATTAAAGCAAATGAATTTTTGCCAGTGAATACGTCTTTAACTTGTAGAATATTGATTGCAGAATTTGAAGTAATTGAACTTACATGTACTACAAAATGGAATTTTGATGAAAAATTGTATGGTTTAAAAATTGAAAATTCAAATCATCCCCATTGGTTGAAATTTATTAATCATATAGAAAACAAAACTTGGAACAAAAATGAAAGAAGGGCGGCTTGATTTTATCTTAACCTAATAAAAAATTGACCCATAAAAGGAACTACATAAAAAATTCCAACTTTTTTGCTATTTCACTTTTTGCTAATCCTTGATTGAAAAATTGCCTAATCATTTACCACTCCTTGTTGGTAATCATTGTTGACTCCTTGTCTATGACCAAGTGCATAGATCTAAAATCAACAACCATAGGTGGGGAATTTTCACTTACAATATTTGGGGATTATTCAACTAAAATTGACAGTGATGCAGCAAGCTTTATTCAAGAACGTCTCTCGAATCTGTTTCTGATATTCACAATAAAGAAGGCTCTCGTATTTATTTATAAATAAACATTTGTCCTAGGCAGTGGGTTTTAATAATATAAGTTTTGATGGAAGAGCAAAGCTTAGAAATTTGGCGAAATGCAAATTTTAAACGTATTGATGCTAGGCTTGTAACTTTTCAAAGAACACACAACTGCCAATCGGAATCAACCTATTTAGATGCTTATGGACCTAGCTGTTATTTATTTGTATGTAAAAACCCACCAAAAAGCTTAGCCATCAACCACAAGGGGCAATGGCAAAAGCCTCAGGGTGCTATAGCTATTTATATACCACCATTCAGTATCGTAGAATGGAAGCTGCCTAAGTGTCATTTTTCATGGGAAGGGTTTAATTTTAGTCAGCCCCAAGAAGGGCTTCCAAAGCAAGCCGTTTACTTTAGTTGGCAAAAAGAATTCCAGATCAATAGTACTCAAGAATTTATAAACACACTAAAAAGCATTGCAAAGTTTTACCCAGGCTATAAAGAAGATACACATAATTTAGAGGCTATAAAAATTAAAGAATTCATTGATAATCATTTTCAGAAAGAGTTTGGCTTGGAGGAGCTAGCAAAAACCATGGCTATGAGTCGGGCAAAGCTAACGCGAATTTTTAGAAAATCCTACGACTTGTCACCTATAGAGTATAAAAACAGAGTGCGTATATTTTATACCATTCAAAAAATGCTTGAACAGTCCTCGATTATAACAGAGCTAACTTTTGATTCTGGTTTTAATGACAGCTCTAACTTTAATCGCAAATTTAAAAGTTTAATTGGCGAGAAACCATCCGTATTTAATTGGCAAAAAAAATAACTTTTATTTTTCCAATTCTACATAGCAGGCATTGCCATGAACTCTTAGATTATAATTTTTTACTGTCAGCTTTTTTACAATCTCTTCTATTTCCTCTAACGAGTAGGGCTTAAACAAAATACCCTTTTTCATACCCCAACTGTTTATCCTGTTTGCAATTTTTCTAAAAACTGACAAGCCGCTTGGGTGTAGCAAAATGTTTAATTTAATTAGACCATGAGGCTTTAATACTCTTAAGCATTCTCTTAAGCTAAGCTCTAAATCAGGAAAACAATGGGCGGCGTTGGTAATATTAATACTGTCCATGCTTTCGGTAGCATAGGGCATATTAGTAACATCTGCTTTTTGTAGTTGGATATTTTTATTTTTTGAGAATCTTTTTATGGCACCCGCAAGCATACTTTCAGCATAATCAAAGCCAAAAGTTGTGACTTTTGAGTTGAATAAAAGCTTTCTCCACAACAATATCAAGTTGTAAAGAGTGCCCGAGCCAATAGCCACCTCTAGGTGATTTGGGCCTTTAAATTGGGAAAAGAAATGTATTTGCCGCCAAAGAGAATCTCTGTATGAAAACTTTAAAATAAAAAAGCCTCTTATATCATACCACCAAGAGGGAGAGTCATAAGCTTGAGCTATTTTATTGTTTAACTCATCAATTTTATTTTTCTTAGCTGTATCCATGTATTCATTTTAAAAAAATTAATATTATGAACTATGCAAATCCGCTCATTTTAAACCTAAAAATTTAACCAGCTCTATTAGGTCTTCTGGCCAGTCACATTTAAAGTATAAATTTTCTTGGTTTTTGGGTGAGTAAAGCCAAGTTCAAAAGCATGTAGAGTTAAGCGCTATAGGCAAAACCGTAGAACCCTTCACTTTTGATGGTGGAATGCGGAGCAAAAAAAAGCTGGCTTCTCAGCCAACTTTTATTAAATGGATGGGGTAGCATAAATTGTCTAACCCTCCGAAATTGTTAAACTTTAAAAATTGAATGTTACCAAAAGTTACCACTGCTTTCATTTGAAGGTCAATTCCTTCCTCCAAAATTTAACTCTATGACATTCTCAGCCTTCTCTTCTTCAGGAAGCTGAATGCCCAATTCGTCCGTTGCTCCTTTCACATCTTGACCACAAAGCCTTAAATAGCCTTGGGTGGTTTTCAGTTGCGAGTGACCCACGATGGCCATCACCTTTGCCAATGCCACTCCATTCCTTAAAAGCTGAGTGATAAATGTTGCCCTTAGGTCGTGGAATTTTACGGCAGTGATACCCAGACCTTCGCAAAATTCTTTAAGTACTTGGGCTTGTGCTCCTTGACTCCATTCACTGAGATGAGGAAGGACAAACTCTTCACT
>JAGRAE010000092.1 GCA_020435005.1 Bdellovibrionales bacterium
TTGTTCGTTCGGACGAAAATAGTAATCTGAGGTTAAATATTGGCTAGCACATCCGCTACTGGCAACAGTGTAAGAGCCAGATAAACTGAAATTAAAAATTCCATCGTTAAGTTTTTGTTCTAAATCTGTGACAGTTTTACCACCTGTACTTTGAAAGCACTGTCCCACACCATGATATTCTAGAGGTGATAACACATTGGGAATTTGATTGTTGGCCCAGTCCACTTCTACATAAACATTGGGATCATCAAAGCGAGCCACTCTCTTTCTGGGTAGTGTGAGTGGATTGCCTTGTTCATCGGTTCTATCTATAGAAAAATACTTTGCAGGCAAGGACATAATTTGTTCAGTATCTTCACTGGTTTCTCCATCTGGTTTTATTATTGGATCTACTTTTTTTACAATTAATCTGTTTTCAAGTGCTTCAAATTTTACTATTTCTAACCTGCCTTGGGCACCGGGAAAGGTGAAGCGAAAGCCATTTGCAACGTCATTTAGAGTTCTGCGAAACAAAAATTCACCTTCTAGTTGAGAAAGTAAAAAAGTACTTCTTGGATCTATGATTCCGCTATTGACTTCTTCAAGGGTGAGTAATTGATTTGGTTCAATTCTTACAATATTACTAGTAGCATCCTTTGCTTCTTCATAGTTTATCGTTGTAGAAATGGTGCCATCATAGGCTACAGGGTTAAGTTTAGCCACTTGATGAGAGATAATAGCTGAATATTTACTAACTAAGTAACAGTCGTCCTTGTCCCAATGGAATTGATGAATTAATGTAGATGGACAATTGAGTATGCGACCGTTACTTGATCCTTGTTTAAACCACTCCAGTTGTGTTTTTGTTAAATCCTTAGACTTAACAGCTTGGAAAATAACCAATTTATCACGACCATTTACTTTTGTGAAGAATATGGAATCTTCAGGCTCCGAAGTGTTCAGCTTTAAAATATTCTTTAATTCTTTTGCTGTTAAGAGTTGATTGTCAATTTTATTTTTTAAAAAGAATTCTTCTTTTGATTTTAAGTTATTACTATCAAGCTCAAGTGGTTTGCGATCAACAGCTAACAAGGATACTTCAATATGTGTGGCTTGTTCCCATGGAGTTTCTTGTAAACGCAAAGTACTGGTCTCTTCTCCATAGGCATCAGTGTTATTGGCGATAACGCCAAAGCTCTTAATTTTATATTCGAATATAGGAACTTCATAGTTTTCTCCATTTTTTAAAGCTATATGCTTTTCAATTTCGGAAAGTTCTGACAAAAAAGAAGTGTTCTTGTAAAGAGTCACTGCATGTGCGCTCACTTTAAAATGCACATTCATTTTTGTTGTCGATTTTGTACTCACATAAAGATCTTCAAAGATTTCTTTGGGGGTATTGGGAATGGTTATTTCATTCACTTTTAGTTTCTGTAATTCACCATAGGTTTTATATTTCTCATAAGGTTCTTGCTTATTTTTAACTTGAGAAAATATAATTTCACCTTGTGTTTCATCAAATTGTGAAATGGGATAAATATTTTTTTGAATTCCATCCGGCAATTTAGGTGCCGGACTCTTTGTACAAGCTACGGCAAATGCAACTAAAAATGAAATTGTACTTAAATGAAATAAAACTTTCATTTACCTCTCCCCCTATTTTAACTTGAAAACAGATTCACTCTAGCTTTCCGCACTCTATATAAGCAGACTTTGTGCCAGGTCAATTGGTCCCATTGTGGCTCCAATATGAATATTATTTGATAAAAAGTGCTTTGAATTGTCTAATTTTGTAGGCTCACTTGCAGATTGAAAGTTACCTTTTGTCTCGACTAAAGCCGTGAAGCTCAACTTATATGTTTTAATTCTTTTGCTTATAGTTGCCAATGAATACTGTATCTAGAACAATATAAATATCCATATGGGGGTATCATGAAAAGCTTAGTTCTTATTTGCAGTATGGTTTTAAGTTTATTTAGTACTCAGGCTTTGGCAGTAGGCTCTGAAATTTCAATCGGTTTTAATGTGGGTCTTGCTGGTGGTGGGCAATCGGATATGAATAAGCTTATTAGTAATGCCAATACTCGCGAATCGGGATTATCGGTCAGTGATTTAGGAAATGCTTGGGACTTAAATGCAACTTTTACTTATCGTGTAACGGATATGATTGGTTTACAATTTAGACCAGGTATGTACATGGTTTCAGAAGATGGTTCCAATTCAAGTGGAAGTTTTGAGTACGCTGTCACAGGTTTTACTATTTTTCCAGTGATGAGACTCTATTTGCTTGAAAATAATTATATCGCTTTCTTTTCAAATATTGCTGTTGGTTGGGGCTATTTGAGCGGTGAAATTAAAGAGGCTTCAGATACAGTTGAGTTTTCTGGTAGTAATTTAGGTTATATGGTGGGACTTGGTGCTGAATTCTGCTTTTTTGGTGGATCACACTGTATGAATATTGAAGGAAACTTGAGATATCTTGATGTGGAACGATTAATCGCTGATAAAGCTAATTTCGATACAACGACAAATGGTGGCTTAATTACTCAAGCCCAAAAAAGCTTAGAAGTGGAAATTGGTGGTCGTGACTTAGGACTCAACATGTCAGGTATTGTCGGATCCATCGGATACATTTATTACTTCTGAGTCTAAACCTAACAAGGCGGTGACTCATCCACACCGAAAACATTTTAATCAATCCTCATATTAAAGGACTGAGAGAATCTGCAACCCTACGTATTAATCAGATCGCCAAAGCAAAAAGGGCTGCTGGAGAAAAGGTCTACCATTTTGGCTTTGGTCAATCGCCATTTCCGGTGCATCCTAAAATCATTAATGCTTTAAAAGAGCATGCCCACGAAAAAGATTATTTGCCGACTCTGGGTTTGTTAAAATTGAGAGAAAGTATAGCTTGTTATTATAAGAAACGTTTTAACTACAATTTTAGTCCTGACCATATATTGATAGGACCGGGTAGTAAGGAATTAATTTTTCAATGTCTATTCGTTCTAGAAGGACCGGTTATAATTCCTGCGCCTAGTTGGGTAAGTTATGGTCCACAAGTTAATGTTCGAGGAAAGCACATTATTCGAGCCATGACTCGGAGAGAAAATAATTATAAATTGACGGGAGCAGAGTTGAAACAAGTTTGTTCGACTTTACCTGAAGAAGAACAAAAAGTACTAATTATAAACTCTCCTAACAACCCTACGGGACAAGTCTATTCAGACACTGAAATGGCAGATTTAGTTAAAGTTTGTCGTCAAGAGCAGGTAATCATTATAAGTGATGAAATCTACGCAATGATAGACTTTACCGGTAGAAACAAGAGTGGTTTTTTAAATCACTATCCTGAAGGGACTATCGTCACAGCTGGATTGAGTAAGTCACATTCTGCCGGAGGCTATCGATTGGGATTTATTGCAGCTCCCCCAAACATGACATCTGTCATTCAAGGCTTAAGTGCCTTGGTCAGTGAAACTTTCTCTGCGGTGAGTGCACCAATTCAGTATGCAGCGGTACAAGCTTATAGTGGTGATTCAGAAATAGAAGAATATTTAGAGAACTGCTGTAAAATCCACAAGTGTGTAGGAAATTATATTGCTGAAGAACTAAACTCAATGGCGGTAGACTGTCCCGATCCAGAGGGGGCTTTTTATGTCTTTCCTGATTTTTCAAAGTATAAAGAGGAATTAAAAGAACGCTATTCAGTGAGTACTGGAAAAGATTTAGCTGAAAGTTTACTGGTTAACTCATCAGTGGCTTTATTGCCAGGAAGTGATTTCTACATGTCACCATCGAGTCTTACGACTCGTATGGCCACTGTGGATTATGATGGAGCGGAAGTTTACCAAGCAGCAAATGAAATGGAATTTCAATTGAATAAGGATTTTCTCAAAAAAAACACCCCTCTAATTGTAGAGGGGCTTAATGCTATTAAAGACTACTTAATTTAAATAATCTTTTAAATTAAGGCATAACCCAATCTTCACTGAAATATAAACGAGGATCATTTTTATCCTTGCGTTGTTCACTGTTTAACTCATCTAAGGTTAAATATAATTTGGCAAAACTTTGAAAACATTTACCTTGTTGTGAAAATAAACTTTCAAAAGCCTGATAAGTCGACTCATAGACTTTTTGAGTCGCTTGGAAGCCTTCGCTTTCTCTTCCGGATAACCATAAGAAAATAAACTCAAAAGATTCAATAGTGGCTACACCAGCGCCACCAAGAGTTCCGCGGCCAGTATTGGCTAAAGTTTGTAAACTTAAAAAAGCTTCTGCGTCTAAGGTTTGATACTCTGCAGCCGATAGATTGGCCAAACCTTCAGAGATAACATTCGTTACTGGAAAGGTATCTGTTACAGCTGTAGCTGCAACGATCATTGAGCTAGCCGCACATGTGCCGGCCATCATTGTCGAATAACCAAAAGCATTGAGCATAAGCCTTTCCGTAGAGTAGTCTTGGATTTGTTGACTGTACTCTTCTAAGTCTTGTGCCCATTTTTCCATGCTTGCATCTTTTGCATAAGCTGAATTAAAAAATGTGAATGATAATATTGTAGAAAAAATAATTTTTCTCATAGATTTTCCCCCTCTGTAATCATCTAAGATGTCCCTTCTTGTTTCGCAAGGCGAGTTTTTATGAATGTCTAAGTAAATTTAGAAAGAATACAGGGTTTAAATGAGGGCAATAGTTTAAAAAATACATTATCTGCTATGTTTTTATGCATAACAAGAAGTAATTTATGGCGTTTTTATTTTTAATTTTACTGTTATTATTTTAAACTTATCTTAATAATTCAGGAGCTTTTTTTTATTGTGAAAAATATATTCATAGTGATTGTTGCAAGTTTCGTTGTTATAGCTGGGCTTGTAACTTTTTTTTCTAAAGAAAATCATAGAGAGCCAGATCCTCAAATAATTAAAACTTTATCACAGCAAAACGACACTCTTTCGGGCTGGGTGCAGAATATTAACCTTAAAGAAAATTTTCTCGTTCTACGTAGAAAAAAATTAAAACCTTTTATGCCTAAAAGAGATATCGTGAGGATTACAACTGAAACTATCATTACATATAATGATAAAAAAATAGAGTTAAAGAATTTTCAAGAAGGCTGGCCAGTGAAGATTTACTTCAAAGGCAGCAATATTCAAAATGGTGAATACATTGCAGATAAAATTGAGGTTGAGTTGAATTAAGACTATTCCTTCATTTGATTTAAAAGCTTCTCGGCGAAACTTTCATTTAATAACAAAAAATCATTGTCTTCCTGGGAGTAAGCAAAGACGTTCGCTGTCGCTATATCAAACCACCAGGCGTGAAGTCTCAATTTCCCATTGTTAATTCGAGTTTGAATTTCTGGGTAACTTTTTAAATGATTGATTTGTTGAAGAACATTAAATTGAGATAACTGATTGTGCAAACTCAGGTCTTCATTAGGCTCAAAGGGATGTTTTTTAGTAGCTTCTTGACCGTTTTTTAGCCAATCCTTTAAATGCGAAGTTAAATCTTCAGTGCCCTTTAACAAGGCTTGCATAGCACCACATTCTGAATGGCCACAAACAATAATATCTTTTACATCTAATGCTAAAAGGGAAAAATCAATAGCTGCAGATTCAGAGCCTGTACATTTGTGGGGTTCATGATTTGAGCAAGGGGGGATTAAATTGCCCACATTGCGCACAACAAACATGTCTCCGGGGTCTGTTGATGCAAAAATATTGGGAACCACACGGCTGTCGGAGCAGGCGACTAATAAAGCGTCGGGTTTTTGTCCAAGAGCTAATTTAGCATATTTTTCTACGTACTGTTGTTGTTGGTGAGCTTGAAAATCCAATATACCTTTGATTAATTTTTTCATAGAGGTATATGTATAATAAAAAAAGGCCCTCTACAAGAGGGCCGTTAAAAGTTTTAAGTGTTTAAAAATATTATTGTTTTTTTAGTAACATCAAAGATTTAGACGAGCCAATTTCAAGTTCGTTGTCGCTAGATTCTTTGGCCGCCACGCAGGCTTCCTTGCCAGTGTCTAGTAACACCATCTCTTGAACCATCTCACCAACAAGTGTTGAAGAATCCCGCTTTTTAAAAGTCATGCGAAAATTTTCTTTCACTTTGCAATTCGTCCAACTGTCACCAGTTTGGATTCCTCGGTAGTAAACATCGCCGTCTTCAAAGTAGCCTGAGCTACTAGAGTCATAATTAAATTTTGATAAAACAAATAACGTCATGGCTCTTGGTGGGCCGTTAGATTTAAGCACAAATTCATTAGGATCTGTTGCGCCCCAGTTAAGTTCTACACGGCGAATACATTTGCTGTCGTCATTTTCTAAGTTTTGTTGCCATAAATAATCAGCATAACACTGTAGTTGAGCAATGATTTTCTCATCTGTATTGGCAGTAATAGAAGAGCAATTGGCACCGTTGGCCACAATGGGGTTACTTTCAACATCACTCCAGTCGAAGGAGTTATCAGTATCAGGAGAATCGTCAGAGTCAAATTGACCGTAAATATGTTTACAAGTGAAATTCATTGCGCTCAATTCTCCACCTGCACCATCGGGATCTTCATTGGTGTAAACACAAGTGTTTTCTTGGTATCCCGTCAAACCAGTTACAGCCGCACTATTACAGTTGTCGGGAGTAATATTTTCCCAGTCGGTAACGTGAACAGGTTGATTGTTGGCATCTACACAGCCACCTTCTAAATTGATTTGATAATCACCACTGGTATCCGTACACTTCCAACCTTGATATTTTTTGTTGTTGGAGTCGGTTACTTGTGCAGGTCCACAATTGTATTGATCATGACTGGATGTTGCGTTTGTTGCTTTCCATCCATCTGTAAAACCAGCAGACCAAGTGAATTCACCTTCAGTCACCCCAGAACTAGAAAAATCTATGTTAGCATAAGCCTTTGCTGCTTCATTTTTAAAACCTAACAGACCGCCACAAGTTGTTCGTGCAGTTTCCGATTGCCACACTTGAATCATGTATTTGTCTTCAGAACCAGTAGTTCCGCCGCAGGTGTCTGAGTCGGCATCAAATGTTTCATTATTGGCAGCAGCTTGACAAGTGCTATCGGCATTATACTTTTTACCATCTATTCTAACTAGATGAATGGGCATATCTACAGCAGGACCATTGCAGTTGTTATCGTTAGCGGCACACACTTGACTGTAACCAGAAGGTAAGGTCTTATCAAATTCTTTAAAAATCCAATTGCCAGTAAAGTTAAAGCCCGAAGAACTATCTACTTCCTTATTGGCGATATTTGAGGAAATTTGAGTCACAGGCACTTCAACTTCACCATCGTCATTAATATTTAAATTACCTAAAGAAACCGTTCCCGAAAGGGCAATGGAACTTGAGCTGCTGGAGTCTCCATCTATATCTTTTTCAGAATCATCAACAAACTTGACGACGCCAACTTGTTCGCCAGCTTTGGCAGAAGTTGACTTATAGCGAAAGATTAAACTAATAGGAGCTCCCGCGGCAGCAGAGCTGAAAGTGAGAGTGAAGCTTCCATCTGATTCCAGTTCCACAGTTTGTACTTCTGGTGGATCCGAAAATGCTAAGCCGTAGATTTCAAGCTCAGAAACATCTATAGATTGACTGGAAAGAGCTAATAAAGATTTGCTAAAAAGTTTGTTGCTCGCAGCTGCATTAAGCGAGCCACTAATGACTAAACTTTCTCCGCTAGCGGGTGCACTATCCTCTTTACTGCTACATCCCATACTGATTGTTGCTAATGACAGCAACAAAAGTCCATATTTAAAATACTTATAAAGCATTACGTCCCCCTTAAGTAAGTTTATGCTTTTTGCACTTTTTAATTCTACAAACAAATACTGAGGCGTGTTGCTTTAATGTGAGAATTCTCTAATTAGGATTGTTGCATTATTGAGATAGCGAAATAACATTGTAATTTCATGTAGATACAAACTTAACATAATGTTTGTTAAAAAAAATTTTTTTAGCTTTGCTTTAGAATAACACAGATTAAAAATTCATAAATATATAAAGTACAAAAAATACGTCTTAAACTTGCTCATTTACAATCTTAAATGTAGGAATAATCACTATGAATAAACCAGAATTATTAATGCCTGCGGGCAGCTTGCAAAAAATGGAATACGCTTTTGCTTTTGGGGCCGATGCCGTTTACTTAGGGGTGCCATTTTTTAGCTTAAGAGCCCGAGAAAATGAGTTTGATTTAGAGACTTTATATCATGCGAGAGAAATTGCTAATCAACAGGGTAAGCAAATTTATGTCACTGCTAATGTATTTAGTAAAAATCGTAAAATAAATTCTTTCTTTGATCACTTAGATGAGTGGGTAAAAGTTAAGCCGGACGCTTTTATAATGAGTGATCCTGGATTAATGATGATGGCCCGTGAGCGATACCCTGACTTAAATATACACTTATCAGTTCAAGCTAATTGCATGAATTGGCAAAGTGTTAAGTTCTGGTATAAAAGCCTTGGTGTGAGTCGTGTAATTTTAAGTCGCGAGCTTCACATAGATGAAGTTCGAGAAATCAAACAAAGAGTTCCTGAAATTGAGTTGGAAGCTTTTGTTCACGGTTCCATATGTATAGCTTACTCAGGGCGTTGTTTGATGTCATCCTACATGAGTCATCGGGACGCGAATCAAGGTGTTTGCGATAATTCTTGTCGTGAAAAGTACAAACTTTATTCTGTTAAAAGTTCTGATGACCAGGATTACTTCCTTGAAGATATGCGCTCCCAAGGCACACTCTATCAGATGACTGAAGATGAGAATGGCACATATTTAATGAACGCCAAAGATTTGTGTTTAATTGAACATCTAAAAGAAATCGCTGATGCGGGTGTATGTTCTTTTAAAGTAGAAGGGCGGACAAAGTCTTTGAACTATGTAGCGCTAGTTTCTAAAGCCTACAGAAAAGCAATTGATGACATGGTGGAGGGTAAAGAGTTTGATAGATCTCTGCTTGATGACCTAAATAAAGTAGCAAATAGAGGTTATCATAAAGGTTTTATGGTTCGCGAAAATCCAGGTCGCGAAGGGCAAAATTATGACACCAGTTTATCAAGACACTTTACTCAAAGGTTTGGCGGTTTAACTCGGCCAGCTGGAGAAGTTGTGCCAAAGGGATATTTGCCAATAGAGG
The DNA here is from genome assembly GCA_020435005.1 of Bdellovibrionales bacterium. Taxonomy (GTDB): domain Bacteria; phylum Bdellovibrionota; class Bdellovibrionia; order Bdellovibrionales; family UBA1609; genus JACKAN01. The sequence goes on from JAGRAE010000092.1 coordinate 9,139, forward strand.
TGAGAAATAAAATCACTCGAGGGATGTCTTGCGAAGTTGTGTACCCCAACGGACAACCTTATAATTTTGAAGTGACTGAAATAATGAATAAAGATTTTCAATCTGTTGATTCCGCTCATGGTGGTGCGGGCTTGTATTATTTTAAAGTTCCCAATGAAGTTCAGCAGAACTTTGGTTTGTGTAGCCTTCGTGTTTCAGCTCAGGAATTAAATATTAAAGAATGAATGAGTTAGAAGATTTAAGAAAAGAAATAGACAGAATTAACATAGAGTTGGCGAGGCTTATTGAACGTCGACTTAAAGTTGTAGATGAGATATTTCAATTTAAAAGCAACAAAGGTCTTGATGTTTACAATCCTGTTCGCGAACAGGAAATGTTTAATAAAATTACAAAGGAATTTGAAGATTCTTTGTTTCAAAAAGAGATTATTCATTTTTTGAAAATAATTGTGGAATACTCGAAGTTGAGAAAAATAAAAATTTAAAACTGTTTCAGTTTTATACATTCAAACTTAATTTAAATCTTAATTTAAGCACAACCTAAAGTCCTAAAAAAATAATCCGAATAATATATAGATAAAAGGAAGGAATGTTTTTGTTTACGGGACGTATACTACTCATTATATTTTTCTTTTTAAATTTCACTACAATTTCTTGTAATGTGAATACCGAAATTAAGAGCGCAAAAAAGCCGGGTTCTCTCCCTAAGTACAATATCAGTGATGTAGAAGCCGATGAAGGGAGCTCTGCTAATTTTACATTTAATTTAGAGTCAGCAGCGACTAGAGATTATTCTGTTCAATGGGAAGTGAGTTTTTTAGATAGTAACTCTGATGATGTAGTCTCTTTAAGTGGTACAGTGGACATTAAAATCGGCGATACAAGTTTCACAATTCTCATCCCTACAGTTGATGATGACTCTTTTGAAGCCAATGAAGAGTTTAACTTAGTTATTAAAGAAGTAGATGGCGTCGTAAAAGATCAAGTTGTGGCCAAAGGTACAATTATAAATAACGATCCTCCACCGGTAGTTTCATTTCAAGTCAGTTCGCAAACTGTGAATGAAAGTGTTGGAGTGGCTACGGCTCTTGTACGCCTAGATTCAGCTTCTGGTTTAGATGTAATTATTCCTTATACTATTTCAGGTACAACGGATTCCAATGATCACAATCAGATAGATGGAGTTTTATTTATACTAGCCGGAGATATTGCCACTGCTTTTGTTGTTTCTGTCGTAGATGATGTTGATTCAGAAGTCAGCGAAGATTTAATTGTTACTTTAAGCACTCCAACTGGCGGCACAGGTGTCTTAGGGTCTAATAAAGTTCATACTGTTACAATTAATGATAACGACACGCAAGTCAATATTGCGTCTCCCTTGTCGACAGATGTAGTTGTGTCAGCTAATGAAACCTCTTTATTGGTATCTGGTACATGTTCGGAGGTAGGTGAAGAAGTGACTGTGACTGTTGATGATACGAATGGAGCTACAACAGTAGTCACACCGGGGGTGCAGCCAACATGTACAGGAGGGCAGGCTTTTTCTATTTCTTTAGATATTTCTTCTTTGGAAGATGATAATATTACTGTTCATGTGACTCATTCCAATGCCGGTGCCACTTCCACAGGAAATGATTCTGTGACATTGCTAAAAGACACTATTGGACCTAGTGTTCAAATAGAACAGAGTGTAAGTGAAAGCGTTGGCACATGTGTGTTTGCCGCACAAGCAGATCCTACTGTAGTGACTCCCATAGAATATAAAGTTACTTTTGATGAGCCTATTAATGTTAGTTCTTTCATTGTTGGTGACATAACAAACGCTGGGGCTGGTGGGGCAACGACTTTAACCTGGACCATTGCCAATTGTGGTGATGATAAAAACTTTTCTCTCAAAGCAACCGCGGTTGTGGGGAATGGAACGATTATTCCTAATATTGCTTCTGGTGAAGTTGAAGATGTTAATGGCAATGCAAATTCTGGTTCAACTTCTACTGATAATTTAGTTAATTATGTACCCAATACTTTCTTGTGGACAGGTGCAGCTGACCCTGATCAAAATTGGTCCACAGGAGCTAATTGGTTTGGTGGATCGTCTCCAGGAAATAGTGACACGGCTACCTTTGATGGCTCTTGTACGCAATGTAATGTAACTATTGATGGAAACATAGATATTGCCGGCTTAAATATGGAAGCTGGTTACACGGGGGCAATCACTCAAGGAACAGGTAACACAATCACGGTGGGTGCCAGTGGTTGGACTCAAGCTGGTGGGACATTTACGGGTGGGAATGCCGCTATAGATCTCAATGGCGTTTTTTTTCAGAGTGGTGGAGTATTTACGTCGACGTCGAATATCTATTCTGTGGGATTCGATAGAGCGGGTGGAATAGATCAAACTGATGGATTTATTGTCAGTGGGGGAGCTTTTAATCACAATAGTGGAACGTTACAGTTCGATTTTTCGTCAAACAGTAATGGGCATCAACAAATAAATGTGGCTGTAATTGATGTTCCTTCAAGTCTGAATGTAAATAATTTGGTTATTAATGTTAGAGACACTCAAGGTTTTAGTTATGGCTTTCAAAATGTGGTTCTTAAAATTTCAGGAGCTGATGAATTAAATGTGGCAGGAGATTTAACTTTACTGGATGGAGATATGGATGGTGGTGTTATTAACTTATCTGGTAATTTATTTGCCAGTTGTACAGGAGCGGACGTTTGTTTTGGCTACGATTCAGTAAATGGCTTTTTTAATCTAGATTCTAATTTAGAAAGCACAACAAAAATAAAAATTGTTGGAAATGTTCCTCAGACATACACATTTACTGGTGAGCCACGAATTCCACATACCATAATTAATACTTCTTCTACTTTTAGCCCAGCTGGTGGCACTACATATTTTGGATCTCATAAATTTGAAATGCAGTCAGGAACCTTCAACTTGCCTGCTGGTGGTAAATGGGTTGTTGGTACTAAATTTGATATAAATGCTACAAATTCCTTAGATGGCTTTAAATATTCCGGTGGATCTATCAATGCTACAACGACTAACTTAATATTTGACTTTTATGAAAGATCGACGAGTCCAAGAGATATATTTGGGATAGATATCGGCAGTCCGCTGATTGTCAATGACTTGAAGTTGAATATTTCAGATACATATTCAAATGGTGACCTGGACGATGTAAGTGTGGCTATCCAGGGAGCTAGTCATATAGTTATTAATGGCAATGCAATTTTTGAAGATGGAATTTTAAATGGATCGATATTTGAAATTAAAGGTCAAGCTAACTTCAACTGTTCAGAAGGTAGTGATAGTGCAGGAGTCTGTGCTGGAGGCGGATCAACTGGGTTAGTCTTTAGTGGAGCTTCAGATCAAAATATTACGTTAGTGGCAGGCAGTGTTTTCTTGGCAGGAAATGTAGATATCAATAAAGCTTCTGGCAGTATTATTCTAGGCAATAATTTGAGTTTGATTGATTCTGGTCAAGACTTAAATATTCTTAATGGAACTATAGACCTCAACAGTTACAACCTCACCGTAAATGATCAATTGAATGTGGGCGATGGTGTGGGAGCGGCCAGTAGTGCCCGCATAATTAAAGGATGCTCAACAATTACTGCCGGCACACAAAATGTAAACCCTACTGACGGTGAAATTGTCGGAAGCAGCTCTAATCCCAATGTAACCATCAGTGATGCCACAGTAACTGAAGGTGGTAATTTAGTGTTTACTGTGAGTTTAAGTGAAGGAGTCTGTGGTGGAGACTTCACAGTCAACTACACAGTGAACGATGTTACAGCGACGACTGCGGATTCTGATTACTCAACTCCAGCCACTGATTCTGATGCCACACCTAATGACGGAGTGTTAACACTATCTTCAGGAACTACATCGGGTACTATCACTATAGCGACAACCACAGATACAACAATGGAATTGGACGAAACACTAACAGTAGTTCTTGATACTCCTTCACACGGTACGCTCACTGATGATACGGGTGTGGGCACTATAGAAAATGACGACGACAATGGATTTATTTGGACGGGTGATGGGGGAGATAATGACTTTAGCAATGGGGTCAACTGGAGTAATGGTTCAACAGCTCCGGGTGCCGGTGACGTCGTTATGTTTGATGACACATGTAATGATGTGCCGGCGAATTGTGATGTAAATACCAGCGGGAATATTAGTGTAGCTGGACTATGGATTGAAACAAATTACAATGGTGTCTTTACACAAAGCAGTGGGAATACAATAATTGTCGGTTCAAGTAACTGAATTCAA
>JAGRAE010000093.1 GCA_020435005.1 Bdellovibrionales bacterium
TTAATTAATTTAGGTATTTCTGTAGCAAAATTTAGTGTTTATAAACAAGCATTTAATGATACTTGTGAATCTGTAAAAGAAAATATTTATTTACCATCAATAAAAGTTCTGCCTTGGCATAAGGAATGTCTTTTAGAAGCTGAATCAATTCCCTTTTTAATAAATTTACAAAATTTGGTATATCGAATTCGACAAAGCTTAGCCAAGCTTGAAGTTAGCCATTTGTACTTGAATGATCCCATTGATGAAAAATTAATGTGGTCTGGATTACAAAAAGAAACAGGATTAAGAGTTAAAAAAATAGGTGAAAAGTTTTATGTCATTGAAATTAAAAAAAACAGCTCAGCGAGTGAGAATAATATTCAATTTGGTGACCAGCTTGTAAGAATTAATGGAGATAGCTATTTTAATGATGAAGATGTTAAATATTCAAGTGGAACATTTGAATTTATTAGAGGTAATAAAGTCAACCAATTAATATTGGAGCTAAAAGAAGTAAAAGTCGATCAAGAGCCCTATGTGGTTGAGGTTAATAATAGTTTAGGGCTGCTAAATATTTCTAGTTTTCGCTCAGAATACTTTGAGGATAGTAAATGGAAAAAAACTTTATCTGAAATATTTAAATATAAAACTCTTGTTATAGATTTAAGAAATAATTGGGGCGGGAATTTTATATCAATGTTGAGAGCGATTTCTCCCTATTTTTGCAAAGAAGAATATTTAGGTAATTTGGGGGCTGAAGATCCTGATGGCAATGGACAGCCCTTGTTAAATGATTTAGATGATAACTTGCAGTACAAATTTATAAAAAAGCATAAACGTGTGGCACTTAAGAGTTTCCAAGATTATGGCTGTTTTAAAAATAGAGTTTTTGTATTTGTTAATGAAAATACAGGATCTGTTGCCGAGATTTTTACGCAAATAATGAAACAGAAAAACAGAGCAACGGTCATCGGTCAAACTACAAGTGGCCAAGTTTTACTTGCCGTGTGGTATTCAATGCCTTTATTGGGGAAGGGGTTTACCCTTTCAATTCCTGAGGCCAATTTTTTTGATTTAAATGAAGAGAGTTTTGAGGGATATGGTGTGGAACCTAACGTCCATACAGATTATAATGAAAAAGATTTAATTATGGGGAAAGACTCCTACATAGAAAGTGTAAAGAAACAATTATTACATACATCTATATAGAGAGGAGTTGAATTTTCTCTCCCATCTAAAATTTCCCTCTAATCTTAACTTTGTTACCGCTTCTTTAAAGTGTTTTAAGGTATCTTTACTATTCAACTTACAAGCATTTTCAAAGCCCATGAGGGATTGCTCAAATTTTCCTAATTCAAAACTTGTCTGGGCCATACCTAGTTGCGCTTTCATAGAGTTTCTATCTATTAAGGCAGCATTTGAATAATATCTATGGGCCACACTTATATTTTTTTGTTTTAAATAAAATTCTCCGGCCATTGTATAAATTCGCTCGGAGCTTTTAAATCTACGTGTTGCTGTTTTGAGAATTTGTTCAGCTGTTTTTTGATCATCTTTATCTATATAACTCTGTGCTAAATTTGCATGATTTTCTGGGTTTTTGGGATCCAACATTATAGCTTCTTTACATGATTTAATGGCTTCTTGAAGATAAGCTTCTTCTGTATAAATTCGACATAGTTCAGCAACATAGCTAGGTTTTTTTCCGAATCTCTTAATTAGATCTTTTACTATTATTTGGCTTTCGTAATGATTTTTTTGTTTTTTAAATATATCGAGCAGACCAAAATATGCTTTTTCAACATTTGAATGGGTTTTTATAACTTTTCGATAAAATTCTACAGCTTCTGATAGTTTTTCTTTTGCTTGTGTTCCTTCGAGTTTTTCTGCTTGGCTTTTTGAATTGTCTGCAAGTCTTAAGAGCGTAGGAGAGTCATTGGGATCATTTGCTATGATTAGCTTTAGGATTCTAGTTTCATTTTTTAGGTCATTCATTTTCTGAAAAGAAAGTGCAAGCATATTTAATCCACTTTTTTTCAAGTCACTAGAGTAGGGATCTAACATATCTATACATTTTTTATATTCTTTAGAGTCAAAATATTTTTTCGCTAAATAAATTCTAAGTTTTATATTCTCAGGTTGGGTTTTAAGTTTAGCTTCTAGTGACTTGATTTGATTATTTGGCTGTTCTTGAGTCCATGCCTTTTGCATTGTCAATAGAGTCAATATTGCAAAAAGACTTAAGAGATAACTGGGTTTTAGTCGTGGTTGCCTTATCATAAGCATAGTTTACTCAGTTTTTTAATGTTTCCTATTAAGACATTATATCATACCTCCGATTGTTGACTAGTAAACAATGAAAACTATTTGTCTCGTTTTGAAACATACCGGTTTTCATAAAGAGTGACAATTTTGGTTTAACAGTTGTCAGTTTATAAGAAGTCTTTAGGCAAAATTTTGTATCTGAGAGGGCACAGACTTCGCAATAGCTGGTAAATAGGGAGGGAAAACTTATGAGTGATAATAAAATTATTAAGTTTCCTGTTGAAAAAGTAAAACAAACTAAAAAACAAAATCAAATGGCAACAAAGTGGCAACAAAGTCGTACTTTCAAAAGGGCTGTGCCTATTTCTGTACTATCTATTTTTTGTTTATACATTTTTATGAACTCAGTTTTAGTACAAAAGACAGAAGAGAAGTCACAGCTAAGAACAATTGCTAGTCTTGGGCAATATAGTGAATTTAAGAGAGATGTAGAATGGGAGCATAGACTAGCCTTACAACTATCTATGAAGCCACAGCAAAGAGGAATCGCAAGTGTAGGCCGATCGCCACATTTAAGGGATGAATTAACTGCCGGTTTGTTACACAATAAATATAGAATTGAATTTACAAGTGGAAAAATAGTAAATATTGAACTTGCTGACAGCATCGGACATGTGGATCCTACGTTTGTTGATAGTAATAAATTTCTTGTTTCTTATAAAAAGTTGATGCCTGTTAATTATGCTTTTGCAAAACCTTCTAGTAAAGTCAAAGAGCAAGATAGAATTTTAGAGACTTATGAATTAATGGATAGTGAAAATAAAGTTTTGGGTAGCGTAGAGTTTAAATTAGATATCTATGGACGATTACTTGCTATGAAAGTATTGACTGAAGGGTAAAAAGACATACTTTAGTCTTGTTAAATTCTGATAAAAATAATTACAATTTAGAGCTTCTAAAACCGATGAGTATCTATGGTTTTAGAAGATTCATTTATATATGATAAAAGTCATAATAAAAACAATATAAATACAGAAAATGAACATTTTCACCTGGCTGACCCGCTTGATAGAGCGGGAGCTTTCATCGTAGACACATTTATAATTTTGTTACCCATACTAATGCTTACAAATGCGCCGTTCAAAAGGTTGATGTTCTCTTCAGTTTTATTAGACAACAATTTTAATTTCGCAATTTCAATAGTACTTGGAACATTGTTTTCAGTGTTTATAATTATATTTTATAATACTATTACCACCTGGTTGTTAGGGGCTTCACTCGGTAAGAGATTTTTTGGCTTGAAAGTTGTTGATATTTGGACAAAGAAAAAGCCAAATTTTACAACCTCTTTATTAAGATCCTTTGCATGGTGGTTAGGTGTTTTCACTTTTGGATTTGCCTTTTCATCAATATTTACTAACACACGAAGAAGGGCTCTTCATGATAGAATTTCTGAAACAATTGTTGCTAGTGAAAAATACAAAGCTATTGGCAAACCGAGTTTATATGAGTCATCGATCGTAAAAGGTGTGTTTGCAGGATTTTTGGGATTTATTTGTCTTATTATTTCAATAGTGCTAATTGACACACAAAAAAACCTATCTAAAACTAATGATATTGCAGATAGTTTAGAGCAAAAAGGTGGATTGTGTAGCGCCATAGGTGCTGCCTATAGAGAATGGCCTGAGAGTGCAGAATCAAGCTTAACACGCATTCAGGTGGCGATGTCTTTATATGCAGCCGGTAACATTAATGAAGATTGTTTAGAAGCTGAAGCAAGTTTTGTATTTAGACAAGAAATAGAAAGTCCATTGGCATATTTGGCAAAATCTTTTGTATATAGTGATCGCGCTAAACTTTCTGACTCTTACTTACAAAGAGTTTGTGAGTTGTCTAAAGATTCAAAAGATTGTGTGATGAGTAAAATTGTAAAGTATTGGGATGAAGAGGATTGGGAAAAAATTAATATAGAATTTCAAAAAGTGGATGAGACCTGGCCTATATACATTCAAATTTGGTCAATTAGAAATTCAATAAATCAGGGAGATGCTGACTATGCAATGAATAGACTGAAAGATATACCTGATATTGAAAGTTTAAAAAGTTTTAAAATAATTTTTAAAACAAAAGCTTATGCACTTGAAAAACAAAATGATTCCATTAATCAAATTTCTGATTTAGCATTGTCCTCCCTCAATGAATCTGAAAAACTTAATCTCTCAACCTGGTTGTGCTATCAACAGGCAACTCAAAGTTGTGAAGCTTTTAAGACAGATAGTTGTAAATTTATGACAACAAATACTGATAAAAGTTTGATGGAGAATTCAATTTTTGCTTTAACCAAGACCCGCGAAAATTACTGTAAAGGAGGATACCTTAGAGAATTTCATAATGTTAACAGAGAAGTGCAAAAAATAAATTTAGCACTTCAAGAAGCTGAAAGAAATACTCAAAAATCCTTGGAAATGCTATGGTCAATTTACGAAAACAAAAAGTATCAACTTAAAGTTCGAGAAGAAGCTGCCAGATACTTTCTAGAGAAAGCGGATGCTCCCGAATTGTTAGATAAGTTTGTAATTTTGTGGAAATCTAGCCCCCATGAACTTGAATGGCAGAAGACAGGCACACTTTTATTTGAGAAACTAAAAAATCTTCAACTTTTTGAAAAAGCATCTGAAGTGGGTCAATTTGTATTAGAGTATAATGATAACAATAAAGATTTTAAAAACAGTTTAGCACTGGCACTATTTAAATCTGGAAATAATCAGAAAGCTTGGAGTTTAATAAGTAATGAAGTTACCTATGAAAATGAACGTACTCCGGCTAGTGTTGGCGATGAGTTTGAATTTATGAAAAAAACATTAAAAAAGGAATTTTTTAAAAAATGATTCTTCCTTATTTAAGAGGCATTCAAAGTTTTTTTTATGCTCCAGTGACATGGATGATTTTTCTAGTAAATGTACTAGTAATGTTAATCATATTAAAAACAGGCTTTATTAGTCAAAATGCAATTAATGAAATATACTCGGATCCACTTTTTTTACAAGCTCAAGGCGAGTTTTATTCACAATATATTTTATATAATAAAAAAATTTATAAAAATGAAACTTTAGAACTAGTTCATAAAGCAAATGTAAATAATGATAATGAAAAACTTCAAATACTTGGGGGATTAGGAGTTCGCGATCAAGCCTTTCTAGAGCAAGTAAATAACTTTGCTTTTGTTGGTGATACCGTGTTGTTAAACTGGTGGAAAAATAAATTAAACGAAATACAAAAATTACAAGATCTTCATCCCAGTTATACTTTAGGATTAAATAGTAAAGATATATCATTTTCAAAGTGGTTAACTTATCAGTTTGTTCATAGTGGTCTAGTTCACTTTTTTGGTAATATGCTTTTTTTATTAATTTTTGGTTGTATGTTGGAACCGGTAATTGGTGGTGTGGGACTTTTAATTAGTTATTTATTATCTGGCATGGTGGCAGCAGGTGTATTTCTATTTCTTTCTGGAGTGTCTTCAGTGCCCCTTATCGGTGCAAGTGGTGCGGTAAGTGGAATAATGGCCCTATTTTGTTTTATGTTTTGGCGACGTTCAGTAAGATATGTTTATTTTTTATTTATTCCAAGAAGAGGATATGCAGGTTACGTTTATTTACCTGGGTGGATAACAATGGCTATTTGGGTTTTGTCAGACCTTGCTGGTTACATAGGCACTGTCGATGAGTTTGGGGGAATAGCTCACACCGCCCATCTAGGTGGTGAATTCTCAGGAGTTGTTGTTGGATTAGTTTTGTATTGCTTAAGGGTGATACTCAAAAAAGACCAACTACCAGAAGAAAAAATTCCACCTACTTTTCCTATTGGTACAAAAATCGCTTAAGCGTAAAAAAACAGTGCCGTATATAAGAATTATTCCTCAGGTGCAAATCCACGTCTCATTGTATTTTCAGTCACTACTCGAGGATCCATAAACTGCTTTAAATAATCTGGTCCGCCAGTTTTTGAGCCAAGTCCAGACATTTTAAAACCACCAAAAGGATGACGATCGACAAGGGCACCAGTAATCCCACGATTCACATAGAAATTCCCAACCTCAATATCAGATTTAGCTCTTTCAATATTCGCAGGACTTCTAGAATATATGCCACCTGTTAGCGCATAGGGAGTATTGTTTATAATCTCAATAGCTTCGCCTAAATCCTTAGCTTTTATGATAGATAGAACAGGTCCAAAAATTTCAACTTGAGCAAGCTCTGAGTTTGCCGGTACATCAGCAAACACAGTAGGTCCAATAAAAAAGCCTTCTTTAGGAGCCTCAGCTTGATAAACCAATCTTGCATATGACTTACCACGTTCAATAATTGAGTTTATTTTTTCGAAGGCTTCAGCATCAACAACTGGCCCTAAAAAAGCTTGTGGATTTTCAGAAGACATTATTTTAATGCTTTTAACTGCCTCAATAAACCTCTCTATAAATCTGTCATAATTATCATCAAGAACAACAACACGACTACAAGCTGAACACTTTTGTCCTTGAAAGCCAAATGCACTATACAGTATTCCCGATACAGCTTCGTCTAAATCTGCATCTGAATCTATAAGAAGTGCATTTTTCCCACCCATTTCAATAATACATCTTTTTGAATACAATTGATCAGTTTGAATCGATGAAGATTTATTTACTATTCTTAATCCGACATCCTTAGAGCCGGTAAATGCTATCGTAGTTATATCTTTATGGTTAACCAAGTACTCACCAACTTCTTCACCATAACCCGGTAGAAAACTAACGACATCTTGAGGAAAACCGCTTTCTTGTATGAGCCTCATCAGTTGTGCGGCAGTGATAGAACTTTGTTCCGCAGGTTTCATAATTACGGAGTTGCCAGTAATTAGTGCTCCGGCAACCATTCCTGTTAGAATAGCTAGAGGAAAATTCCAAGGTGCGATGACGAGGGTGGGGCCTCTAGAAACATAATGGTAATTGCTGACTTCTCCCTTTGCGTGTCCAACGCGTTGGCCTTTATCCAGCTTTAACATTTCTTGAGCGTAATACCTGCAAAAATCTACTGCTTCGCAAACATCTCCATCTGCCTCATGCCAAGTCTTTCCCACTTCATAAACCTGTAAAGCTGCCAAATAAAATCTTTCTTTTTCAATATTATCTGCCAAAGTGTTTAAAAGAGCAGCCCTTTTGCTCGTCTCAACTTTTCTCCAAGTTTTATAAGATTTTTTTGCTGTTTGTGCTGCGAGCTCAGCTTGTTCAAGGTTGGCGGCAAAAACTTTACCTATTAACTCTTCTCGATTATTAGGGTTAAAGCGTTCGATAAGTTTACTTGAACTATAGGTTTTATTGTCAATTAAAACAGAGTAAGTTTTGCCAAACTCATTTTTTACTTTGATTAAAGCTTCCTTCATTTTTTGTCTTGATTCTTCCAAGGAGAAATCACTCAAAGGCAAATTGTAGAAGAGAGAATCATTTTGCGGAAAAGTTGCAGAGCTTGGCACTAAATTATCTGCAGGGTTTGCCAATAATAATTCTGTGTCTTTATCTTCTGCAAATTTAGATCTTAAAAAAGATTCATTTGAGGTATTTTCTAGAAGTCTTCTAACGAGATAGGCCATGCCTGGTATCAATTCACCCACAGTGGCATATTCTCTCAGTCGATAACCTTTCTTGATTATTGAATTTTTAATTGGGTCTGCCATTCCATATAACATTTGCACTTCAATAGCTTTGGGAGGAACCGAGTACTCTTCAGCCATAACTAAACAAGCTGCAATGGAACGGACGTTATGTGAACCAATGGCTAATTTTAATATAGGATAGTTTTGTAAAATGAGCTGAGCACAATCTTCATAATTTTTATCGGATTCTTTTTTCTGTGTATACACCGGAATGGGCCAGTTCATCTGATTGGCATGAATGACTTCATAATCCCAGTAAGCTCCTTTGACTAAGCGAACTGTAAAGTGAGTTTTTCTGGTTTTTCCCCACTCAATTAAGTTTTCTAAATCAGCATATGAATCTCTTAAATAGGCTTGGATTACGATTCCAAAATGTGGGTAACTTCTAAAATCATCTTCTACCAGCAACTCTTTAAAAATTTCTAGAGTTAAATTTTTATGAGAGTATTGTTCCATGTCTATGTTGATAAAAACATTGCGATCTTTTGCTAAATAAAAAATTGGACGTAAGCGTTCTTTTATTTTTGTTTTTGATTCTTCCCAAGCTTCTTCTTTAATCTGTGAATACAAGGAAGTTACTTTTACCGAAATATTTACCATTGGTATGGGACCATTCTCGTCCTCATCTAGAGTTGAAGAGTGTGGCCAGCTTTGCGCATCGGTGACTAAATCATTTATCAATTGGATGTATCTTTTTTGATAATCCATAGCTTCTTTTTCTGATAGTGTAGCTTCGCCTAAGAGATCAATGGTAAAACATTTATTGTTTTTTCTGGCTTGCTTTAACTTGGGCAGTGCATCTTTAGGTGTTTCTCCGGTAATAAACATTTTTGCCATTTGTGTGACGTTCTTTTTAATAGCTCCAGCCATAAGGCTTGGTGCGAGGGAGCCCATTCCCATGCCCATATTAAATACAGGAGGGAGTTCATTTCCTCCCTCACTAAAATATTCTTTTAGGTGACGGGCGACTTCAGAGCCAGAGTTGAGATAAGGCAGTACATCGACAAATCTAAACATTTGCGTCTTAAATTTGTCATTTTTCATGCTCCATTCCATAATTCGTCCGTACCACCAGTCCTTGCTAAAGAGTGACTTTTGCGAACTTTCCAGTTCAGCGAATATTTCCTGTCCTTTTAATTTAATTTTATCTTCTTTTATGTTATTGATATTATTTAGGTTTTTTTTGTCCAATTTTTTTAACCTCGGCCCTATTTGGAAGATTGTATCCATTGAACTGCCCCCTTATCTGGGCGCGAGTATCTGCAAAATTAGGGTTGAAAGCAAGATTTTTCCTGCATTAAGATAGCGTTAATTCTTACAATATTCACATTCTATAATAAATTAAGTGTTGTAAAATGTAGTTTATAGACTATTTAATTAAAGTATGTATGCTTTAGACCTAGGGAGTCGTGATTTGTCAATCAATGCCCTGCTTGTAGATGATGAACAAGATATTTGTGAGTCTGTAAAAGACTTATTGGAATTAGAAAATATCAATGTCCAATTTATAATTAACCCTCATGACCTTCCTTTTTTGCTCGAAGAAAAATTGCCAGATGTTCTATTGTTAGACCAAAACTTGGCTGGGCAACGCGGGACAGATTGGATATTAAAAATAAAAGAACAACGAAGATACGCGCATATTCCCATTATCATGTTAACGGGAAATCAAGGTGAACAAGACAAGGTGGAAGCTCTGAATATAGGTGCAGATGACTATGTTGTGAAACCATTTTCGCCGTCGGAGTTAGCTGCAAGAATTAGAGCTGTTTTAAGACGTGTTAATCCTGGACCCGTTTCTCCAGAGACTATTGAGTCCAACGGTTTGGTTGTAAACCGATTAACTCATCAGGTTACATTGCATGGAAAAGAAATAAGTTTAACTTTAACAGAGTTTCGAATTGTATTTGAATTGCTCAATAACAAGAATGAAGTTCTAAGCCGCGATCACCTTCGCGAAATGGCTTTAGGTAAAACTAACGTTACTGATCGCACCATTGATGTTCATTTAGCCTCATTGCGTAAGAAATTAGGCTCCTGGGCAGATAGTATTAAAACTATTCGCGGTGTTGGCTATCGCTATTCCTTCTAAAAGAACCGTGTACCTTTAGATATGGCAGGAGGTGGGAGCCTTGCTCCCCCTTTCGCGAATGGACATTGAGATGGGTTTTAGGGGCTCTTAGATATCCACGATTGTGGAGAGAGCCAGATGAGTTGATCAAATATTATTTCAATCTAGAGGCCAATTTTTTGGTGCCAAAATTCTCATTAAATCTAAAAAAAGCCCGTATTTATAAATATTTATGACTTGTATAAAAGAAAATTAGAGGCAAAACGACACCAAAGTCGAGTTTATGACCTTTTTGCGCCTGAGACTGTATTATTTTTATGCAAGCCTAAATATTGAAAAAAACATAGTAGTTACAATAAGATAAAAAAAATACCTCAACTTTTGTCTTAAATTTTAATTCAATAATTTCAATTATTAAGGTCTTCTAAAGTGTTGCGGAGGAGTTGTGCTTTAAAGTCCTGTAAATTCAATAAGATATGTAACTTTTAACCGGCACAAGCCTTGCGTTAGTTCAGATTATGAATGCAAGAGTTTCTAAACGCTCATTTTATACAACATTTTTAATAATTGCTTCGGCGCTGTTTATTCAAGCTTGTGGAAATAACATTGATCCTGAGCCTTCATGTAATTTTGTTCAGAACTCTAAAATGAAAAGAGTTTCTTGGAAAGGTGGCTCAGTGAAAATGTATATTCACTCATCTGTTCCAACTAAATATCATACTGCTATTAAAGATGCTGCTGAGGTGTGGAATCATCAACTAGGTTATAAAATTATAAGTATTGAAGCCACCGTTGGCGGAGAGAATAGACCCAAGCAAGATAACTATAACATAATTTATTGGTTAAGTGATTGGGAAGAGAACAAGAAGTCAGAACAAGCACGTACAACCATATATTGGACGGGTAGCCGCATTTATGAGGCTGATATTCGCATTAATGGATCAAATCATCGTTTCTCAGCAACAGAAGATGCGATTAATGGACACATTGATTTTAAGAGCTTACTTATCCACGAATTGGGACATGTTATTGGTTTAGCACATGTTGAGCCTACAAATAAAAGCGTAATGCACGCCTATTTGGCTAACGGAGTGGAGCGTAGAAAATTAACTGAGGTTGATGAGAGTTCGTTAAAGTGTGAGTACGGTGGTTAGATATTGTAAAATGTTCCAATTTGGAACCAGTACTTTTAGAACTTGTTATTTGTAAGTTAATTTAAGTTTTAGTTAGCCAAAAGTTGTGGATATCATAAGTTAAGGCAAGCGAAAGGCCATGAAAGGAAATATATGCAAGTATCTGCTAAAGAACAATTTCAAATACAAAAGGTCAGGGAAGAGAGCCTTAAAGATTCGGCGTCCCAAACTTACTACGAAGAGTCTCACAAAGATTATCACCAGATTGACGCTTTAAATCAGTTGAAGGCGAACGTCAGTAAAATTACTGATTTGCAGTATCGCCTCAATTATATGATGAGCGAAATTCAATCTTTGGTTAAAAAAAGATAATTTATAATTGTTAATAATTTATTAGCTCAAAAATAGATTCTTATTAGCTTATAGAACTTTTTTTCACTAACTTTGGTATTTTTAATTCAAAAAAGCCGTTATTGTATTCTTTCTTAACTGCTTTTTCTATGACGGGCTCATCTAGTTTGATAATTTCTCTAAAGGATTCATAACTATTAGAAGAGATATTTCGCGATCCATCTTGTGATTCTAGTTTTTCATCAAACTCTCTCGTTCCCTGTAAGGTAATTTGGTTTTCTTGGACAAAAATATCGAAATTATTTTTTTCGTGTTTGGGCACTTGAACTTTTAAGTAATAATAATTTGGTGAATCTGTAAGTGTAGAATTTATTTTTTGATGTTGATAAAAGGGGTCATTTTCAGTGTCACTATATTTGCCAAAGTTTTTCATTGTTTCCAGTTTTTGTTTGTGTAGAGCTCTCATAAGACGACTTTTTTGTTGTACAAGTGATTCCTTATTAAGTGTTTCGTTAGCAGTGTAGATTCTCTGGAATTCATTCTTTTGGTTTTGTAGTGTTTGATCATATAATTTTTGATTTTTTATCATTTTATCTCGGTGAAGTTTTTGTAATGTTAACTTTTCTTTTTCTTGAAGCTGGTGAATTTCTTTAATATTTTTTTCATGTACATCATTTATTTTTTTAATCTGTTGTTTGTGTAAAGTTTTTTGTAATCCAACTTCTTTTTCTCCTCTTTGATGAGTTTTCTTGATTTCTTTGTCATAGTCCTGGCGAACCGTTTCAAGTTGTTCTATCCCTCTTTCTTTTTCTTGTTTTATTTGTTTGGTATTTTTGTTTTGTTCTGAATGTAGATTTTCTTCTGAAATTTTCTTTTGTTCCAGTAATGCTTTTCGTCCTTTATCTTTTGTTTCGTCAATCTTTTTGTTGTGATCTTTTATTTCATTTTCAATTCTTGTAGAGTTTGTGGTTTTAGTCTGTAAATATACTTTTTGTCCCTCTTTGTTGAGTTCATCAATCTTTTTGTGATTAAGTTGAATCGTTTCTTTTAAATTTGCTCGATGTTCATCAGTCATTTTTTTTACTTCTGAGCGGTTTTCTGCTTTGATTTGTGTTTGTTGTTGGCGGTATTTATTTGTAATTTGACTGTTTTCTTCATTATATTTTTTTTGGAGTTGTTGTAATCGTGTATTTTCTTGGTTAACAAACTTTTTTGTTTGGTCGTGCTTTTGCTCACGAACCTCTTGTTCTCTTTGATCTAATTTTTTCATATTATCATTAAACTGATTTTCTTTAGTTTTTTTAAGATTGTTTTGATATTGAACTCTTTTCTCACCAGCTTCTTTTATTTGTTGGTACTTTTTATCTAATGATTGTCGGTCATAAGTAATTTTTTTATCATAAGTTTCATTTTGATTTCTTACACGATCATCATGATTTTTTCTAATGTGATTTATGTGTGCATTGTTTCGCTGCCGCAAAGTATTTTCTTTTTCTTGGTAATTTTCTTGTAACTCTTGTAAATCTTTTTCGCTGTTTTTGATTATATCTGAACGTCTCTCACGAAACTTTTTATTAATTTCTGAAAGTTCTCTGTTTTGTTGTTTTGATAGAGTTTTTATATCGTTGGCCATCCTAGCCCCTCTTTTATAAGGTACCTGCTACTTTTTTCTGGAGACAGCGCGCAATATTATTGTGCGCTGTCTCCAGAAAAAAGTAGC
>JAGRAE010000094.1 GCA_020435005.1 Bdellovibrionales bacterium
GCTGGTGGTCCGTCAATTGGTAGAATTAATGTAAAAGTTGTACCTTTTCCTATCTCTGATTGAACTTGAATATCCCCACCATGTTTCTGGATAATGCCATAGGATATACTCATTCCCAAGCCAGTACCTTTACCTAGAGTTTTTGTCGTAAAAAAGGGATCAAAAACTTTTTCTATGGTTTCCTGAGACATTCCCTTACCAGAATCTTTAATTGATATTTCTATTTTTCCATCTTCAACTTCACGAGTACCTAGGCGAATTGTTCCATTTTCTTCTATGGCTTGAGCAGCATTAGATAAAATATTCATAAAAACTTGATTTAACTGAGAAGGATAACAATTTACCTCAGGTATACCAGCATAGTCTTTCTCAACTCTAATTCTATTTTTGAGCTCACCAGAAAGTAAATTTAAAGTATCGTTCAAGCTCTGTTCAATATTCACTTTTTTAAGTTTAGCCTCTTCAAGACGAGAAAAATTTCTTAACCCTAAAACTATATCTCTCGTCCTTTTCGCACCTTCTTCGCAAGACTGAATCAATTTAGGCATGTCTTTTACAATATACTCAAACTCTTCCTCTTCTTTTATCTTACTTAAATTTTTAGGATTTTTTTCTGCCGTTTCTACAATCTTCATCAATGATTTGGAATAATCTCTTAAGTGCCCCATGTTACTATAAATAAATCCAATGGGGTTATTTAGTTCATGGGCAACACCAGCTACCAACTGACCTAAACTTGCCATTTTTCCAGAATGAATAAGTTTAGCCTGCGTTTCACGAATTTCTTGGTTAGCTTGTTCTAGTTCTTTAATTTTATTTTTAAGATCTTCTTGGGTCTTATTTACTCTTTTAGAAAGATTATTAAAGTTTTGAGCCAATACACCCAGTTCATTCTCTGGTAAATCTTTTACTTCTGGAATTACATCTCCAGGATTTACTTTCCTAAAAGCTTCTACTAACTCAGATACTGGCCTTAATAAAATCATTGAAATAACTATACTTAAGATAATAAGAAATATTATGATCCCACCTACAACGAGATAAAAAGCATAATTCACTTCCTTTAAGGCTGATTTAACATCTTTTTTCGAAGTCCCTATGGCCACAAACAGTTCATTTTCTCCCCATTTGAAAGAATTTGTAATAAAACCATAAGGAGTTTCTCCAATATTTAACTCGAAAAATTCTTTACTTGAATCTTCTTTAGCTAGCAAAAAATATTCGGGCTTGTATAGGTCTAAATCATCGTTACTTGTTACTATAAGTGGCTCACTATCTTCTTCTTTAACTTCTTTTGTAGTTGGCTTTTTTAGGTAAAACGCCAATTCAACTGTCATTCTCTTTTTTAAACTTTCTAAAAATGCTTTATCAAGCTCTGTAATTTTCTCAATATATCCAACAACTCGCCCCGAATTATTTCTAATCTTAGTAACAACAATTAGTTTTAAATCTTTTTTAGTTTTAATCTCAATGTCTCGATATAAATCTGATTTTTTTAGCTCCTCTAAGGGAGCATCTCTTAAGAAAAAGTCGTTACTACCCAAATCAATAGTTTGCACATTTCCTGTTGCATCTTTAATCAACGAGGCCATCATTCTTCCCTCTCTTGAGAAAATAGAAATGTGATGGGCTGCAGGTTCAGAAACCAACCAACTAGTTACGATTGCAACAACTTGGCTCTTCTGATTGTTATTAACATAATAAGCCAAAGTATTGTTCTCAGCCTGTTTTTTTGTGCTTGAGGTAAGAGCTCCGGCAAATTCTTTAACTATATTTTCTACTGTTTCAAAATTACCTTTCAGTCTTTTGCTTAATTCTTTATCAATAGCCTCTTCATATTTTACAATCGAAAACCCAGTAATAAAGCCAAGAGGAACTAATGAAAAAAACAAGAACCACAATATTAAAATAGTCCTTAAAGATTTTTGAGGCTTACTTTTTGTGTTCACTATCTTCCACCCATAAAATAATTCTTATTTGTCCTTCTGGCATTACTCGCCAATGTGGATCCTTATAAACTCTAATGGCACCATAACTTTTTAAAAATTGCTCTAAATCTTCAAAGTTTTTTTCAGGAAATGTAAAATGGAAGTAGCTCCCATCTTTTTTTCTCCAACCCAACCTAACCTTACCGGCTTTTTCTCCACCAAAATTAATTATTTTTTCTCGAATTTCATCTGTTACTAAATCAATTTTATCTAAAGTCATAAAGGCTCTATAAAGTTCTCCCTTTAGCGCCTTCTTTGTCCCAATTAGTTTAGCCTTTTTCTTTGTGTTTTTTTCCGTTAATTCTTCTTCCTCTTCTTGTTGATCTTCTTTTAATTTTTGAATTTGAGAAAGTTCGTTTTTCTCCACAGTAGTAACCACGTTGGCATTATTATTCTCAGCAAAATCTTTTTCACTGCTAACAACCAGTGGCTCTTTTTCTTTCACATTTTGGTTCTCTTGTTGAGTACCCACTTCGTCGACTTTAGCTTCTACATTTGATTCTTCTGATGGCTCTTTGACTGTTTCGCTCTGATTATTTTTTTGACCAACAACTAATACCGGCCTTGGTGCTTCTTTAACAATTGCAGGTTCCTTCTCTCTAGGTATCCAGTCCATGACTCTTTCCCAAGGAACAAAAATTGAAAATATCGAAACCGAAACAGCAATTGTAAAAGCCTCTAAACCCCACTTTACATACTCAGGTAAATTTCTCCAGGCTAATTGATCCGCCATTTGCGCAAAATAAGATTTACTCTCTACTATCTCTTTTAAAAAACTTTCATCTAATTCTGCATGTCCCAACTCTTTGCTATACTGAATAGCCAACTTTAAATTTTCTAACTCATCTCTAAGGTCTTCATCATTTTCTAAATATTCTCGTACAGCCTCATCCCTAGCTTTATCTAAGTGACCCTGTATATAGTCGTACAACATTTCCCGACAAAGAAATTTGGTAAGTTTTCTTTTTTGATTTCCCAGATTCATATCCATAATTCTCTCTTACGATGACGAAGCAGCGAAAAAATTGGGGGTGGTTTTATTCTACCCTAATTTATATCATGCGCTCTCCGAGTAAGCGCAGTCCTCGACTCACGCGATGTCTTACAGTGCCAATTGTTGTATTTAATCCCTTTGCAATAGCTTCATCACTAAAGCCAATAACCTGTGACCATAAAACAGCTAAAAATTCATTATCATCAGTCATTCGTTTGAATTCTCGCCAGGGACCTAAATCTGTATAGTCATTTTTAAGAGTATTTAATCCGCCCGAATACATTCCCCCACTTTTAGGAATATATTTTTGATACCTGAGCCAAAACTTCATCATCAGCTCAACAATTAATGATTGAGTCTCAATATCGTTGAGTTTTTCCTTCTCCAGTTTCTTTTTTAATCTATAAAGAGTTGCTAAGGTCGCTTGACGAGCCAATTGATCGTCCATCAATGCAAATGAAAAAAACAAAGCTACAGATTTTATCTGTGCTTCATTACTCATAGTTATTCCACAGTTAGTTGTTTAAGTAAATCAAGCTCATCTAAGACTTTGCCTGATCCTAAAACAACACAAGAAAGAGGGTCTTCAGCAATAGAAACTGGCAAGCCCGTTCTTTCTCGTAATAATACATCTAAATTTGCCAACAAGGCTCCGCCACCAGTAAGTACAATTCCATTGTCAACAATATCCGAAGCTAGTTCAGGTGGAGTTTTTTCTAATGCAGTTCTAACTGCGTCTACAACTTCGCTGAGTGGATCCATGAGGGCATCATTAATTTGCGAGCTCGTAATTTCGATAGTTTTTGGTGCACCCGCAACTAAATCTCTGCCTTTAATTTCCATTGTCTTTTCTTCATCGAAAGGATAGGCGTTTCCAATATTAATTTTTATATTCTCAGCAGTTCTTTCACCGATTAACAAATTAAATTGACGACGAACATAATTAACTATGGCTTCATCAAATTTATCACCTGCTACTTTTATAGATTTGCAATAAACAATTCCACCAAGTGAAATTACAGCTACACCTGTGGTTCCACCTCCCATATCAACAACCATATTTCCTGTTGGCTCAGTAATGGGAAGACCCGCACCAATCGCAGCAGCCATCGGTTCTTCAATGAGATAAACTTCTCTCGCTCCAGCAGAATGAGCAGATTCTTTAACAGCCCTTTTCTCCACTTGAGTAATACCGAAGGGAACACAAATAATAATTCTTGGTCTCACGAAACTTTTTCTATGCCCCGTAGATTTTGAAATAAAATATTTCAACATGGAACCTGTGACTTCAAAATCAGCAATAACTCCATCTTTGATTGGGCGAATGGCCACAATACTTCCTGGTGTGCGACCAAGCATATCTTTTGCTTCTTTTCCTACAGCCAACACACGATTTTGTGCGCCGGAATAATTTTTTTGAACAGCGACGACAGAGGGCTCATCTAAAATGATGCCTCGGCCTTTTGCATATACCAGTGTATTTGCCGTTCCCAAATCAATTGCTATGTCGTTGGAGAAATATTCAGTTATTTTATCGAAAAAACTCATCTGTAAATCCAAGGTACGTTGTGTTAGTCGTTGCTGATCATTATAATTTAGGTCATTGACAAAACAAGAGTCAATACGAGAAGTTAGCTTCTATGAGTGAAAACGAACTTTTTAGGCTAACAAAAACTTTTATTGAGGAAAAATATGCCGTCAGAGAGGCTTTAAAAGAGCTTAAGCCTGGTGTTAGCCTCGAAATTTCATTGGAGGATCGCATCCCAACACATTGTTACTTTAAGAATGGCAAAGCCATTTTAGAAGAAGGGACGCCAACAAACTCAGACATTCGCTTTCTTGTAAAGTCAGAAGCTGTAAGACGTTTAGCCGATGCGCCTTGCGACAACTTAGCGGAAACTGGAATTGAAATCGCCCGTGAAGTGCTTGCAGGAAACATTGAAATTCAAATCACAGGTTCAGTAAAAAACATCCTAACTGATGGTTATTTAAGCATTTTGAGAAAAGCCGGACCCGATTTTTTTAGTTTTCTGGCACAATATGGCTTAAAAAACATTTTCAAAGTTATTAATTACATAAAAAAAATGAAATCATAAATCTGGCTAGCATAATCGTGTAGGCTTATAGACTACGAAGTCTTAGTGTTGCTGCCATGCTAATTCAGAAGCAATGTGATCATTTACTCTTTTTATTTGCTCGGCGCGTTGGTTGTCATTCCAAGAAAGTTCTTGAGCAAAATAATTGGCAATGACTTCAATCAGGCCTAAGCCATGATCTTTTTCTGCTAAAAACAAGGGTACTCTGCGTAAATAAAAATCGTTTAAATTCAAACACATCGCATTATTTATAGCGTAATCAATTTCAAATTTCCACCTTGTGGGCAAATTTTCAAAAGTTGATTCTTTAACTTCAAAGGCTTCTTCCCCATGGCGGCTGAGAAGCCAGGCCATTTCTTGTTCCCTGATGTTAACTTCTTGCGCCAATTTATTGGCAAAGATTTGCGCACGATTGTATCTTTCTGCGGTAATAACAGGATTTAAAGGTTCTTTTGTTTGAGACTTATTGAAACGTGCTTGCTGCTCCAGTGAATAAAAATTCAATAATGAATCAACTGCCTGCTCCGCCATCAAGCGATAAGTTGTGTATTTTCCCCCTGCAATTAAAGTTATATTTCTCGAATCGTTAATTATTATATGCTCACGACTAGTCTTACTTTCAGTAGAGGAACCATCATCTACTAATGGGCGGATGCCTGCATAACTGGCGATAATATTATCTTCTGTTAAATGAGCTCCAGGAAAGTATTCGCCAACAATTTTTAATAAATAGCTGACATCATCTTTTGATGTACAAACATTTTCAGGATCGTCTTTGTAATCCGTGTCTGTGGTTCCAACAATTACCATTTCATGTCTTGGAATTCCAAAAATTATTCGCTTGTCTTTATCTGAAGCCATAACCACAGCACGACTTAGAGGAAAATCTGCACGAGAAAGTGTCAAATGAATTCCCTTCGAGGGGCGCATAATTGGCTTCCAGTCAGTTAAAATTTGCGAAGCCACTTTGTCGGTCCATGGACCAACTGAACCAGCAAAATGCTGGCCTTTTAAAAAAAACTCTTTGCCCGTCACTTCATCGCGACAACAAAGTTGAGAAATTTTACCTTCTTCGTAATCAGCACCAATTACTTTTACATAATTTGCACAATGAGCACCTAAATTATGTGCTGAACGTAGTGTTTCAATAACTAAGCGATCATCGTCCATATAAGCATCAGAGTATTCATAAGAACCTAACAAGCCTTCTGATTCAAGGATGGGTATTCTCTTTATTGATTCTTTAACATTTAATCGCTCATGCATTTCTGGAGCTTCAAATAAAGAAAGTACATCGTACAACCACATGCCCATGCCCATTTTTAACATGCCCACACGGCCATCTTTGTAAAGTGGCAAGAGAAATCGTAGAGGATGAACTAGATGAGGAGCTAAATCAAATAATCGCGCTCTTTCTGAAAGAGCTTCATAAACTAAATGAAATTCTAAATTTTCTAAATAGCGAATTCCGCCATGGATAAGCTTGCTAGAACGTGAACTGGTTCCCGAGGCAAAATCATTCATTTCAACGAGAGCGACTTTCATTCCACGGCTGGCAGCGTCTCTAGCCATGCCCGCTCCGGTAATACCACCACCAATAATAACCAGGTCGTAATTTTCACATTTAAAATTTTCAATATTTTGAGTTCTTGTTTTTACAGAAAAGCTAGAAGCCACTTATCACCTTACAATTTTACTCGTCAAAATAGAGTAATGATCTGGTTGTTTTTCTAAATGAAAACCTTGCCACTTTTCTTTGTCAAAATCCAGATTTAATGTCAGTAATAGTTGCTGAAAATGTTTTTCACGACACAATCTATAAGCCAAGTCTAATAATTCATTTTTTATATTTTCACTTCGTGATTGTAAATGTTCTAGCCAAAGTGATTGAGTCATTCCTTTGTAAAATAAAAATGGTTGCGCCAAGAAGTAACCTAGTAGTGGACTGTCTCCTTCATCCCCTTCCCATGCAGCAAAGCTCCAACCCAATGGCAAATAGTGCTCAAGTGCTTCGACACGCCAAGGGGCTTGCCAGGCGGCAAATTCTCTTTCTGTATCGTCTTCTATTTCTTGCAATAATAAATCTTTTTCGAAATTAATTATATGATCGATGTCTCTGGGTCTTAATACTTTTATATTCATAGCTTTTTGTAACAATAATAAAATAAAAAGAATATATCTCAAACCTTAAAGCTACGCTGCGTTGTCGACGAATTCTTAATATGCATGTATCTAAAGACATTATGTTTAGATTTACAGATGATTTTTTGAAAAAAGTAAAAGCTGAAATTGATAACGCCCTTAAACAAGGAGCCGAACCTATTGCTGCCTTTGATGCTGATGGAACTTTATGGGCCACCGATATGGGAGAGAGTTTTTTTAAATATCAATTTCATAATGAATTAATAGACGGACTTCCCGAAAACCCATGGGAATATTATGTGGATTTACATGAAAGAGAGCCCGAGGTTTCTTATTTGTGGCTAGCACAAATTAACAAAGGCAAAAACATTGAAGAGGTACGCAAATGGGCACGTGAAACGGTCAGGACTCACCCTGATATAATGACCTTTGCTGGCCAAAAAGAAATTGTAAATTATCTTCACTCTAGGAAAGTTAAAGTATATGTAGTTACTGCTTCTATAAAATGGGCGGTGGAGCCAGCGGCTGCTCTTTACAATATTCCGCAAGAAAATGTTATTGGTGTTAAAACTAAAGTTGAAAATGGTCTTGTGACTACGGAACAAGAGGGGCCTATCACTTATAAGGAAGGTAAAGTAAAAGGCTTACTTGAAGCCACTGGTGGTAAGCTTCCATTTTATGCGGCTGGAAATTCTCATGGCGACTTACCCCTACTGGAGTCGGCAACTCATTTAAAAATGGTCCTGCATTCAGCCCCTCAACATAATGTTTTATACGAAACTGAACAAAAAATGATTGCCCTCGCAAAAGAACGCAACTGGCTTCACTACTCCTTCTAAAAGGTACATGATTCTTTCTTCAGTAAACACCTCATCACTTAAGGCTATGATACAAAAGTGATGCGGTGTTTACTGAAGAAAGAACCGTGTACCTTTTAAGAGAGGAAGTTTTCTAGATCGGAGATTTCTTTGGGGATTTTTTCAGTAATTACCTCATTACCATTTTCAGTAATAAGAAGATTATCTTCAATGCGAATACCCATTCCACGTAGAGCTTTTGGTGCATCTTTATCTGATTCCGGTATATATAAACCTGGTTCAATTGTTACAACCATGCCAGGCTCTAACTGGCGAGGTTCTCCGCCAATTGTTGTTAAACCTGAATCATGAACATCCATACCCAACCAATGCCCGATGCCATGAGGGTAATATTTTAAATAATCCATGTTCATGATTAACTCGTCTTTTATACCTTTTAACAAGCCTTCATCTAACATCAAATCCACTAGGCTACTTATGGTAAATTTTTGTAGATTGAACATGGTAATACCCGGTTTTACTTGTTCAATAACACTTTTTTGTAACTGCAAAAGTCGCTCATAAATTCTTTTTTGGTCATCAGAAAATTTACCATTTACGGGATAAGTTCGAGTTACATCCGATGCATAGTAATTGTATTCAGGTCCGGCATCGATCAAAAATAATTCACCCTCTTTGCAAATTTGATCATTAAAAACATAGTGCAAAGTGGTGGCATTATTTCCTGAGGCAAAAATGCCACCGTAAGCTTCACGAGTTGCTCCTTGGGACATAATTGACTGAATAAATATACCATGAAGTTCACGTTCATTTATACCTGGCTTAATAGCTTTCATAATTTGTGTATGAGCAAAGGTATTAATCTCTGCAGCTTTACGCATTTGATCTTTTTCAAACTCATCTTTTATGATTCTTTTTTCTCCTAACAATTGATAGCTATCAGCGATAGTTAAATTACCAACCCCACTGCGTCGTTTAAGGTCCTTTGTATCTAAAAGCGCTTTTTCAATGATGCTGTCGTATTCTTTAAAATAGAAAAAGCGATAGTATAGTTTATCGACCTCAGCTAAAAGTTTAGGCGCTATTTCCTCGAATTTATCTATCGAATAGGCCGCATCTACTTTAAACTCTTTTTGTGTGGCCTCTGGGCCATAACGAAATCCATCCCAGGTTTCTCTTTCAATATCTTTATTTCTTACAAACAGAATACTTTCTTTTTCACACCCAGGGCGAAAAACAAATATACTTTCTGGTTCTTCAAAACCAGTGAGATAATAAAAATTACTGTCTTGTCTATAAGCATGAAAAACATCATTATTTCGTATATATTCTGGGTGAGCCGTTAAGATTAAGGCACTACCCGGAATGAGTTGGGCCAATTGTTTTCTTCTCTCAATAAAAACGTTTATATCTACGTTTGGTTTACGCATTTTTGCTCCCTAAAAATTATATCTCTCAACCAATATGTCCGCCGCCTCTAATCCTGATTTGAGACCAGAATTAGCCAATGAACTGCGAGAGTTAAAATCATAAATTTTAAAATTAAAAGTGTTAGGTTGAACCTTTAATAACCCTTCGCTTGCAGCCACTCTCGAAATATCATTTTTTAACTCTTGCCATAAAAGTGCAGATGTATAGTTATTCATCAGCTCTTTTGTGCTTAAAGGTTGGCTCTCCCCCAACACGTCGACATATAATATCACATCCATACCTTTTTGTCTGAGAAATTCTATAGCTTCTTCACTTGAAAATAAAGCTGCCATCCATGGGCCTTTTGGATGAAATAATGGAGGAGATGGCATGCAGCGTTCAATGGCTTTTTTTAACGATCCTGCTTCTTGCCAAATTGTAGCTCCACTCCAAATTGAAATACTTGGACAGACAAAAGGAATTTTTAAATCATTAAAACTTTGTTCGCCAATATTTTGTTCAAAAAAGTCATGATAAGAGCGAATAGTGTGTTCTTTTTTATCTAGGGAAAACCAACTTTCATTGTTTAGTTTTTTTGCTTGTAGCTTATATAGCTTCCATTCAGTATCATTTATCTTAGCCGAAGTTGCGTAGAGACCTCCAACTAATGCCCCCCATTCAATCCCTATAATATAAGAAATCGGAATTTTGGCTTTTTCTAACTCTTTTAGAACACCGGTGTGAGCAAAAGCCTTTACACTTCCAGGACCCAGTATTATTCCAAGCTTAGGTGGTTCTTTTTCTACAATCGTTGTTTTTGGTTCTTCAATAGCTTGACCTTCATCAATTAATATCGCCCCTTGCGGAGGTTTTGCTTTAATTACTTCCTTTTTTTTTGAAACTTGAGTGCAAGCAACTAAACTTAAAATTAAGAAAATATTGGTGAAAAGTCTCATCTCTTTCCTTTTACATCATTGTTTTAAATAAATAAAAAACTCTCTATTTCCATCTTTACCAGTTATAGCTGAATTAAAATAATCTACAACCTTTAAGCCAAGAGCTTCTGAAGCCTCAAATACTTTTTTCCTAACTAAATCATAATCTTTTGAGTCTTTAACAAGTCCCCTTTTATTTAGTCGATCCGAACTTAATTCAAATTGAGGCTTAATTAGTAATAGCATATTTCCTTCAGGCAGTAACCACTTTACAGCTAGGGGAAGAACCTTCTCAATAGAAACAAAAGAAACATCGGCAACTATTAAATCAAATTTTTCGTTTAAAAACTTTTTAAGTTCTGCATGTTCTTCGGCATGGGCAAAGTGAACTCCTTCAAAATTTTTAAAATTTGAAACATTGTGAAGCTTTTCATGAAGTTGATCATGTCCTACGTCAAATCCAACTACTAAACGTGCACCACGCTGTAATAAACAATCACTAAAACCACCTGTAGAGCTGCCTATATCCAATATTTTTTTTTGATTTAGATCCAATTTTAAATGTTCAAGGGCAGATTCGAGCTTAATTCCATCTCTTGAGACATATTTTAAAAGTTCATGGCTCTCCACTAATAAAGCATTGATTTCTTCTTCCGAGTACAGTGCGCCGGGTTTTAGCAAAGCCTTACCTTTTAAATAGACACTTCCAGACAACACCAAGTCTTTAGCCTTTGTTTTAGAGGGTGCTAATTTCTTATCCACTAGCCATTGATCTAAACGTTTCTTCACTTTTTCCTCGACATTCGTCTTTTATGTAACAATCCCTATTATGCTTACTACTTTTATTGTCTATAATAAAGAAAGAGTCTATTCTATTTTGTAAAGGTATTCATTGGAGAAGAATATGAAGTTGTTATTAATAGGGACGTTATCGCTGGGACTTATGTTCTCGAGTTTTCATTTTGCCGAAGCCAAAAAGGACGTAAAGAAAACTACAAAATCAGCTAAAAAGAAAAACCAAAAGCCCAAGCATAAAGTATACATGGTCAAAAGAAAGGCCCTTTTTACTTTAAATTTACAACAAACAGCCAGTTTGCAGCTCAACAAGCGGATTAGGTATATAAACACTTATCGTAGAGCCTTTGATTTAGGAGAAAAGTTTCAAATCCATCTTGAGAGAAAGTTTAAAAGAAAAAACGTTCAAAATCCTGGCTATGATAATGAATTCTGGTCTTTGATTTTGGGGGGTGATGCTTTTGCTGCTGACCCAAATACGTGCATTAGTCACGGCCACCTTATAGAAATGACTAAGGGAAACTGTAGTATCCGGGAATATTCTAAAAGAAAAAAATTAAATCTAGTGTTTAAAAGAGGCAATAGAGAATATATTCGCTGTGGAGCCTCAACTGGATTACGTGGTGAATTTGCTGTCATACCTTTTCACGATGAAATTGGTAGAAGCTATGAACCACTTGCCTCTTACGGTTCTTGTGGCGGGACAGCGAAGGCCTTACAACAAGCTCTTTTATCAAAGACTGATATTACCAGAAGTAGCGTGAAAGAACCTTTGAGAAGCAAAGTCGATTTAATTAATAAAGAACGCAGAAAAGTAAAAAAATTTCTTACAGAATATAATAAATTTTTAGAAAGTAATCAGGGTAAAAAAGTCACCTCAGACCAGTTAGCAGCCAGATGGAATTACCTCGATGATGTTAAAGATTTAGTTGTTGTCCCTGAAATTGAAGCCCACGTAATTAAATTTGCCGCCGACCACCAAAATGTTAACAAAACCCAGCATACTACTTTAAATGCAAGTTCTTTGCAAATGAACCCTAATCAGTTCGATGAACTTGTAAAAGACCAAGAAGCAATTGAAAGACTTGTTAAGGCTTGGGAGAGAGACCAGTCTTTGCCTTCATGGCAGCAACTTGCAAAGTTTGGTTTCCCTGAATGGAAAGCCAAGGAAATTGAAGAAAAATATAGAAGCCTGTCTGAAAGCAAAAATAGAGCTAAATACGGTGAAGAGGTCTTAAAAGAATTTTTTAATTTAACGGCAAAAGATGGTTTTTATAACAATTATGATAGCATTTCTAAAAATCTGGACAATATCTACGGTGAAATTATTGATAGATGTGTGGCTCGTATGGACGATCCCAATAAAGGCATTCCATACAATGCCCTTCATACAGATTTAGTTTGCGATGAGAAAAATCCTCGCTGGAAAGATTGCAAACAGTTTACTGAGTGTTTGGGAACCTTTGAAGAAGAAGGAGAGCAACTTAGCGCTGGCCGTGTTGTTTCCATAATTAAAAAATATATGGAACTTAAATACTCTTCCTACACCACATGCCAATCTCTCCCACAAGTAAGAGATCGCGATCCAATTTGTCGATTGCAAAATCAACCACTTCCTGGACCTATAACTCGAGAAGATTTAGACATCGCCGAAGAAGTCTTAAACCCTAACTTAGAAGAGGTTGAAAGTTTTGGTTGCGCAAAAAACAATGGAGCTTTTGATACTAATAAGCTTGATATTTGGAATGGCTATGAGTTACTAGGAAGAACCTCTGCTGCTTGCGCAAAGTGTTCGCTTGAAAGAGATGCTGAAATCTATGAAATACCTGGTTCTGGTAAGTCGAATTATACAGATAGAGGAATATCTGATAAATGGATGGTCTTATTAGACATCATAGCTAAAGAGTGTAATAACAAAGTTAGTTCTGAAAATGCAAATTTAAAAAACTTTCTTGCATTTTCTCAACCTTTTGGCCACTGCTCTACTGAGACTTACGATTGGGACAAAATATTCCCTGTGAAAGATGAC
>JAGRAE010000095.1 GCA_020435005.1 Bdellovibrionales bacterium
AAACATAAGTTGGTCCCATCCCACTTCTTTTCAAGGCTCGAAGGGAGTCATGGGTTATCACAGTCCTCAACTTAGTCATATCCAACTGAATTATTCATGGAAATATTGGTGGGCTACTGGTTTGCACTATATACGTCAACCTGACCCCACTACTAAAAAAGAAGCCACTTTAGCCAGTCTCAACTTTTTGATCTACAGATGGAACACAAAAGATTTGCAGGCCAATATTTATACCGTTTTAGGTGGTGGAGAAAGTCACTTCACCGGTCAGCAGGAAAATGTAGGCTACGCCATGGGACAATTCGATATCGAAGATAGGAATTATTACTTTCTGGCTAAGCACCTGCAAATGGGACACTCCCCGATCACACATTTAAGACAAACTGTTTTTCGCGGTGGATTTTCTCCTTATATAGACCCCTTTGATGGCTTTCATACCTGGCTCATCTTAGAGTGGAGAAAAACAGAAGTTCTCAATGCAAAAGTTGGCGAAGGATTAATACCTTTTCTGCGATTTTTTTACAGAAATATATTATTTGAAGTGGGCTATTCCTTAGATGGACAGGCCTTGTTTAATTACATCACACATTTTTAGAGGTAAAATTATGAAATCAAGTTTATTAGTTTTTATTTTAGTAATTTATAGTTTTATAAATTCATACGCAACGGAAGTTTCTGACAAAACACCAAACCAACCTCATCACCATAAAAGTCACGACCACCATAGTGCCGAACACAAAGACTCCCATGAAGTTAAAACTCAACAGGTCAGTAAGAGTGAAGTGCTTGTTAAAGTCAGCGGTATGGTATGCTCTTTTTGCGCCCAAGGAATTGAAAAAAATTTTAAAGCCAAAAAAGAAGTTAAAGAGACCAAGGTTGACTTAGATAAAATGGAAGTTCGAGTCATTTTTTACCCTAACCAATCACTGTCCTCAGAGCAAATCAAAGAAGTTATTACGGGGGCAGGTTTTAAATTTTTAGGAGTTGAATAATGCGCGGATTTAGCTCTTGGCTATCACTTTTTGCTTCAACAAGCACTTTGCTATGTTGCGCCCTTCCAAGTCTATTAGTGGTTCTTGGCATGGGCGCGACTATGGCGGGACTTGTAAGCGCAGTGCCTCAACTTATTTGGCTCTCTCAACACAAAGTTTGGATCTTTGGCGGTAGTGCATTAATGTTAATTTTAGCCATTTATTTACAGTATAGGGCAAGGTTTGAACCTTGCCCTACAGACCCTCTATTAGCAAAAGCCTGTGATCGAAGTCGCAAGTGGTCTTTTATAATACTTCTAATATCTTGTGGGTTATGGTTAATCGGTGCCTTTTTTGCCTTCATAGCCCCTTTAATCTTTTAAAATTCTCATAAACAGAGTATTGCCAAGTTCCTATTTTTCACTTTATGGTAAATGTTTGGGAGACGAATTGACACATACTTTTGAGTTTATTGGATTTAGTGAACCATTTAGCAGCTGGAGTCACCTTCTTGCTGCAGTAGGATTTTTGTATTTAGGTATTCCTTTACTCAAAAAAGGCCAAGGCAATGGTTTAAGAGTATTTTCCTTGGCTGTTTTTACTTTTAGTTTGGTTTTTTTATTTTCTATGAGTGGAGTTTTTCACTTACTGGAACGTAACACTACAGGTTGGGAAGTGCTCCAGCGCCTCGATCATGCAGCCATTTGGGTTTTAATTGCCGGTTCATTTACACCCGTTCACATTATTTTATTTAGAGGTTTTTGGCGTTGGGGTTTTTTACTTTTGATTTGGACAGTAGCCATTACAGGGCTTGTTCTTAAAACCATTTTCTTTGCCGACATTCCCAATTGGGCCAGTGCAACGATGTTTCTTGGCTTAGGGTGGATGGGTGCACTTAGCGCTTGGAAAGTGATTCATGTCTATGGTGACAGATCAATACGCTACCTTCTTTATTCGGCTCTGTCTTACACCTTTGGTACGGTTCTAGACTATTTTGTTCACTGGCCCATTTTAATAAATGGTGTTGTGGGACCACACGAAGTTTTTCATGTCTGTGTTATAGCTGGGGCCTCCTATCATTGGTTATGGGTCTATTCTTGGGCAAACTGTCCCGTAGTCGCTCGCCTAGAATTTAAAGTCACTGAGTTTCCCGGCAACCATTTTGTCGCCAAGGCTCGTGGTGAAGCTATTACAATAAGCGCTAACTCTATTGATCAATTGAAAAAATTGATACAAAAGAAAACAAGCATGCTATATCATCACAAACTTCCTGCAGAAGAAATACATTTAAAATACAGTCGAGAGGAAATACTATAAACATGTCCCTACCTATAAGAAATATTGCCATTATTGCCCACGTGGACCATGGCAAAACGACCTTAGTTGATCATTTATTAAAACAAAGTGGAACTTTTCGCGAAAACATGGAAGTCGAAGAACGCCTCATGGACTCGATGGATCTGGAAAAAGAGCGTGGAATTACAATTGCCGCAAAAAATGCTTCATTTACCTATAGAGATACCAAAGTAAATATTGTAGACACTCCAGGCCACAGTGACTTTGGTGGAGAAGTAGAAAGAATTCTCGATATGGTTGATGGTGCCATTTTATTGGTTGACGCCAGTGAAGGGCCTTTGCCTCAAACAAGATTTGTTCTTCATAAAGCTTTGCAAAAAAATATTAAAATATTAGTTTGCATCAACAAAATTGATCGCCCTGATTCACGTATTGATGAGGTCTTAAATGAGATTTTCGACCTATTTATCGATTTAGATGCCACAGAAGAGCAAGCGGACTTTACGACTATATACGCTATTGCCAAAGAAGGCATTGCCGTGATGGATCCAAAAGCGCCTGGTAAAGATTTAAAAGTCTTACTCGATTGGATAGTTGATAATTTCCCCGCCCCAGAAGTAAATGAAGTCGGACCTCTACAAATGCTCGTAACCAATATAGACTACGATGATTATGTCGGCCGTCTAGCAATAGGACGAATACGCTCGGGTAAAATCAAAATGGGTGATGAAATTCTAGTTTGTCATGAGCATGAAAACAAAAAAATAAAAGTCTCACAGCTATTTCACTACCACACCAATAGCAAAGTTAAGGTGAATGAAATTGCTGCTGGTGATATTGCCATCGTAGCCGGTTTTGAAAAAATAAACATTGGTGACTCATTAACTAGTATTGATAACCCAAAGCCTCTTGAAAGAATTAAAGTCGATGAGCCCACTGTGGCGGTTGAATTGTCAGTTAATGACTCTCCGTTTTCAGGTTTAGAAGGAAAACAGGTCACCAGCCGTAAAATTAAAGAACGTTTAGACCGCGAACTTCTTTACAATGTGGCCATTCGAGTTGAAAGTACTGATAAAACAGATACATGGAAAGTCATCGGACGTGGAGAACTTCAATTGTCAGTATTGTTTGAACAAATGCGCAGAGAAGGCTTTGAATTTTTAGTGAGCAAACCACAAGTGCTTTTAAAAACAGAAAATGGCAAAAAAATGGAGCCTATGGAAAAGGCTTATGTCGATGTCGAAGAAAATTATCTTGGAGCTGTTACTCAGAAATTAGGCGAGCGTAAAGGGGTATTAATAAATATTGAAAATAAGGGATCCGGTCGAACCAGAGCAGAATTTTTAATTCCCTCACGTGGACTTATAGGTTATCGCTCTGAATTTTTAACAGATACTCGAGGCACAGGCCTATTAAATACATATTTTGCTGGCTATGAAGAATATAAAGGCCCAATGAGTAGCCGCAATACTGGAGCTATTATATCCGACAGACAAGGTGTTGCCACAGGTTATGCTTTATTCTCGCTAGATGATCGTGGACGTATGTTTATTACACCGGGAACTAAAGTCTACTCAGGCATGGTTATTGGTGAAGCCAACAAAGGTATTGATTTAAATGTGAATATAACTAAAGAAAAAAAGTTATCCAACGTGCGAGCTTCTGGAAGTGATGAGGCTATAAAGTTAACACCAGTGAAGCCATTGACTCTAGAGCAAGCCTTGGAGTGGATTTCAGATGCAGAGCTGATAGAAATCACTCCACAAAGTATCCGCTTGCGCTGTAAAGAACTAGATATAAACAAAAGAAAAGCTCATGAAAAATTATTAAAAAGTTTAGATTAATTTAATTTAACTTAAGAATTTATTTAGTTATTTTCTTTTGGCAACAATTTTGGTTTCTCTAACTTTATGAATAGCCTTTGATTGCTTCAACATCAGCTGTGGATGACCTGTTTTATGACGATAAAAAACTATAATTTTTTCGGCCCTATCTAACAGGTTATTTTCAATTAGTAAATCAACATAAGATCTTACTGCCATAAACTCCAGGTTCGGGGTCTTATGTTTTATTATTTGCCGATAATGGGCAGAGGCTTTTTTAAGCTCTCCCATCTTGCCATAGGCTATCGCCAGCTGATAATGAGCCTCCATATCTTTACTGTTTTTTCCTAAATACATCTCTAATGATTTAATAGCTCCTTGGTAGTCTTCTTGTTGTCCCTGTATAATACCAAGTTCCAATAGTTCCTGATTTGCTTCCTTTGGGAAACGATCAGCTATATCTAAAAGAGCTTCTTTAACGCAACTTATTCTTTTTCTTTGTTTACATATTTCGGTTAATTTTAAAAGGTCTTTATGTGAGGCCTGCCCTGTCCATTGATACATTTTCAAAGGAACAATATCAATAGAACTAGCCCCCCAATTGCCAATAACAGCAAAAGCAACAACTATTGCAAATGTTGTCATCCACATCGCGTTGATTGTGGAATTTTTTTGCTCATCAATAAAATACTCTCTTGCTGCTGAAGCACTCCAACCACATTGGCTACAAATTATGGCATGGCCAAATATATGAGTGTCTGGAATTAAACTGTGACATCTAGGACATTTATGCTGCCGACTCATCATTCCCCCTGAATAGATCTACTACTTAATAAGCAAATGGCTCTCCACTTCAATTGCAAAGTATTGATATTTGACATGTAATATTAACTAGTTATTAGACAGTCTGTTTGATTAAAAGACAGTTTTATGTTTTTCTAATATGTATCAAATTGATTCAATTACTTATTGATTACCTTACTTTACATCTATAGCATAATAATAAATGACAAAGGAAGGTCTTCTTGAAATATGCATCAGTATTCATTTTACTTCTATTCAGTTTGCCAAGTTTTTCTACAGTAATTACAAGTGAAGATCAGTTTTCAACTTTATCACTGAAAGAATATAGAGCAGTTGATCAACTACTAAGTCCCACGCGAATGATTTATATAAAATCTACGAAAACACTCCTTAAGACATTCATTGAAAAAGGTACTGACTTATTTGAGGTTCACACACCTGAATTTGCTATTCCTGAATGTTTAAACAGTGATAAAAAAATCATTGCATTAGAGTTAAAAGATAAACGCTACGCTGTCAAAAAGGGAAATAAGTACTACAGATTTCAAACTGAAATTTATTGCAATCACGAAAATCATTTAGTTTTCAAATACGATTCTCCTGAGGGAGAGCTTATACAAATTTGGGATATATTATTATCAGCTGAAAACTTTTTTTTAAATATTGGACGCATAGACTTTTGGCAAAAAAGAATAAATATTGAGTGGCCATCTAACGGTGATTACTATTGGCGAGATGTAAACATAACGAATGGTCATCATTGGGACGTAGTCGCACATGAATTAGGCCATGCCATTTACGATCAAGCTCAAATCGGAATATTCGGAGGAGGTATGCATAAAATTGATGAATGTTATTCTCACGAGTTGGCATTATCAGAAGGCTGGGCTTCATTTTTTGCAGCTTGGATAAAAGTAGATATCAGTGATCCAAATGCCGCCTTTGAATATCTTGTGCCCAGAAGAGCCCCTATTCAAATTGAAAACGTCCCAAAGGACGTTTGCCTAGGGCCAACTAATGAATGGCGGGTAACCAGTTACTTATGGGACTTTATTGATTTGAATGCTGAAGTTTTAAATGAAAAAGCGGAAGTAGCTTCTGCTAATATTTGGGATGTATTTCATAATGGAAAATACAATAGTATTGATGAACTATCGAATACTCTGAGCCAAAAGATTGTAAATAAAAATTTAAATAATTTTGTTTGGGAACTTAACTTCAATGCCAAGTGATAGGAGGAGACTCTATCTCTTCTTCGACGTAAACATCAAATTTATGTAGATCTTTTCTATTTAAAAAATAATATATTATTGCATACAAAATTCCAATAATTAGGCCTATCAGGTGTGTGCGATAACTTACTTGATGATCGAAAGTAGAAGGAAATAAAATTACCATACCCACGCCTAAAACTCTGATAATTCTTTTAATTAAGTTTTTGTTCCGCTCAATGATGAAGTACATTACTAACCAAAATCCTGCCAATAAATAAACCAGACCAGATGCGCCAATTAACCTGGTTTGGGGTTCATAGGTAAGAAGTGATAGAAAGTTAGTAATAGATGCAGCTATCAATGCATAGAAAGGGAAAACCTTCCATCCATAATATCCATATACAAAATAAACTAAAATAAATAACATAAAACCATTGGATATTAAATGTTGAGCATCACCGTGAACAAAAATAGTAGTAAATAATTGCCATAATTTATACTCTTGAATGGTTGTATATTTTGAGGCCGATAACGCCTTCATCACTCCTTGGCTTTTCCAAGACAATAGAGAAACAAAAACACAAATAGCAATAAAAATAGTACTTACAAAAAAACTATTTGGATTTGGTTTTTTAGAAAGAAGATTGCCGACAAGCCTAAAAGACTTATTTTTCAATTGATTATAAAATAACATATATATCAATATATATATTAATTCACTAATATTTTAAATAACTAGTATGAAAAAAAAGTAAATAATATTAGGATATAAATATTAACTGTTAAAAATTAAAGGATTTCAAATTGCAACTTAAGATGATCTTCAAAGATAAAAAATTTAGCTCATTTTTTTGGACACAATTCTGGGGATCTTTTAATGATAATTTTTTTAAGAATGCACTTGTTGTTTTAGTTGCCTTTAGAGGCATCCAATTGTTAGGCTTGGATTCAGCCACTTTAGTCGCTGTGAGTAGTGGACTATTTATTTTGCCTTTTTTTCTGTTTTCACCTCTAGCCGGTCAGCTATCAGATAAATTTGAAAAATCTAAAATTATCAGAATGACCAAGCTCTCTGAAATCATTATCATGGTAATTGCTGGACTGGGATTTTTAACTCAAAGTTATTTATTACTCTTGGCTGTTTTATTTTTAATGGGAACTCAGTCAACCTTTTTTGGTCCCGTAAAATACAGTTTGATTCCCGATTTATTACCTGAAGAAGATCTCACCGAAGGCAATGCTTTTATAGAATTAGGCACATTTTTAGCTATTCTGTTAGGAACTATTTTAGGAGGCATAGTAACAACGCTGTCAAATACAGATATAATTATTGGTAGCGCTTTAGTTCTTATTGCCGTTCTAGGTTATCTAATAAGCCGAAAAATTCAAGCCGTGCCTATTGCCGCTCCTCATTTAGAAATTCGAATGAATCCATTTCCAGAGTTTATTGCCTTATTTAAAATTTTAAATGAAAAAAAAGTTCTTATAAATTCTGTATTGGGAATTTCTTGGTTTTGGTTTTTTGGCGCTGGTATCCTTTCTGTTTTACCTATTTATGTAAAAAATTATCTATGGGCAGATGAACAAGTTGTAACACTATTTCTTTCTATGTTTACTTTAGGCATCGGCATGGGCTCAATCTTGTGTGAGAAACTGTCTTTTAAGAGAGTAGAATTAGGACTGGTTCCCATTGGCTCTATTGGTATGACCCTACTATTGTTAGACCTATTTTTTACTTTACCCTCATGGCCTACTGGCAATGGACCTTTAATTTCTCTCCATTTATTTTTAGACCAGCCACAAGGTTGGCGGCTTATGTTGGATTTCTTCATGATGTCAGTATTTGGTGGCGTATTTATTGTGCCCCTCTACACTTTACTACAAGAAAGAAGCCACACCGAAACTCGTTCTCGGGTAATTGCCGCCAACAATATTTTAAATGCTCTATTTATGGTTTTTTCCAGTTTACTAGTTATGTTATTCTATCAGTTAGAACTAAATACAGCACAAATTTTTCTCGTTTTTTCAATATTAAATGCAATTGTTGCCATTTATATCTATTCCATTGTTCCCGAATTTACATTAAGATTTTATAGTTGGGTTTTGTCTCATATAATGTACAAAGTTAAAATTGTTGGCCTCGATAATATCCCAAAAACAGGAGCATGTATTCTTGCTCCCAATCATGTGACATTTATTGATTGGATCATAATTGCAGGTGCGTGCAAGCGACCGGCTCGTTTTGTTATGTATTACAAGTTTTTTACAATTCCAATAGTTCGGATTTTATTTAAACATGCAAAAGTAATTCCTATTGCCGGCGCAAAAGAAGACTCTGAAATTATGAAGAATGCCTTTCAAAAAATACAACAAGAACTTGCTAACAATGAGGTTGTTTGTATTTTTCCTGAAGGGAAATTAACAGGTGATGGAAAATTATCTCCATTAAAACCTGGAATAAAAAAAATAGTTGAATTGAACTCTGTACCAGTTGTCCCAGTTGTTATTAAAGGCTTATGGCGATCCATTTTTTCTAGAGCTTCGCAAAAAGACCCCATAAAAAGAAGATCTATTGAGATAGAGTTTCTACCTATACTCCAACCAGAAACCTTTACTTTAGTTAATCTAGAACAACAAATTGCATCTAGATTAACTAATGAGTCTACTTATATAAAATAGTCTATTTTTTAAGTAAATCTCTGATCTCTTCTAATAACATTTCTTGTTTTGGTGGAGGTGCAGGTTCTGCCGGCGCTTCCTCTTCTTTCTTTTTTAAAGTATTCATAAATTTCATAACTGAAAAAATTGCTAATGCAATAATTATAAAATCAAAGATTGCTTGGAAAAAGATTCCATATTGAATAGCTACAGCTGGTGCTGTTTCGGTGGCTTCCTTGATAACGATTTGCAAGTTCTTAAAACTAACCCCACCCACTATAACACCTATAACAGGGGTAAGTATGTTGCTGACTAAGGAAGAAACAATTTTACCAAAGGCTGTTCCAATAACAACACCCACAGCCATATCGACGACGTTTCCCCTCATGGCAAATTCTTTAAACTCTTTTGCAAATTGAGTCATACATTCTCCTTTTACTAATATATTTTTAATATTGTTACAATACATATTCACAAATTCTGCAATTAGCAAAAGCTTTCTAGAAATTTATAGAAAAAATATAAACTGATATGCTTTCATGATGTTAAATCAAAATTTATGATTTATCAACAGCCCTGAGATTTCCCAATCCGCAATTAACAGGAGCAGTTCATATTAACAGGAAAGTCTATCCCTCTAGAAAAATAAAAGAATCAGCTCTAAAAAGCATCAAAGTCATAAGGGTAAAAAACTGTTTTTTCAAAATTGATGGATTCTTCCCCTACTAAATCTTTATATATTAAATTTAGAGGTACTTTTCTTAATTTTGCAGGAATTCTAAACCCCCAACTTGTTGCCCAGTTGGCTCGGGGTTCTTGACCTACCCAATAAATAAAGGGATTTCTTGTTAGAGGCAATTTTTCAATATTTTCAAAACCAATAGGACTCAAAAATTGCTGACCCAACACCATTACGCCCATTTTACCATGAGCCGTATACAATTCGGTCGAATTATGCTTGTTTCTTTTAAAATAATTATACTGTGGTCTTTTCATTCTCCAAGCCATCGTTTCTTCAGTCCAATTAATAAAAAAATCCAACTTTCTTGTGTCATCTAAAATTGGTGGCTTTAAAAAAAGTCGAAAACTTAACATCCCAACATGTTGAAAGTTTAGTTTATGTACAAAACCATAAACGCTATTTTGATTGGCCACACCTACAACAAATTCAAAGCCTTTACTTTTAGCGTCTTCATAGGTCAGCTCTGCTAATCGTGTAAAAAGTCCTTTTTTCTGGTGTCGAGGGTGAGTAGCCGTATTAAGACTCAGTAAACCCATTTTATCGCGACCAAATACTTTAGCCTGTGTAGGTATAGTCGCATAATGGGCAACAAGTTCATCGCCAGCAAAAGCATTGTAACCAAGGGCTTTGCCCCATGGATTCTCAATATATTGCCATCGAATGGTTTCTATCGAAGGGGCTTGCCCCTTAAAGGCTTCTCTGAAAAGGTTGAAAACCTGAAGTATTCCACTTTCACTAAGATCTAATGGTTTTAAGTCGTAATTGATATGTTTCATTTTAGAATTTAATTATAAAAAACATTATTATCCCTTACAATAGATTAATGTCTTTTGGTGTTCTGATAACTAAAAACTTATTAAAACTTAAGTCCAATGGTCTCATCTTAGCTGGCCATGGTGTATCTAAAACAAAACTCGATCCATTTTTAGAAAATGTGCATGTTCACGAAAATAAATTTTTAGAAACTATAGAATTACTTGAACGTTTAGACGTTGAATTTATCGACTACCAAACTCTTAAACAGTATATTCTAAAAATTAGAAAACCTAAAAGAGTTTGGGTCCACTTTACTTTCGATGATGGTTATAAAAATAATTTAGACAATATACTACCTATCATGAATAAAAAAAATATTCCCTTTACAGTATTTGTATCCACCTATCACATCGAGCATCAATTGCCTACTCCAACTTTTCATACACGTTTTTTATCGGCAAAAAACAAATCTCTAGAAACTGTCTTTGGCTTTAAACTTGAGACCTATTATGATTATGAAAATTATTTGATTATGAATTCTCAAACCAATGACTTTGAATCATTTTTGAATAAAATTCCTTCACTATTGAATAAGGAAGAAAAAGAAGAGTTTTTCAACTATTATAATAATCAATTTTTGACTGTTCAGGAATTAAAAGAACTTGCCCGTCACCCCCTGGTTACAATAGCCTCTCATGCCCATCACCACCTGGCTTTTCATGAACAACAAAATCAAGAAGATCTAAAAGAAGAAGTTCTTCAATCTTTTAAGAAATTAAAAACTTGGGACATTCCATTTACAAGTGCATTTTGCTACCCCAATGGCATTTTCTCCAAAAAGACTATTGAATTAATGAAAAAGTTAGATATTGAAATTGCCTTTGCATCGAATCCTGATTTTATAAATTCAAATAGCCACCCCCTTAAATTACCAAGATTCTGGATAAGAGATGCTAAACGAGTCAAAATCTTGTTATCTTTTTTATTGATTGCACCTTTTTTAGTTAGCTGGTTAGACCGGTACAGAAAATCAAGAGGCATTTTAAAGGAAATTAATATTTGATTGAATATAAATTAATTAACGTATCAATATGAGATTTATATATCAATTATTAAGTCCAACATTTAAACAAATGCTATAATTAAAGACAGTATTTTATCGTTGGTGGGGTTATGAATTTAATAAAAGTATTCGTGCTAGCTTTTTTTAATTTAATACTTATTTTATCTTATCAAAACTGCTCTCAAATGGACACTGACTCAGAAGAAGGTGGAAGTGCTCAAAACAGCTCCAGCTTGAACTTTACATTAGTATTTTCTAAAGTTATTCAACCTCAGTGTATTGGTTGTCATTCTAATTTCTATCCAGAAGGCGGAGTCGATCTCTCTTCTTATCAAGCTGCATTAGACTCCGGGACCATTGTTCCAGGCGATGCCCTGCAAAGTTCTTTTTATACAACCATGCTAAATAAAGAAATGCCACCAGAATATCCTGCACCTGAAGGGGATATTGCCCTTATTAAAAAATGGATTGACGAAGGAGCACGTGATGCCAATGGAATCGCATCAATCCCACAACCTTCTATAAATGCCGGTACAGATTTCTACATATATGAACCTCAAACATCCATTACTTTTAAAGCCACGGCCACAATAAAGGGCGACAGTATAAAGACTATTTTGTGGACACAACTAAGTGGACCTGTAAATGTAAGCATTTTATCCCCAAACAGTTTAAACTCGGTAGTGAATGGTATTACTAGTTACGGAGATTATGAGTTTAAACTTTATGTACAAACAAATATGGGAGCTGAGGCTTTTGATACTGTTAAGCTGAGATTAAATCCTAAAAATAACCAATTACCAGTCGTAGGTGCCGGTTTAGATGTAAATATACAACCACCAGTTACAACTGCCACTATAACAGCCTCAGCCGCTGACCCTGATGGAAGTATTTCTGCATATGATTGGGAACAAACGAGTGGTCCGGCCAGCCTAACTTTAAGTGGCACAACCACGAGCACTCTGCTAGTTAGTAATATCACGATACAAGGAACTTATGGCTTTAAAATAACCGTAACCGACAATGAAGGAGCTTCAATATCGGACACGGTCAATGTGGTACTAGATCCACCGCCAATACCTCGTTCATTTAGTGATATTAATACCAATATTTTTGTGCCTAAATGTTTAAACTGCCATCAGGGTGGCAATGCTCGAGGTGGATATGATATGTCTACATATGCAAAGATAATGAGCCTTGTAAAAATTAATAATGCAAATGGTAGTGAGCTTTATAAGAGGTGTTATGATAATACCATGCCACCTTCTCGACCATTGACGAAGAGTGAGAAGGATAAGATTAGGGATTGGATAAATACTGGCGCTCCTAATAACTAGCAAACTGCTCCCTTTAATTGCGGATAATCATCAATAATTTATTGATAAGGCTTAGGCTTTGCTAATTAGCTTAGCAT
>JAGRAE010000096.1 GCA_020435005.1 Bdellovibrionales bacterium
TATTTCCCAAAAGCGAGTAGGCATTAAATAAAAGGCATGCGACTCATACTTTTCACCAACAACTAAGTATATGAAATAAGACAAAAAGGTAAGTATAACAAGCCTTGAAAACACTTTTTTTGTGCGTTCAAGATGAGTAAATTGAAGCCAACCAATGAAAATCAAGATTGCTGGATAAATTAAATAAAATTGCTCTTCAACACCTAAGCTCCAAGTATGTGTAAAAGGATTTAATTGTGCATCCACAGAAAAATAATTTTGTGATAACAACAACAAATGAATATTGGAAACCCCTATTAATGATAACGCCGCTGTCGTAAAAACATCTGCAGGCGGTCTAGAGGTAACAAATATAAAAGTTATACTTGTTAAAGCAACGCAAAAATATAGAGCCGGTAAAAGCCGTTTAATTCTTCGACTATAAAAGGTAAGCAACAAGTCTTTTGACGACTGAAAACTTGAGTTGTGAAAATATGAAGTTATCACGTATCCAGAAATTACAAAAAATACATCTACGCCTAAAAAACCAGAGGGTAAGGCATTTTCATAATAGTGAAAAATTATGACTGCAATTACAGCAACCGCCCTCAAGCCGTCTATCGCAGCAATGTAACTGGACTTGTGATTCATAATATATTAACCAAATTTATTTTTCCAATAATTGTGGATTAGCAATAACTTCATCTCGGATTTCCATCCACATTTTATGGTATTTAAACACGGGTGGAGTATCAAGTTTCATTTTGTAGTCAGGAATAAGTTTTAAATTTTTTGTTTCCAATAAAACCCTTTGTACATTCTTATTTTGGCGTAACTTGGCCCACATTACAC
The DNA here is from genome assembly GCA_020435005.1 of Bdellovibrionales bacterium. GTDB lineage: Bacteria > Bdellovibrionota > Bdellovibrionia > Bdellovibrionales > UBA1609 > JACKAN01. The sequence continues at coordinate 832 of JAGRAE010000096.1, forward strand.
TTCTAATCAGTTTATACAATTCACCCTTCAAGGGTTCATTGTAAGCCATTTTTTGTCCTTTATAACTTACCCAATTAATTCCCATTCTCTCCATGTTCTCATCTGCTTTTTTGCCCACGTACAAAGCTTCAAACGAATAGAGTTTAGCCACTTCTTGGCGAGTATAATTCCACTTAATTTGGATAAAAGCCCTTCTTGGATCGTCTTCATCTTCAGGAAATTTAAGCATTTGCCAAAAACCTTCCACAGATTCATATTGTTTTCCCTCAAACAAAAAGGGAGTATGGGCAAAGTGTGAAAGAATGCCGAGTTCATTACGTTTGGATAAAACAACTTCACCAACTTGGGCATCCTGTGGCAAGACTTCCCACCATTTAGCTTCCATTCGTGGAATCTCTTTCCACCAATGCCCCGGATAACCACCATATTTAGTGGTAGTACAGGCTGAAGCAACTAAAAGAATCTTCATCCATAATAAAAAATAAATTCTATAAGTATTTCTCATCTCAAATGGCATCTGCTTTAATGGGATTTTTGTCAACTCAGTAAAAAAGCTGCCCCCACTCGCGTGGGGGAAGCCAGAGCCAGTATCTTCTCTATTCTCCCAAGAGGGTTCATAGCGAAGATACTTGCACATCAAGAAAGGAAGACCAAAAGGTATAGAGAAACTAACTCCCTTAAGTTTTTTGTGCTACGAACAAAAGAGAACAAAAAATAACCAATAATACGTCGCATAAACTTTATTTATACAAAATAAATTCCAAAACCCCCTCTTCTGCCCTGTTATTTTTTCTAAGAATGTGGAGTTTTGGAGCAAAGCCCACTAGAAAGAATTTACCAAGGGTGGGTACATGGCATGTTGAAGAAAATATCAAAATACAAATCAATCTTTATTGTAATTTGCGCTCTTTATAGCGTACAAGTATTGGCATTTAGTTCAAGTATTCAAATTTTAAAAGCACATGAACATAAAGATCTACAAGAACTGGTAGATGATTCTTTAATTACTATTTTCAAAAGCAATTTAGCCAAGGAAATTGCATATAAAATTATGCATTGTAATATAGATGCCATTGAGAATCACTTAGGTGTTACTCGTTCTGCCGCACAAAAAATTCAGAGCTATTGCTCTGAATTTCGCCCTTCCAATTACAACTTAAATTATGATATCTCACCAATAGTTCAAACAAGTCCTTTAAAAGCGTTATCAAAAACTGTAGATCTTAAAAAAGTGAGTCTAGGTCACAAAAGAAGCTATAGTTTTTTACTTACTGACAATAATGATTGGAAACTAGATAGTTGGACAGATCCTGCAACAAATAGCACCAGTATAATTATTAACTCTCGAGGAGAAGACCTTAAAAAAGAACTACCTCGTATCATAGAAATATTAGCCCATGAAACGGCCATCTATTTTGATGCGAAATTTTGGGCTGGTTCAACCCAGTTTACTTCACTGCCAGACGCAAAAGAATTTTTAAATGAATTCAATACTTCACATGAGCTAATTACACTTGCTTTAGACAATCCTTTAATAGCTAATTCAATGGCTTTTCTTAGAGCTTTTAAAGTTGAACAACTTATAACAAGTGAATTAATCAAAAAACGTTTGCTCGTATTTAATATATCAGATATCGCTAGAAGAAATGAAAAAATTGGCAGTTTTTTGACGTGCAAGGCTTTATGTCTTCATGATTTTCTAGAGGCACAAATAAAATTTGAACAAGATATGTCTCTCCCGCTGATGGCTTATGCCTCTGGTTACCGAACAAAATTATGGACCTATATCTCCAATAATGCTTTTGCGTTAAGCTCTAACTTCGAACTGCCAAAATCAACTAAACTTAAGGAAATGTTAATAAGTTTGCCGAATGACTTTTACATGAAACACAAAGATTTGAGCATTCATCTAATTTTTGAGTCCATGGCCAACCAAGTAGAAATGAATAAACACAACACCAATATTGATATATTTAATGAATTATTAGTAAATGGTATTTTACGCCAGCACCTCAATGATTTAAAAAACCAAAAAAATGTTATGAGTCAGCATTCTGCTTTAGAATTTATGACAAAACCACTTTTAAGTGGCGACAATGTCAGAATGTCTTCAGGCCCAAGGCCACGTATAATAATTGGAGGTTTTTGATGTCTGAACTGACCCCTCAGGCATATGCAGATCAACTATATAAAATTTTTCGAGATGAAAAATTTAAAGAGTTAATTAACTTTCCTCCTTCCTTTGAGCAATTGGGACTTCATGGCCAAAGAATTCTGCTCCACTTTCAAGGTATGGCTTTTGCTGCTTTAGGAGCTCCCCAAAAGGCAAAGTTAACTTTTCAAAAAGCATTAAATTATGGCGACAACATACAAATATATCGCGATTTAGCTTGCACACTCTATCAACTCGAAGAAATTCAAGCTTGGCGAGAATGTTATCAAAAAGCAAACCGTATCCTTGCAGAAAAAGCACGTGAATTAGCTTTTGATACGCGATTTACATGCTCTTTAACTCTTGCCAAATTTTACGAAGAAGAAGGGCGCTTAGGTCAAGCCCTAAGCATTTATGAAAACTTACATCATCACTCAACAACACAACAATCTTATAGATATTTTTCACTTTTAGCACCGCAATTATTAAGATTAAAAAGCCAGTTACCAGCGAACGAAGAATTAAGTCTTTTATACACCAAACTATTGAGCTTTAATCAAAATAACACCCCTGAATATGTAAACATCGAGATTGAACATAGTCTAATGTTAGCGGAATTAAATTTAATCGGCCCTCAGCATGCGTGGGCCCGTGTCGAAAAGATTTTAAATAATACAAATAGTTTCGAATATGATAAAAACTTATTCTATATAGATTTTATTGAGGAAGCTAGTTTAAGGAATTTTCCCATCTCCAATGAGCATAAAATCCATTACCAAAGGCTCAATAATCTTAGCAAATACGAATTGCTAGTAGCTAAGCTTTGTCTACATGATCTACCAGATCATGTAGACAATGAAATCAGTATGGCTGCCCGAGACATTCCGCTAGGCTCTTACTTGAAATTATTAAACCTGTATATTGCAAAAACACAAAATGAAGCTTTAAAGGATGAGTTTAGAAATAAAATTAATCTGATTGTTGCAGGTTTTAACAGCGAAGATCGTACTTTTTGGATTAAGCGCGCCAAACAATTCGACAAAGATTCCTTCACGGAACTCATGTTTGATAGCGACAAGAGATATTTAAATTTTCAACAAAAAACTTTAGACGTTTCTCGTAAAAAACAAGCTTTATTTCTATTAAAAATACTAGCCGATAAACCACAATGGACCATTGATGAAGCCATTCAAACCATATGGAATTCTAATTTTACTCCAGAACACTACAACCGCTTGCGGATGACTGTTCATAGGACCAATCAGTTATTACAATCTTTAACTGCTATAGAAAAGTGCATTGAAATTTCTGGTGAAAGTTTAAACTTAAATCCTCAAGTAAAACTAAAAAGGACGATGGAAGCTTCCCTGCCTCAGTAAACTCTTGTAAACATCGCCCCCCCACACTTTAAATGGTAAATTTTACATATGTTAAGATTCAACTAATAATACGTTGCAACATGAATTCTGTTCTATTCCATCAAATATATTGATACTCACAAACACTCGGGGATATATTTTGTAATTAGAGCTAAAAACATGAATACATCCAAGAACTTATCTACTTTGAATACACGTTTTGACAAACGCTTCGGACATGAGTATTTCAAGCGAATACCCACTCAGCCTGGTGTTTTCTGGATGAACGATTCAAGGCGTCAGTTACTGCTTCTGGGTCATTCAAATAATTTAAAATATAAATTACTACTGCTAAGATCCTATTTACTCCACTCCACTCCACATACAGAGTTTGAAATTATAAATCAAATACATGAAATTCATTGGACCCACTGTGATTCCACAGAAGCATCGCTACGCTTGATAGAGGAACTTAAAGAAAAATTTAATACTGCTTATAAAATTGAAAGTTCAGATACAGAAAGTTTTTACTACATACATTTTCAAAGCTTTAAATCACACATTCAATTACAGATCACAAAAGAACCGCAAGTTGATAGCTACACCTTTGGTGCTTTCAAAGGAAAAAACCAAACATTATCCGTTTATAGTTCTTTGCTTCGCTGGTTGCGTTTCTATTACAATGGTGGTTCAGCGATGCAATGGCCCTCACCATTTAACAAACAACTTATGCCTACGAAATGGAGATTAAAGAAGTTCGGAGCGGTAAAAAATACAAGTGAACTTGATAAGCAAATTATAAATTTTTTTACAGGAAAATCACGTAATCTACTTTTAAGCTTTACAGAAAGATTGGAGTTAGAAAGAGATCAACTAGATAAATTCACTCGCTTATGGCTTCACAAAGATTTAAGCCGCTTAGATCGATTTTTTAGAACATCCATCACTAGAAATAAAAACATAATACAATGCCTCAATCTCTCAAACACATACGTTGAGCCCGAATGGGCCGACTCTCTGCGTATTCGTCCAAGCACTTTTAAGTAGGCAATTAAACTCAACTAATATAGACTTAAAAACGCTTCGGGGGAGGTAAAGGTAAGTGAAGTTTTTCTGCTACATTTATTTATTGTTAGCACCATTTTATTTATGTTGGGCCGACGAATCACTTCTACAGAAAGCAAAACAAGAATTAAGCCTTCCAAAATTAAATGCACAAGCTGCCAACCATAAAAATCAGATTGTCCAGGTTCCGATTGATACGAACAAAAAAAAGATCTATAAAAAACGATCTGTTTCATTACTCTTTGGCTCACACACTAATCAAACCAATGTTTTTCATCCACGATTTAACAAAGCTATCAACAAGACTTTTTTTGACAATGCCCTTCAAGTAAAATTACAGCCACAATATGATATTTTTGAATTGCCAACAGGAAAGCCTACATATTTGGGGCTGAAACTTTCTTTTGACTACAGCCAGACAAAAGAGCGTTACCAAATGGATTCTGTTTACGATGATATTCGCATAACTAATTACAAATATGGATTGGGCCCGTCAATTACTACTCACTTTGACTTTTTTAAACAAAATTTTTCAATTGCATTTAATTACATATTTGCTGAAAAATACACAAGCATTTCTAGTGCCTCACATGCGATTAAAGAGTCCATCAAAGAAAATACAAAAAATCTATTTGCAAATTTAAAATATTACATTGGTTCAACAAACTTTTTAGAGCTACAAAATACATTTAATGAGGATGAAAGCGCATGGAATATAGGTTTTGGCACCTCATTTTAACTTTTTTTATATTTATAACAGGTAAGTCTCTACTTGCCAGTGAAGTAGTCTTGTCTCCCCAAGAAGTAATAGAACAAATTGTTACAACAAGCTCTGAAGTGGAACTCATTAAACTCAATGAAAGCTCTTCATTAACTAACGTCGATAAAGCTTATGCCGGATTAGATTGGTTGTTTGAATCTAGCATCCATTACGAAGATTCAAAAGAAGTTAATCTCAGCGCAATAAAGAATGAAAAAGATGAAACTTTATCTTATAATTTAGGTTTTAATAAAATGTTTAGCACTGGCACTAAAATAGATTTTAGCGCTAATCGACAGTCGAGAAGAAGCATCCTTAACCCCTTTATAGCCAACAATAATCCTGGTTTTTCAAGCAGTCGAACAGCTGATCTTTTAAGCTTAAGTTTATCTCAGGAATTATGGCGCAATGCCTTTGGTGTAAATTTTCACAAAAGTATACACTCTGGGCGTCTTAATGCCACAGTCGCCAATTTCAAAAAGTTAGAAGATCTTGAAGAATTAACTTTACAAGCCCTAAAACTTTACTGGGATACTTTTGTTGCTAAAGAGAGTTTGCTCGCCAGCTTATCTTCACAAAAAAGATTCGAAGAACTCACAAATATTATTCGATCTAAAGCTAAATTAGGTTATAGCAACCCAGGTGAATTAAATATATCTTTGGCTGAATTGGAAGAAAAAAACCAGAAAGTCAAAAAGGACTCTGTAGTTTATCTCGAAAAAACAAGAGAATTATTTCGTCTTTTAAAGAAAGAAGTCCCTCAAGAACTAACATTTAAAATCAACAAAGAAATTTTACCGCCTGAAGATCTGCCTAGTTACGATCTCAACGAATTAAGATCTATTAAGGCTTTAATTATGAACTTTGAAATTTTAGATAATTCTTTGAAAATTAAAAAAAATAACTATCAACCACAACTACAATTGATTGCTGCCGCTTCTTATACGGGGGCAGACGAAACACCTGAAGAAGCTTGGAGTCAGGCGTTGGGTGGAGATAAACCCATTTACTCCATTGGACTTAATTTAAATATTCCCATTTACTCTCGCTCCACTGAAGGTGAACTAAAGGAAACTATGTTTGAACGTGATAAAATCCAGGTTCAATTAAAAATAAATAAAGATAAGTTGCGTAATCAGATATTGAGTTTACATGATTTAGTTAATGCGAATTATATGATTGCACAAAGCTATTTTAAGAGTTTTGAATTTCGTAAAAAAGCAGCTCAACAAATTGAGAGGGCTTTTCGTCAAGGACGTAGTGATATCAATACTCTTGTCCAAACCTACAACGCTCTCTCAGATACAGAAACAAAAAAAATTAGAAGTCTCGGCGACTATCACGTCTCTATAAATAGTTTAGCAGCCGCCTTAGACTTGTTAGTTAAATCACAATTCAAGGAGATTCATTGAAGGCATTTTTTCAATTTTTTATCAATAACTATAAATTGAGTGGACTTTTGGTCTTAGTTTTAATGTTTTTAGGTTTGATGGGAATAAAAAATGTAAAAAGCGAATCCCGTCCCCCTGTAGATTTCGCCAAAGTTTCAATAACTACAACTTATCCAGGGGCCTCTCCTGAAGAAATTGAAGAAATGATTACCAATAAAATTGAAGATGAAATAAGAGGCACCGAAGGCATTAAAGATGTTACTTCTTCTTCACAAACTGGCCTAAGTACCGTCAGCGTGCGAATTGATATGGATAATTTTAACACCGACAAAGTGGCTGACGATATTCAAAGAAGTGTACAACGTGTACAAGATTTACCAACAGATATATTAGATCGGCCAAAGTTTGTGAAATTCAACGCTAAAGAAATTCCCATCATTGAAATGGCTGTTGTGGGCTCAAACTTAAATAGAAAGCGTGATGAAATTGTTGATCAGCTGGAAGCTGTTTTAGAAGACGACCCTGGTGTAGCTAATATTAGACTTTCTGGCTATCAAAATAGAGAATTTCAAGTTTTACTAGATCCTCAAAAAATGCAGAATCATTACGTAGGTATTACTGAAGTTGTTGAAGCTATTCGACGCCGCAGCCAAAACATCCCAGCAGGTTATATCCGAATTCCTGAAAATCAAAAATTAGTTCGTGTAACTGGACAAATTAAATCTGCACAAGAGATGGCAGAAATTGTTGTGCGTTCTAATTTTTCTGGAAAAAGAGTTTTAATTAAGGATATTGCACAAGTTAAAGATGGAAAAGAAGACCCTTCTATAGAAGTCCAAGTTAATGGTGAGCCAGCTACTTTATTAACAATTTCTAAGAAAGCACAATCTGATGCTATAGACACAGTCAATAGACTTAAGAAAGAAATTGAAAAGTTCCAGGCACAACTTCCAGAGGGCTATAAGATAATTGAATACAATGATGAGGCTGGACGTATCGCTGATCGTTTAAACATTGTGGTTAATAATGCCCTCTTGGGTTTAGCTCTGGTTTTTGTGATTATGATGATCTTTTTGCCTGGAACACTCGGCGCAATGGCCTCTTTAAGCTTGCCACTCGCTCTTATGGGCACAGTTGGGTTAATGTATATTTGGAATATCAATTTTAACAATATTACCATGTTAGCAATGGTTATCGCTATAGGCATGCTAGTTGATAATTCTGTGGTCATCAGTGAAAATTATGCGCGTTTAAGAATGGATGGTCTTCCCAATAAAGAAGCTGCATTAAAGGCTGTTCATCAATTCTGGATTCCTTTAACTGCAACTATTTTAACTACAATAGTCGCCTTTTTGCCTATGCTAGTCACAAAAGGTATAATGGGTCAGTTTATTCGCTGGATACCTATTATGGTTTCTGTTGCACTAACAATGAGTGTGTTAGAAAGTTTTTTATTACTCCCCTCACGTCTACAATTTACGGTAAAAGACTTAAGCAAATACAGTGATAAAAAATCAGGAAAAAATAGAACTTGGTTTGATAATTTAAAAGATTCCTTTGAAAAATTCATGTATTTTTGCATCAAGAAAAGATATTTTGTTTTACTGTTTATTTCTATAGCTTTGGTTTCAAGCCTACTTCTAAACATCTTTGCCAACCGTTTTGAACTTTTTCCCTCTGAAGAAGTAGAATATTATTTTGCCAGTTTTGAAGGCCCTATTACAAATACTATTGAACAAACTGATGAACACGCAGTAGAGCTTTCTAAAAAAATTCAAGCCACTCTTGGTGATAATGTTAAATACTTAGTAACTCGTGTTGGCAATACGCGAATCGGTACAACAGATGATTCAAAAAATGGCGATTACTTAGGTATGATCACTGTGGCCATAGACATTGAAAAGGCGAAAATACTTGATCCAAAAAAAGTATTAAGACAACTCAGAGATATCGACAAGGGTCCTTTTAATAAACTAACTTTTGATGTGGCTCGCAGAGGTCCACCTGTAGGTCAGGCCGTAAACATCACTTTTCGCTCAAGAAATTACAAAGCTCTCAAAGATATTGTAAAGGATTTCAAAACAGAACTTGGTAAAATTGAAGGAATCGTGGATTTGGAGGACAACGAAATTCGCGGCGGACCAGAATTTAAAATCACTCCCAACTACGCCGCCATATCACGGTTGAAAATCACAACAGAGGGTATTGGTGTAGCTATGCGTACGGCTTTGCAAGGCGCTTTTGCTACAGAATTAACAGATAATGGAAAAGACTTTAATTTGACCGTAAGGTATGATGACAAGAATCGCGCCACTTTAGATGCTTTAAAAAACACTTATATCATGGAACCTCAAGGTCGGCTGATACCTTTGCACTCCATTGTTAAAATTGAAGAACAAGAAGGGCCTGCGGTTCGCAAACATTACAATTATAAACGCTCGATCTCTGTGATTAGTGATGTTGATGTTGAAAAAATCACTTCAATAAAAGCCAATGCAAAGGCTAGAAAAATAATTAAAAAATTAGCACAAAAATACCCCAGCATTACTGTCACTTATGGCGGTGAGGAAGAAAGTACAAAAGAATCTACATCATCATTAAAAAATGCCATGATTATCGCTATAATCTCTATTTTTGCTATTTTGGTTTTCCTTTTTCATAGCTACTTAGTCTCTTTTTTAATACTAACAACCATTCCTCTAGGATTGATCGGAGTGAGTTGGGCCTTTTATTTTCACCAAAAACCATTGAGCTTTTTAGCTCTAATAGGAGTTGTTGGCTTGGCTGGTGTGGTCGTTAACTCGGCAATTGTGCTTATTAGTTATGTGAATGATGTTATTAATGAAGGGCAAGTCAGCTTTCATCGCGCCCTGGCTTTAGCTTCTAGTCATCGCTTAAGAGCTGTTTTAGTAACTAGCTTAACAACTGTTGGTGGCTTATTTCCCACAGCTTATGGTTGGGGAGGTTATGACTCCATTTTAGTCCCCATGACTTTGGCACTAGCCTGGGGGCTAGTTAGCGGAACACTTTTAACTCTAATTTGGATTCCTTGTGGTTACGCCATTATTAGAGATATCGACAAGTTGTTTAGTAAACTATTTTCGAGAAAGAAACCACAGCCATTTTCTAAGGAGGAAGGATATGTTTAAATACATCCTTTTATTTATGTCATTTTTGCTTTTAGCTTGCGATACGGGTTTAGAATCAAATATTGAAACGAGTGAACAGGAAGAGTACGTAGATAAGGTCAATAAGGCTACACTCGAAGAAATAAATAGTTTAAACCTCATAGGTGTCTACAGAATCGATTTAATTTCAAAAAAAATAGATCCTGTAAGAAAGAAAAAATTTGAATTTTCACACAAAATTGACATTGTTAAATACCCAACAACAACAACCGTAAATGGTCGACAATTTCCAATCTACATTGTGAAAGCTATTATCACTCATATACCAGATCCCAGCAAAGAAGTTTCACCTATTCAATTTCCCACATTAATTGCAAACGTATATTTTTCCACACTCACTAAAGAAATCGCCATACATTTAGGACCCGAAAGCGGTATGCCTATTGGTGGAGGACCTGCTCAGGGATCTTTATTTTTAGCCACCGGCAAGATCGAACACACGGGCTTTAAATTTGCACGAATTTACACTCATATTGGGGAGTTTGAACCGGCATTTGCCTACCGGCTCGAAGATTAAGTTAATATTACTTCGCTCGTATTGGTATTTTTAAATAACTCAGTCCATTAGACTCTACAGGTGGCATTTGCCCAGCCCGAATATTTGTCTGAACACTTTGGAGTAACAATTGAGGAGCATCTAATTCATCATCTCTTTGTTTGCGAAACAGAACAAATTCATCTTTTGTCGTAGAGCCCTTTAAACGAATATTTCTTTCTTTTGATTCGCCAATGGTTGTCTCAAACTCCAGAGATCTTCCATTGGGCAAATAATCATGTCCCACATACACCTTTGTTTCATTTGGTAAAGTGTAAAGCTGTTGAGTGATCGAATCATAAAGATCCTCAGCACTTCCTGCCGGAAAATCACAACGACCTGTTCCATAATCAGGCATAAACAATGCATCTCCTGTAAAGACACCCCCTTCAGTTAAAAAACTGCTACAAGCTGGAGTGTGACCTGGAGTTGGCAAGGTTTTAAACCATAGACTTCCCGCTTGAAATTTTTCTCCACATTTTAACAATTCATCAAACTGACTACCATCTATCTTAAACTCATCACCAAAGTTGAATACGCCCTTGAACAATTCTTGAACTTTAACTATTTGCTCACCGATAGCGATTTTTGAATTAGGAAATCTTTCTTTCAGAAATTGAGAGCCCGACAAGTGATCAGCATGAGCATGCGTTTCTAATATGTAATGTGGATTTAAATTTCTATTTTTAATGTATTCACTCACTTCATCAACCGACTCTAAAGAATATGTAGATGCTTTTGGATCATAGTTAAGTACAGGATCAATAATCACGGCATCACTCGTGCTAGGATCGGAAACCACATATGTGAGAGTGTAAGTGTCTTGATCAAAAAATGCCTTAATTTCCATAATTTACCTCCATCAATAAAGATATTAGCAATTGCCATTCCACCGCGACAACATAAATAGATTAAATTTAATTAACAATAAGGACATATTGTCCCATTAACGAGATCATTCAACTCCTTACCATTGGTTTTCTATTTGCTCACTTTTTGTTTTTAGGTAAGATAATATTACATCGAGGAGAAACAACTATGAAAGAAAAAAAAATTGTGATTATTGGTGGTGGTACTGCGGGATTATCTGTTGCTCATGGTCTTGCTAGAAGACTATCTCCTGAACAAATCACCATAGTAGAGCCTAATAAAGATCATCTCTACCAACCTTGGTGGACCTTAGTTGGTGGCGGGATTGTTGAAAAAGAAGATAGTCGCAGACCCATGACTGAACTTCTAAAAAAAGGAATTCATTGGGTTCAAGATTTCGCCGACAGCTTTGATCCTCAAAATAATAAAGTTATTACTAAAGATGGCACTGTTTTAGATTATGATTATTTAGTTGTTGCGCCAGGAATACAAAGTAATTGGCATTTAATTGATGGCTTGACGGAAACATTGGGAAAAAATGGTGTTTGCAGCAATTACTCTTACGACTCTGTTGATTCAACTTGGG
>JAGRAE010000097.1 GCA_020435005.1 Bdellovibrionales bacterium
AAAAAATAAATTAAAAATTTTTAAGAATAAAAAAAACTATGGGATTGGTGGGAGTCATAAGATTGTTTTTAATTATTTAATAGAAAATGAATTTGATTACTGTTTAATAATTCCTAGTAGTTATAAAGGTAGTCCAAATGAAATCCTTAAGCTTTTTTGTACGTATCAACATAATAATCCAGAAGTTGATGTCTTTTTTGGTAAGCGGATTTTCAAGTCACATTTAGACTTAAATGCTAAAATTGTACAAAGAATGAGTCGTAATGTGGCAGAACCTCTAAAGCATTTATTGTCTGATTATAAATTTTCAGATATTGGTTCTAGATTCATTTTAATACGCGTAGAAGTTTTAAAAGATTTGGCTTTCAAGTCTTTATCCGATGGAAGTGAATTTAATTTACAGTTAAATGTCTTGTTAACAGAAGTACCTGATCTTAAAATTAGAGAGATTGAATTAAAAAAATGGGCATTTTCAAATACAGACTCAGCAAAAATTTTGAGATATAGTGGGAAAATGATAAAAACAATGACACATTATGGAGTAAATAAATATTTATTCCAAAGAAGTGGTTGGCGTCTGTTTAATGATTTTCCTGATAATATTGAAAGAGAGTTTGAAATAATATGAATCATTTTAAAGCTATAATAGCTGTTACTGTAACTGCTGGTCTAATGTGGGGATTATGGTCTATATATAAAGATTTTTTAACTCAAGGTCAAAAGCCACCTGAAAGCACACAAATTTTAAATGAAATTTCAAAAAATGGAGTTCCAGATTTTGAACTGAATGATATTAAAGGTAAGACTATTAAGCTATCTGATTTTAAAAATAAAATTGTTATTGTAAATTTTTGGGCCTCATGGTGCGACCCATGCGTGGAAGAGTTTCCATCTTTATTAAAATTATTAAATGATTTTAAGGGAGAAATTGTTCTGCTTGCCATATCAGCTGATCATTCAGAAGAAGATATGAATAATTTTCTTAAAGCTTTCAACGCTGAAAGCCCTTACTTGTATGTTATGTGGGATAAAGAGCAAGAAGTTGCAAAAAAATATGGAACTTCTGTTTTACCAGAATCTTATGTTCTTGGTTATGACAATAAACTCATTAGAAAAGTGGCTGGAGTCGACGATTGGTCAAGCCCCTATGCCAAAGAATTTTTTGAAAGTATAATCAAGGAAAACAAAAAAAATTAAATGGAAACATTTAAAAGATTTTTTTATTTCTTTGATTTTGGTGTTATATCAAGTTCTTGTTTGTCTCCTTGTCGCAAAACTACCACTTTCGTTTTTTGATTGGGCTTTAAAGTTTCAAGAGAGTAAACATAGTCGTGAATGTTTTCAATTTTTTTACCGCTTAACTCAACTATAATATCCCCTTGTCTTAAACCAGCTGACTCTGCAGGGCCGCCTTTAATAACGCCAGACAACTTTACACCTTTAATTTTTCCAGCAGCATAATCGGGTATAGTTCCTAAATAAATTCTAAAGCCGCGACCTTCTCCCATTTTTTGTCTTTTCACTTTTGAATAGGGAATAGCTTTTTGCTCACTTGCTAATTTTACAGCTAGGTCGCTGACCAAAGAAGCAATAGCTGCATTTTTCTCATAATTTAGTTTATCAGGAGTATCACGTGGTGTGTGGTAGTCTTCATGTGCACCTGTAAAAAAAGTTAAAGATGGTATGCCCAGCATATAAAAAGGCATTCCATCTGTTGGTACGTAAGGATCTTCAGATAAATTAACAGAAAGATTAGACTGAATAAGTAGGGGTTCTAGAGTAGATAGCCAATCATTACTTGATGAGACCCCTTGAATATTAAGCGTTTCTTTATAACGTCCAATCATATCCATATTTAAGTAGGTACTAATTAAAGGGTAAGTGCTTTTGTTTAGTTTTTTAAAATCCTCTAAAAAGGCTCTCGAACCTAAGACACCTATTTCTTCGGCTGACCAGACGGCAAACATTAGGTTTTGCTTCAACTTAAGTTTTCCTGAATTTTTCAAGTGGCTTAGCTGATGGGCTATCTCAATTACAGCAGCAACGCCGCTTGCATTATCATCTGCACCGAAATGAATATCGGTTGTATCCGTAGATCGCATAAGAGAAGAGCTGGATTTTCCAGTGCCTAAATGATCTCCATGCGCACCAATAACAAGTGTATTTTTTGCTCCAGGAAATTTAAGTAAAGCTAATACATTTTTTCCCATAGCTTGTTTATGTTTAATATTAATACTCGCACTTAACTTCAAACTATCAAATGCAAAGGCCGCAACAGTTATGCCCTTGTCTAATTTTGATTGTAATTCCTCTAAGTCAAAACCTTGATTTTTAAACCACTTATTTACAATTTCATCAGATATTGAAATAACCGGGAGTGAAAGTGCTCCAGTATTTTCACTGCTATTAAATTCAATCAATTGACTTTTAACGCTTGAATTTGGACCACTTACAAATAGAACTCCTAATGCACCCTGTTCCCTTGCCACCATAACTTTATGTTGTAGTTTTGAATATCTATTATAATGTGCTCTTAATTCAGGATTTACATCTTCGGGAATGTATCTAAAAACAATGACCCATTTACCTCTTACATCAAAATTTTCATAAGAATTGTAGGCAGGAAACTTATCGGTCTCTGGCGTCATTAGACCATAACCGGCAAATACCACTGGTGCATTGGCAAATGTACCTGATTTTGAAAAGGCTAAAGGGGACCAATTTTTGCCCAAATCAAAATCTTCATTTTCTAAATTTGAAAGCAAGCGATTGTTTTTTCCAAGTTCAGCACCTGAAGCAAAAGAAAATTCATGATAAAAAGAATTGTTAAAACCAGGAGAAAGTCCATAGCCCTTAAAAAGTTCTACTAAATTTTCTGTATATATTTTTTCCTCTTCCGATCCAGCTTTACGCCCCTTAAGAGCAGCAGATGCCAAATAATTAACTGTGCGTTTAATGTCATCGGCTTGAATCTTGTAGGATAGTTCATGAGTTTTTATCTTGGTGGGGGTTAAACCTAATAATTTTCTAGCTTTTAAATCATCCCACTGACTTATGAATATTTGAGATTTACCCTGTGATCGGCGAGTCCATGTTAAATGATTACCATCGGGCGTGAAAACAGGCAGTCCGTCAAAATCTTCTAAATAACTCACTCTAATAGGTTCAGCTTTTCCTTGTGCATCTACAATATAGAGTTCGAAGTTTTTATAGCCATGTCGATTAGTGGTAAAGACGATATAATCACCAGATGGGTGAAAAAAAGGAGCCCATGACATAGATTTTAAATGAGTTATTTGTTGTTGTTCTGTGCCATCAATATTCATCGTGTAGATTTCAGCAACATGTCCATTAGTTTCAAAATGTCGCCAAACTATTTTTTTACCATCGGGACTGAAAAAGGGACCGCCATCATAACCCATTTTATGTGTTAACTTTTTTACTTGTGAACCATCATATTTCATAATGTAAATGTCTAAAAATAAACTAGGATCTTGCTTTAATTTATTTTGATCTTCTTCAGAAAGTTTTGTGCTGTAGGCATGTCTGTTTGATGAAAATACAATCCATTGTCCATCTGGTGAGTAAGCGCCCTCAGCATCATAACCCTTTACTTTGGTTAAATTTTTAATGATTTTTCCAGAAGAGGTGGCAGCATAGATATCATAGGTGTCATCATAGTCCCAAGAATACCTGCGTTTTTTGCCGGAATTTCTAAACTCTAATTCTTCTTTCATTTTTTCTTTAGCCTCTGGATCTTCATGGGTAGAAGAAAATAAGACCTTTTGATTGCTGGGGTGTACCCATGCGCAAGTCGTTTTGCCGTAACCAGGAGAAACTTTTTGGGTTTTGCCTGTTAATAAATTAGTTAAGTATATTTGATAGTAAGGGTTATTGGACTCACGCTCACTTTGAAAGACAAAATGAGTGCCGTCTGCACTAAAATATCCCTCTCCCGTACGCTTCCCAGCAAAAGTAAATTGTTTAAACCCTTTTAAAAGCTGATAAGGGTCCATGGGAATAGGTTCTACATGAGAATAATTATGTGAGCTATTTTTTAACTCTTCATTATTTGTATTTACTTTTGAAGACTGACAAGCGGTTAAGGTTAAAAGTGATAATATAGCAATAATAGAATGATGTGTCATTTTTTCCCCTCAAATAATCTAGGCCAATTTCTACCTTAGATTTAAGGGAAAATCACTAGAATCCCAATAATTTTTTAAGTTTTTTCTCAGCTTTCTTTGCTTCTTTTTTTACGCCTTGATCTGAGGACTTCTTTTTGTTGTCCATTTCATTTTTGGCTTGATTCTTAGCCTTGTCTAGTTCACCTTTTTTCGAATTAATTTGACTATCAATGCCACCCTTTATGTTATTAAACTGACCCATTAACTTGTCTTTTTCACCTTTAATACGGTTATTTACAAATTCATTCAGTTGTTTTTTGGCAGCATCAACCTTAGCTTTTAGCTCTTTTTTAAATCCTTTGCTTAGTTCATTGCCTAAATTTGATTTAATTTTCCATTTGAGCTGACTTAAAGGACCGGAAGCTTCAGCATCAACAGTTAGTGCTGGTAAATCTGATGTTACATTTATCAGGACATCTTTAACAAGTTCTGTTTTTGAATCAATCTCATAATTTACATTGCTAAACTTATTTTTTACGAGAAAATGTATTTTTTCATCTCTAGAAATTCCGCTTAATCTCATTTGGCCTGTAGCACTTTTTATAATTAATTTGACATCATTAGAGTCAGATAATTTTTGAGAACCAAGTGGATATTGTTCAATTGTTGTTTCTATTTTTTCGTAAGGTGACTCAGTAGTGTGATCTACCACGATATTAGTGGTCAGTCCTAAGATTCCTTGTTTGGGAAAATCACCTTTTATATCAATGGTCATTGGCTTGCCCAATAAAATAGGTTGGGTTGTTGCATTTTGTATCTCACCAGAAATATTTCCACTAAATTCAGAGTCGCTTTCTTTTGAAGAAATCTTAGCTTGTTTTAACCAAAAAAGTGGATAAGCCTTCTTTTTAGGAAATACAAAACTTTTTCCAACTTGACGTGATTTTGGTGCTACAGGCTGGTTTTCTTCAGACTTCTGAGTTTCTGATTTTTTGGGAGGCATATATTCGCGTGCTAAGGCTACATACTTGGCGTATTTACCGAGTTTTTCATTGATCATACGGCCAAATAGTCCTTTTGAGAAATCAGAAACATTAATGCTTGGTATTTTTAATCTTTTTTGTAAATCGTTGATGTCTTGTTTTATAAGCTCATCAAGACCTTTCATATCCGTGTTAAAGCTATTAACATCATTTTTTAATGAGCTGCTAGCTTCGTTAAAATTTTTAACAATTTTATCACCCTCTTTTAATATTTTGTCCATTTCTTTTAAATCTTCAGCGAATTGCTTAGGATTGCGGGTGTCAAATTTAAGCTGTTTGGATCTTGCAATTAATTTATCAATTTCTGCTTTTTGTGGGAGCTTGTTGATTCGTTCTTTCCAAACTTTTTCTTTTTCTTTTAATGAATTTTCAAGCTCTTTAATTCTTGCATCAGACTTTAAATCTGCTTGCATATTTTTGAGCTGCTCACTTGGATCCGTTCCTCCAACAATAGAAGCTACATCTCCCAAAACATTTTCGTTAAATTGTTCCTTGCTTTGTTCTAAGACTTTACTTTCTACCTCTTGGAGTGTTTTGTTAGTTCCACTTTCCGCCTTTTCTTCAACCGGAACAATTCTTCCAGCTTTTTTTCTTGGTGCATAAGCCATAATTTCTTCAATAGTAGCGTCATTAACTACAAACTTAGCTCTTAATAATGCGTCCCATGACAGTTCAAAACGGATCTTAGCAACTTGAATTAAATTTTGTTCAGGTTTTTCTTTATCGGTTATTTCCAAGCCTTCCATTTGGAAGTATGCGCCCCAAAAGCTAGAGTCGATATCAGCAATGTTCACTTCAGCTCCATGAATCATAGTTCCTGCAAACTCCAAGCCCTTTCTTAAGTGACCATCGAAGAATAAAGTGAAGTAGGCATAAACTAATCCTACGAAAAGAAAAAAAGGGATGATTGCTTCAAAGCGTATTGGACCTTTTGGTTTTTTTTCTTTTTTGCTTTTAGTTGTGTTGTCTTTATCTTTATCTTCTGATGTTTTATCCATAGAGTTCGTCATATTTATAGTACCATTTGTAGAAGGAAGTGGCTTTCACCGCTTTCCAAAATTTGCTTTCTTTAAATTTAGCTACAACTTTCTCACGATATTTAGTTACTAGAAATTTAGCTAAAATAAAAACAAAAGGAGATAAGAGAATCGACACCACGCCAGAGCCCATAACAATAGAATTATTAAAGCGAGTAAAAGGTATGATGGGCATATTGTAAAGTGTTGTAAATAAGGGTTTTAAAGATTCTGCAGATAGAACTATTGCACCTACACTGTCGAATATAGGATCGAGCAAAAAAGCTGCAAACTTAAAAAAGAATGCAGTTAAAAATGCAGCACCCATTTGAATACGAAACAAAAAAATACACGCAAAAACAAAGAGAGTTTGGAGGGATAAGGCGGGAGTCATACCTAAAATAAAACCCATGGCGATCCCAGCCGCAATTTGATTGGTTGCAGTGTCAGAGTTAAGTAATTTTAAAAACTGAAAAATCTGTTTAAGTATTAAACTCATTTTAAAACCTGTATTTAATGTTAGATGGCTTAAGTTTTCTATATATCAATAGTAGTGTCAATAAATCAGTAGACTCCATATTCAAAAAACAGTAATTTGTGAATATGGTCAATTTAGAGTTTCCACACGAAGTGAACGTTCCCCTAGATGTTAAAAAATCTTTACAAGACTTGTTTGATGATAAGAAATATGGATTTCTTAGAATTTTGACTGACAAGTTTCCTTGGGAGGAATTAAGCTCCTACCACGCTTTGCTAAAAAACTATGATCAGGTCGCTATAATAGGTATTGGCGGTAGTTCTCAGGGCTCTAAAAGTATTATTAATGCCTTAGAGCCGGGCTTAATTGACCAAAAATTTGTTTATTTTGACCGCATTGATGAGGATTATTTGGCGCGCCAAATTTCTAGAGTCAAAAATAAAGATAAAACTGCCTGGTTTGTGAATTCTAAAAGTGGATCAACAACCGAAACTTTATTTATTTTAAATAGTTTATTAGAAAAAACTGAAGGCTTGCTATTTAAAAATAAAAAAAATGTTTTTGTAGTGACAGAAAATGAAGATTCGGTATTAGGGGAGTGGGCAGAAAGGGAGAACCTTGAAGTCATTCGTGCAAATGGCGATATTGAAGGTCGATTTTCAGTATTTAGCTCTTATGGTTTGATGCCCATTACTTTCTTATATCAGGATTTTGCTTTATTAAAAAAGCAAATGACAAAGTTCAGTGAAAACTTTCAAGTTGTAGAACAATTATCTGCATTTTATTTAGACAGTTTTAGACAGCAAAAATGGATTTCAAATATCTGGTTATACACCGAAAGGCTTAGAGAGTTTGGTTTTTGGCTGGAACAGATTTGGGCTGAATCCCTCGGAAAATACAAGGATGAATCACACCGTGTTTCAACTCCATTTTGTTGTTTGGGAACCAACGATCAACATTCACTTTTGCAACAAATGGAAGAAGGATTCCCCGATAAATCACAGTTATTTATTCAGATAGAGCCGATGCATAAAATGAGCTATAACACAAATTGGATTAGTGAAAGAGCCAGTTATCTAAATAGTTATCAACTCGATTCAATTATGAATAAATACTGTAAGGCCACCTATGAAAGTTTACAGGGTAATCCAAGGGCATTATTAACTCTTAAAGGGCTTTCATTAGAGAGTGTCTTGGCTTTGCATATGGTATTTGCATTAACAATTGGAACTATTGGCAAAAACCTTGATGTGGAAATATATGGACAACCTGGTGTTGAAAAAAGTAAACAGTTGTTCCGCCACTTATTAAAAGAATAATGCGCAGAGGCAATTGTGCGGCTAGCCAATATCAAGGAACATCTATATTAGAGCTACATTTTTTGCCGCAAATAGGGCAATTTTGACTTTTAAATCACAAAAAGGAGAATAGTTTTGAATTACACTCCCGTCATTTCTGTAATTGGTCTTGGTTATGTGGGTTTACCAGTAGCAGTCGCTATGGCAAAAAAATTTTCAACAATTGGTTTTGATATAAACAAGAAACGCATTCAAGAGCTAAAAGAAGGAATAGATTTTACTAAGGAAGTTACTGATGAAGAACTAGCATCAGCAAAAATTACTTATACTGATTCAATTGAAGATTTAAAAAAAGCTAATTTTCATATTGTAGCGGTGCCCACTCCAGTAAATGAAGTAAAGCAACCAGATTTAACAATTTTATTAAAGGCTTCAGAAAGTGTAGGAAGAGCTTTAAAGAAAGGTGATATAGTTGTTTATGAGTCAACGGTCTACCCTGGTGCTACAGAAGAAGATTGCATTCCCATCTTAGAAAGAGAGTCTGGCTTAAAAGCCGGTCAAGACTTCAAGGTAGGTTATAGTCCTGAGCGTATTAATCCGGGCGATAAAGAGCATACATTTACAAAAATAAAAAAGGTTATTTCTGCTCAAGATCAAGAAAGTTTAGAAAAAGTTCAATTTGTTTATGGAAGTGTTGTTGATGCCGGTGTATATCCTGCAGAATCTATAAAAGTTGCTGAGGCAGCAAAAGTTATAGAAAACACACAGCGAGACCTGAATATTTCTTTAATGAATGAACTTAGTGTTATTTTTGAAAGAATGAATATAGACACCTTAAATGTAATTAAGGCAGCGAGTACTAAGTGGAACTTTTTGCCTTTTACACCTGGATTAGTGGGTGGTCATTGTATTGGTGTGGATCCTTACTATTTGACTTATAAAGCTGAAAAATTAGGTTACCAACCAGAAGTCATTTTAGCTGGCAGAAGAATAAACGATTCTATGGGACGCAGAGTAGCTGAGAGAACTATTAAAGCTATGATAAAAAAGGGTATTTCTATCTTGGGAAGTAAAGTTACAGTTTTAGGTTTAACTTTTAAAGAAAACTGCCCTGATTTAAGGAATACTAGAGTCGTAGATATTGTCGATGCTCTATCCGATTATGGTGTTGAAGTTCAAATATGCGATCCTGAAGCTTCGCCTGAGGAGGCGATGGAAGAGTACAATGTTAAGCTTACTCCCATTGAAAAATTAGAGGCTTCAGATGCATTAGTAGTAGCCGTTGCACATAAGGCTTTTGTGGAGTTGGGAAGTGGTCAACAGCCCTCTTTTTTAAAAAATGACTCAGTTGTTTTTGATGTAAAAGGAATATGGTCTCAAGAAAACGTTATAAACTGGGGAATGACCCTATTGAGGATGTAAAAGTGGCCATTGATGATTTTTACAATGAACTGGCAGAAACAAAGAAGGTTTGGCTTGTAACAGGTTGTGCAGGTTTTATTGGCACCAATTTAGTTAAAAAACTTATTAGTTTAAATCAAAAAGTTGTGGGCTTAGATAATTTTTCCACTGGCCTTAAAAGCAATATTGAGTTTTTAAATCAATTAGCCAGCACAAATCCTAACAGTAGTTTTGAATTTTATGAAGGAGACATTAGAGCACTTGAAGATTGTCAAAAAGCAATGTCAGATGTGGATTTTGTACTTCATCAAGCGGCATTAGGTTCAGTGCCGAGATCTATAAAAAACCCATTAGCTAGTCATGAGTCCAATGTGAGTGGATTCTTGAATGTATTATGGGCGGCAAAAGAATCTGGCATTCAACGTGTAGTATATGCCTCTTCCAGTTCTATATATGGTGATAATCCAAATTTGCCAAAAGTAGAACATAGTATAGGCAAACCTCTATCCCCCTATGCCGCCACAAAATTTATGAATGAAGTTTACGCAGATGTCTTTGCAAAAACATATGGCCTAGAAACAATTGGTCTGAGGTATTTCAACGTATTTGGTCCTCATCAACAACCTAATGGTCCTTATGCAGCTGTAATTCCAAAATGGATAGGTTTGATGTTGGAACAAAAGCCAATTACAATTTTTGGCGATGGAGAAACGAGTAGGGATTTCTGTTTTATAGATAACGTTGTACAAATGAACTTAAAATGTGCAACAACAAAAAATAAAAATGCGGCCAATCAAGAATATAATGTCGCCTATCACCAGCAAACAAGTCTTAATCAGTTATTTTATATGATTAAAGAAATGTTAATGGAATTAGAACCAAATATTAATTTTCATGAACCACAGTATGAAGATTTTAGAGCGGGAGATGTTAGGCATTCTTTAGCAGATATAAATAAGGGATCTCAATTAATCGGGTATGAACCAACAGACGACATTGAGTCGGGGTTAAGAAAATCAATTAAGTGGTACATAGAAAATCACAAATCTATGGGGAATTAAACTTTGTGTGGCATTGCTGGTTTTGTAAATCAACTCCCTAAACAAGAAGCTTTAAAAAAGCTTGTTCATATGGGGCAAAGTATCCATCATCGTGGACCTGATTCAAAAGGGGAGTATTATCATGAACCTACTGGGCTGGGTTTTGCACATGCTAGGTTATCAATTTTGGATTTGTCTCCGGCAGGTCATCAACCCATGCTGTCTAAAAGTGAAAGATTTGTTATTTGCTATAATGGAGAAATTTATAATTTTAATAAGTTAAAAAAGTTGTTACCCAGTGATTTAAAGTTAATAGGGCATTCAGATACAGAAATTTTGATTAATTGTATTGAGCAAATAGGAATAGAAAAAACCTTAGATGCAGCTTGTGGTATGTTTGCTCTTGCCATTCTAGATAAACAGAATAATCAAGTTATTTTAGCGCGAGACAGAAGTGGCCAGAAACCTCTTTATTATTCAATGGCAAATGGTCAATTAAGCTTTGCCTCTGAATTGAAAGCTATAAAAGCTCTCGGTAATTGGAGCGATGAGATTGATGTCGATAATTTAGCACTTTACATGCGTCACAATTATGTGCCAGCTCCTTATTCCATTTTTAAAAATACATTTAAACTAATGCCAGGTACATATATAATTTTTGATATAGAAAATGGTAAGCTTAAATATACTAATGATTTTTCACCTTTCACTAATGGTGCAAAGTTATCACCTAAACCCTATTGGCAACTTGACAATTATATTTCAGACAAACGATTAGAGTTTTCTGACCCTGAAATGGCTATTGATCAGTTAGGATCTATTTTGGAAGAAGTTATTTCTGAACAAATGATTTCCGATGTGCCATTGGGTGCTTTCCTATCGGGTGGGGTGGACTCTTCTAGTGTAGTGGCAATTATGCAAAAGCTTTCTTCACAGAAAGTAAAAACTTTTTCTGTTGGATTCACCGATAAAGACTTTAATGAAGCCCCTTTTGCAAAAGCTATTGCTGAACATCTTGGAACAGATCATACCGAACTTTACTTAACACCTAAGGATGTTTGGGATGTTATTCCACAGTTGCATCACTTTTATGATGAACCTTTTGCTGATTCCTCACAAGTGCCAACTTATTTAGTTTCTAAATTAGCGAGAAAAGAAGTTACGGTGAGCCTTTCAGGAGATGGTGGTGATGAAATGTTTGGTGGTTATAATCGCTATTTCCTGGCTTCTCGTATTTGGGATAAGGTGGGACAAAAACCTCAATGGTTAAAAACTATAGGAATAAAATCAATAGAGGTATTGCCACCAGAAAATTGGGACAGTCTATTTGGTGCTATAAAGCCAATTCTCCCTCAATCATTAAGAGTTAAGCAAATTGGAGATAAGCTGTATAAAGCTTCAAGAGTTATGAAAGCTAAATCTGATATGGAAATGTATTTGAGTTTACTTTCAAATTGGCAAGAAATTAATGAGGTCGTACCAAGTAGTCAGAGAGCTTGGTCGATTTTAAATTATTTAAATGAAAATTTGCAAAACTTAGATCCTAGGGAAAAAATGATGTATATTGATTTTTGTTCTTATATGGCTGAAGATATCCTGACAAAAGTTGATAGAGCATCAATGGCAGTGAGTTTAGAAGGGCGTATTCCTTTTCTTGATAGAAGAGTTATTGAGTTTGCTTGGAAATTACCACTTAATCTTAAAATAAATAAGGGACAGGGAAAATGGATATTACGCCAACTATTGTACAAGTATGTTCCTAAAGAATTAATCGAGCGACCAAAAATGGGTTTTGGTATGCCTATTGGTGAATGGCTGCGTGGACCTTTAAATGATTGGGCAGAAACTTTATTGTCCGAGAGTATGCTACAAAAATCTGGAATGTTAGATGTAAAAAATATTCGATTAAGATGGGAAGAGCACAAATCAGGTCATCGTAATTGGAATATGTCCTTGTGGAATATTTTAATGTTTCAACAGTGGCTTATTGAAGGAAACATAAATGAGCGCCACTGAATCTAAAGTTATGAAATTAAGGCTGTTTTCGAATAGTCTTTGGAATAAAATAATAAGCAGTTTTCTTATTCTTTATAGTCTTTCCCTATGTTTGTCTATGGCTGGTATGGAGGCTTTTTCTTGGGGCGCACTCCTATTATTTACTTGCGCAGTGGCTGTTTGGTTTTACAGACATAAGGTTTTTTTAATTGTGAAAACAGGGTATGAATGGCCATTGCTAGGGTATTGGGGGGTTGTTCTTTTATCAACTTT
>JAGRAE010000098.1 GCA_020435005.1 Bdellovibrionales bacterium
AGCAATAATAGATTTTTTATTGCTTTGCGTCCGGAAAGAGGGCCTGTCACCTTTTACAAAACTAGACTCCACTGAAAATGTCTCAATCCGATAAATAGTTAGAGACAGTGTCTCTTTTTAAACCATTTACCAACACATGATGTGTTGTTAGGCCAAGGTTGGCCAAGATTCAAGGAGGAACTCGCCATGCAGGGAGGATAAGATGGCATTAAGAATTGCTACTAACGTAGCTTCATTAAACGCACAAAAAAACCTTTTCGGTACACAAAAGGCTTTAGACCAGTCTTTAGCAAGATTAAGTTCTGGTTTCAGAATTAATCAAGCTGCAGATGATGCGGCTGGTTTAGCAATCAGTGAAAATCTGAAAGGTCAGATTCGTGGACTTTCACAAGCTAATAGAAACGCTAATGATGGTGTATCTCTGGTGCAAGTTGCAGAAGGTGGACTGAATGAAATTTCATCTATGTTAATTCGATTAAGAGAATTAGCTGTACAAGCATCTTCAGATACTATTGGCGATGTAGAAAGAAAGTTTCTTGATGTTGAGTATCAGCAACTTAAGTCTGAGATTCAACGTGTTGCGGAAGTCACTGCGTATAATGGAGCCGATTTATTGAATGGAACTGGTGGAGTAATGGATATTCAAGTGGGTGTGCATAACGATCCGTTTAAAGATCGAATTTCTTTTAACTCGGCAGCTGCAAATTCAACTATTGAAGCCTTGGGCATCGTAGCTGAATCAGTTTCCTCAAAAGAAATGGCACAATCAAGTATAGATGTCGTTGATATGGCAATGGTTTCTGTAAACTCTATGAGAGCTAACTTTGGAGCTTTACAAAATCGACTCACTTCAACCATTAATAACTTGAACATTGCACATGAAAATTTATCAGCTGCTAATTCACGAATTCGTGATGCGGATATAGCCAATGAAACAGCTGAGCTCACTAGAAACCAAATTTTAATGCAAGCTGGTGTTTCAGTTTTAGGACAAGCCAATTCTGCTCAACAAATAGCACTTAAGTTACTCGGTTAATAAATTCGAGTGAGGTTCATGGATTTGAACCTCACTTCTAATAAAATATGGAGGTTTTATGTTACTCGTATCTGAATGGTCATGGCCATTACTGATTGCTGGAATTTTTGCTTTAGGAACTTATTTGGTTTTAAATACGAATTTTGTATATTAATTAAGTGCTAAGTATTCCCTATCCGCAATTAATGGGTGTAGTTTTTTGCTCTGTTAACTTTTTTGTTATTTTTTAATATAATTATAAAAAGCAACTAAGCTCAGGCCTGCAGCCATGGCAAAGCCCATAAAACTTAAAAAGGGCAAGCCGAAAACTTTACTTGCTGATTCTACTAGATTTAAAATAGAAGCGCTCAGCAAAAGCGAACCTATAACAAGGCCTAAAAATAATAAATTTGAGGAAGTTTCCACTGATTTTTTTAAATTGTATACATCCTCTGAACTTACATTAATAGAAAAATTAGGACTGTTAAGTCTTCTAAGTAGTTGCTTTATTTGTCGAGGCAAGGTGGTAAAAAGTGAGTTTGTATCTCTGGCAATTATAGATAAATTACGAGCTAATTTTTGTGGTTCATATCTTTCTTTTACTAGCTCGGAGGCAAAATCAATGGAATAATTTAAAAAGTCGAAATCATTAACAATGATTCTTCCCATGCCTTCAATAGAAACTATGGATTTAAAAAACATTATCAGTTCTGTAGGCAGTTGAATCCTATAAGAGGCAGCAAGCGCCGTGGCATCCATTAATAGCAACCCAATATTTATATTTTTAGAAGTTAACCCATAGTAAGGTGCAATAAGGTCTCTTAATTCGCGAGCATAGTTATCCAAATCTACAAAACCAGAATAGGGAGCTAAATCTATATACTCATAAGCTAACCGGTCATAATCTTCTTGTGAAAGAGCGATTAATATATTAGCAATAGCTTCTTGTGTTTTATGAGTTAAGCGGCCAACCATACCAAAATCAATAAAACCAATTCTATTTTGTGGAAGTACAAACATATTCCCAGCGTGCAAATCGCCATGAAACAAACCATAAGTAAAAACCATTTTTAAATAAGCTCTTAAACCTGTTTTTAATACTTTTTCTGGGTCAATTCCCTCTTGTTCCAAAGCATTTTTATGACTCAGTGGAATTCCTTGTAGTTCTTCTAAAACCAAAACTTTTTTTCCCGAAAGCTCGCTATAAACTTTAGGTATTACAATTTGTTCTTCCCCAACAAAGTTTTTTGCAAATCTACGAATATTATTAGCTTCAACTATAAAATTTGTTTCTAAATCTAAATGTTTGGCAAACTCTTCCACTATAGATGTAGGATTATATACTTGTGCTTCTGGCACATAAGTTTCAATTAACTCAGCAAGTGTAAATAGCACAGCTAAGTCCTCATGAATAATATTTTCAATATTAGGCTTCTGTACTTTAACGACTACAGGCGTTCCATCACTGAGTATGGCTCTATAAACTTGTGAGATTGATGCCGCAGCAAGAGGTTTCTTGTCAAAATCCTTAAATACTTGTCCATAAGATTTGCCAAAATGGGCTTTCAAAACAGGTTCCATTTCTTCAAATGGAAGATTAGTTACATCGCTTTGTAGTCTTTTGAATTCTTCAGCAATCTCTTTTGGAATTAGATCTGGACGACTTGATAATAACTGACCCAATTTCACAAACGTTGGACCCAGCTGCTCAAAACTCATGCGCAAGCGCTCAGCCACCGAGTAATTTTCAATATTTTCGTAGGCAGTTAATTTTTCAAGTAGAAATCTACCGAGCTTTGCCCTTTCGGCGAGATTTTGAAACCCGTGTTTTGCGAAGACCGCGACTATTTGTCTTAAGCGAGAGGCCTGTCTTAGAGGACTTTGTCTTTTTCTGACTGGTCTTTTGCTTCGCAAATTTTTCCCTGGATTTATCACTCTTATTATCCTCTATCCTTGGCGTAGGAGGAATATACCTGCCTTCTTCGGATAATACAAAATCAATACGTCCATCTTGACTATCTACTTGAGCTACCAATACTTTTAAGCTATCACCCAAATTATAAGTCTTACCTGTTTTTTTACCTACCAAACATAGATTTTCTTCGTCAAATTCAAAATAATCATTTCCTAAAGATTCTAAACGTATTAGGCCATCGACATCATATTGTCTTAATAAAACAAAAACTCCAAATTTTGTAACTGAACTTATAATTCCTTCAAATTCAGACCCTACAAATTTTTCCATAAACCGAGCTTTTTTAATAGAAATCAATTGTCGTTCTGCCTTAACAGAGCGTTGTTCACAGGCACTTAGAAAGCTTCCCGCGGTGGCAATATCCACAGCTGCTGGCAGACCATAGCCTTTTTCAGGACAAACAATTCCCTTGAGTTGTCTGTGCACAATTAAATCAGGGTAACGTCGAATAGGTGAAGTAAAGTGGACATAATCCTCAAAACCTAAACCAAAATGTCCAATATTCACTGACGTATATTGGGCCTGACTCATTGATCTTAAAGTTAAAATATTAAGAATATGTTCTTGTGGTAAATCTTTAAATAATTGCAAAGCTTTGGTTATTTTTTTCTGCAATTTTCCACCAGATAGCAAACTTTTTCCCAGACCAAAATTATGAATATAACGCTCTAGTTTTTTTATATTTTCTTCATCTGGCGACTCATGAGTACGATAAATACTATCAACTTGCTTATTATTTAAAAAGCGAGCGACGGCTACGTTGGCTATTAACATCATTTCTTCGATTAATTTGTGTGAAAATAATCGTTCTGACTTAATTATATCAATGGGATAACCCGCTTCATCAATTTCCACTTCTGTCTCTGGAATTTCTAAATTTAGAGAGCCTTCTTTAAATCTCTTGGCCATTAAAATTTTAGCTAAGTCCGAAGCTTTTAAAATATAACTTTCGACATGTTTATGCTTTTCAGGTGTATTACCATCAATAATTTCTTGAGCTTCTCCATAGGTAACACGAGATTTACTTTCAATTACGGCCTCATAAACTTGTGTACTTTGTAACTCCCCTTGAAAATCAATATGCATATCCGCAACTAATGCCAAACGTGGAACGTGTGGCTTTAATGAACATAAATGATTACTTAAATTTTCTGGAAGCATGGGCGCAACAAAACCTGGAAAGTATGTGCTATTCCCACGAATATAGGCATCATGATCAATTGCTGTACCAATTTTCACATAATGACTGACATCAGCAATAGCCACTTTCAGATGAAAACCTTTTTCCGTAGATTCTACAACAACGGCATCATCAAAGTCTTTAGCGGTTGTTCCATCTATAGTTACAAACATATCTTTTCGTAGATCAATTCTGTCTTGATAATCCTGATCTTCAACTTCAGCGGGGAACGAGTTTGCTTCTTTTAAAGCTTCATCAGTAAACTCATATGGTATTTCGTGAGCAAACAACATCCTCATATTATCTGTATTAGGATCAAGTGCATCACCGAGGACTTTTTTGATTTTTCCTGTAAATCCTTTTGGTGAGTCTGGATATGTTAAAATTTCTACGGATACTAAATCTCCATCTGTCACTTCAATTTGTGAAGGAACAACAACATGTAAGTTTTCTCCCCAACCATGGCTGTGATCTATAAGTAATCCTTCACCATCCTCAGTTGGATGAAAGCGCCCCAAGACTTGAGTGGTCCCTCTTTCAATTACTTTGGTCACATTTCCCCGAAAGCGTTCACCATCTGGTTCTGGTCTTACTTGAACTTCAACTTTGTCATTTGTCATAATACCCACCATAGATTTACGAGGAATATAGACATCTGGAAAATCTATTTCTAAGGGTATTAAAAATCCAAATCCATCGGGGTGGCGTTTGACAAATCCTATAACAGAACTTTTAGAAAGTTTTTTCATCTAAATTAGAGTTTAATCTCCATACCTTCGTGACCGAATTCCCATTCCACTTCTTTGATTGCCAGGTTGTTTCTTTGTCCCTCTTTAAGGCAAGCATTGTAATAATCACGTGTTTGTTTTTCTGCATTTGCAATTTTCTCATCTGAAGCTGCGGGATCATGGTGAATAAAAATTACTTTTTTAATTCCTTCTCGCATAGCTATGTCTAATCCAACAGGAGCCGAAGCATGCCCCCAGTCAATCTTTTCCATAGCTTCAGAAAAAGTATACTGAGCATCAAATATCATTAAATCCACATCTTGGTAAAGCGGTAAATCAGGTCCCAAGTCAATTCGACTCGCTCTAGTACACTCAGTATCTACACAGTAAGAAAAGGTTTTTCCTGAGTTTTCAATTTTATATCCCCAACAAGGGTCCGGATGATCGAGTTGATAAGGGGTCACCTGAATATCGCCAAACATTTTTGACTCACGAGGTTTTAAAGCGTGATAATTTATTTTTGCCCCTAATCTATCATAGGGAACGGGAAAATAAGGCTTTTGAAATACGTGTCGAAAAACCGTCTCAACATCGGGCTGAACGGAATAAACGTTAATAGTATTTCCTGGGATAAAAATTGGAATAAAGAAAGGCAATCCTACTAAATGATCCCAGTGGAAATGTGTAAACAATAAATCTATAGTCCCTTGACCTTTGCCACAAGGACCCGCGAGGAGTTCTGCTCCTAACTGTCGTATCCCACTTCCTGCATCAATAATAAGGTGATGATTATCAGACTTTACATCTATACATGCCGTGTTTCCACCAAAGCCACCATAGTTTTGATGACTCAAGCCTTTTACAAAGGTTTCAATATCTTTACCCGACTCTTTAAAACTACTGAGAGTTTGTCGAATACGTTCTTCTATAACTTGAGGTTTCAAAGGGGTTGGCAAAGAGCCCCTGACGCCCCATAATTTTACATTCAATGCCATATGATCATCCTAACACCTTAAAATCATTCAAACAAAGCATGAATTTAGATAATTTTATGTCTTCACTAAAGTCTCAAGAAATATTATGTTACTTGCGCGGTGACATTTGCTCAACTGACTTTTTGAAGGGTATGTTGCATCCCATGAAAAGTTATATTCTTAATTTTGCTCAAAGTCTTTGTGATAAAGTGTTTGAGAAAATACCACGCAAATTAAAATCAACTAGTGACTTTCAAATAGTTGCCCATCGAGGTGCTCATCAAGAAGGCTATATTGAGAACACCTTAGAAGCTTTTCGCGTTTGTGCAGAAGCTAAGATTTGGGGAATTGAGCTGGATGTTCACTGGACAGAAGACCATGTTCCAGTTGTTCACCATGATGAGCATTGCGGTCGCCTGTTCAATCATCCCGAAATAATTTTAAGCCTGACAAAATTCTCTGACTTAAGACATAGAGTTCCCCAAATTCCCTCTCTGGAAGAAGTGGTTAATGAATTATCTGGAAAACTGCACCTTATGGTTGAGCTCAAGCAGAAACCCTCTCAAGAACAAGAAAAAGTACTTAGTGGATTACTTGCAAATTTAAAGCCTGTGGAAAATTATCATTTACTTTCTCTAACAGCTAATAACTTAAAAGACCTGACATTATTTCCTAAAGAATGTTTTGTGGGAATTAGTGAACTCAACGATAAAAGTTTTGCTGATTACTGTCTAAAGAACAATTGGGGTGGATACGGAACCCATTATTTATTAATGACAAACAAACAGCTTCAAAGACATCACAATTCAAAGCAAAAAGTAGCAGTTGGCTATATAAATTCTAAAAACAGTCTTATACGCGAATGGAATAGAAATGTTGATTGGATATTTACAAATCATGCATTAAGCATTCAACAACTAGGCAATGAATTATTGTAATAAAAGTTAAAACTATAATGCTATTCTTTCAGCCATAACTCCGTTATAGTAACTTTCTGCTAAGTTTTGAATATCTACAATGTCTACCTTGAAAGGAAAATTTGATTCTTTGAATGCACGCATCTCTGGCCAGTTTATTTAATTAGTTCTGGTCAACAACTGATTTTAGGCCAATAATTTCAATATTATGATTTCAATTCGTTTAGAAATAATAACATTTTCCATATTGTATTGTAATTGAGCACATTAGTTATATAAGTCTCAATGCAAGGTGTGAGGAATTTGGAGATGTAAAATGTTTCACAAACTTATACTAATACTACTAGTATTGTTAAATCCTATTATAGATCAATCTGCATATTGTTCACCTAGTAATGAAAACAAATCATCCTGCGATAGAGCATTAAATTCAGCTATTGCCTTAACTATTAAAATGCATACCCAAATGGGTCGAGGAAAATCGACTTTATTGACTCCTGATCAATACATTAGAAGCTTATTTCATCAGTCCTTTGTTAATACACAAGACAAAAAACAAATTAGAAAACTATGGAACTATCTTATAAAAAACTCAAACAAGCTGGCTGGCTCCCTGGGTTATGCCATGCGTTTTTTATCAAATACACAATTAGCTAATTTAAATTTAAAGATTGTTCAGCTAGATAAAGACAATCAATTGAAGTCGGGTATTCCTGTTTATGGTCGAACTAAAATGAACTTTGAAGTAACATCCATTCACGATATGATACATGAAGAAAATGATTGGGCAGACTTTGGCTCATCAGAAGATCCAACCGATAATTCCAAAGAAGATTTAGCATTTTTAATTGTAGATAGTTTTAATAAAACAGAATCAATATTAAATTCATTGTATTTGTTTATAATTGGCATTTCTCAGCATTCGGAATTTCAATTTATAAACTCGTGGTTGGAGGCCGCCAAATGGCTAAAGAATCAAGATGTTCTAGAAGGATCTAAATTAACAAAACACTTTGTTAAAGTTCAAAATAAAAAAATTATTCTAGATGAAGGTTTTTTACGACTTCATCTACATATGCAAAGTGAGTTAGCAGCTCATGATTTTTTAAATGAATTGGGCGATTATGGGAACCCCAATTTAGGGATGATTGCTAAATCTTTTTCAAATAGTATTTTAGAAGATGAAGCCAAAAAGTTTTTTGAAACCACAGGACTTCTTAAAAAAATGTTTCAAACAAAGGACTTATTTGAAATAGCTCAATATGTTCGCGATGAGATGAACCGAGATATCTATACCTTTGATGTTTTTCATAAAAAATAATTTTGTATCTAGACAGGTAAAGTTACCTGAAAAGTTGATCCTTGATTGAGAATACTTTGAACTTCAATTTTACCTTTATGCCCTTCTATAATTTTCTTGCTAGCTGACAAGCCCAGTCCAATTCCTGGTATCGTTGACTTAGTAGCTTTTGTTCTTTGAAAAGGATTAAAAATATTTTCTAATTCATTTGGCTCTATACCCATCCCTTGATCAGTAACAGAAAATAGAATTCTATCTTCTTCCTTCACCATTGATACAGTTATACAACCACCAGCAGGTGAGTACTTAATAGAGTTTGTTATAAGGTTATTAATAACTTGAGACAGACGGACCTCATCACAGTGGCAAATTACAGGGCTCTTAGGTAATTTTAATACAAAATTGTGAATTTCAGAACTATTGCGAAATAATTCAACAGCATTTTGCAGTAAAGTCACTATATCTGTATCACTAAACTCTAGCTCTAATTGTCCTGCTTCGATCCTAGTTGTATCTAATAAATCCCCAACAAGACGATTTAAATCATTTGTTTGTTTATGAATAATCTTTAAAATCTCAATATTCTTAACATCCGTATCTTGCATTAGCAAGTGAATGGCAATGGATATGGCATTTAATGGATTTCTTAAATCGTGTGCAATAGAAGCTATAAAACTTAATTGATCTTCTTTTTGACGTTTTAGATTTTCAGCCATTAAGTTAAAATTATTTGCAACTACTTTTATCTCATTGAGTCCACTATTATTTGCTCTTACATTAACATTTCCATTTTTATATTCATTTATAATTTTAGATAGGTTTAGTAGTGGTTTATAAATCATAGTGAAAATACCAAATAAAATTATAAGTATAGTAACTAATCCGCTCGTCAAAAGAAATAACGCCAAGCCATCTGCTCTGTTTTTCTCTTCATCAATTTTTGCTATTAATGATTTCATTCTTCCATCATTATGCTTAACAAAACTATCTATATGTAGATCTAATTCATCTATATGTTTGCTTGCAGAATTGTATTGCTCAATAGCACTTAAACTTGTGTTACCAAATTGTTCTCTCTTTTCAATATATGTTAAAATCTTGTTTCTGATTTGTTCTTGAAATTTTTTTGATTCTTTATTAGCCGCCACTAGTATATCTAAATCATCTAAAAAACTGATAATATGATCGTGGTATAAATTTAACTTTTGTAATCGAATGTTTTTTTTATTTAGCGAAAAAAGAAAAACACTTCGGTTATGTTGCAGTAAAGCGACTTTAAGTCCTTTAGCAGCACTAATCTGCTTTTCAGTATTAGATAATTCTCTGGCTTGAAGATCCAAAACCTTAGAAGTATTTAGGTAAGAAATTGTTAAAGTTGAAAAAAGAATACCGATAAGAACACTACTAAATATAGTTACAGTTTTTAATTTCATATATTAAATTCCAGTAAATTCAAGATCTTAAGATCGTTTTCTTTTTTTACCAAACAAATGGGCCTTGACGCACTAAAAAATTAGAGATACCAGAAGAAATAAGCTTTTTAAGGGGGTCTTATGAAACGTCTAGAACGTGTGCCAGAGCTACGTTTGCGAGATTTTATAGAGGGAGATACTCAACTTCGCAATGCCTTTATTGAGGATCTTTATCAAGGTTTAAAATACTTTGGTTTTATTATTCTAAAGGATCACCCCATTCCACTTGAATTGCTTAATAAGGCTTATGAGCAAAGTGAAGCCCTTTTTAAATTAAGAGAGTATCAAAAACTCCAATACACTTGTAAAGAAGGTGGCGGACAAAGAGGTTATACCCCCTTTGGCAGAGAACACGCTAAAGACGCTGAAGTCATGGATTTAAAAGAGTTTTGGCACGTTGGCCAAGAACTAAGGGAAGATCACGAATTTAATAAGTTTTATCCTAAAAACATTTGGCCAGGTGAACTTCCTGAGTTTAAAGAAACCTTTTTAAAAATGTATCGTGAACTTGAACAAGCTGGCAAAATTATATTACATGCTCTTACATTTTCTTTAGGGGTTCCTGAAAATTATTTTTCTAATATGGTTCAAGATGGCAACTCTATATTACGACTCCTACACTATCCGCCCATTCCCGATTCTGCCGATCCTCGTTGTATTCGAGCCGCTGCCCACGAAGATATAAATCTCATTACTATTCTAGTTTCTGCCTCAGCCAACGGCTTAGAGCTTTTAGACCGCGATGGGAAATGGTTACCGATTGAAACAGACCCCAATAATTTAATTGTCGATGCTGGAGATATGCTTTCACGAATTACCAATGAAGTTATACCCGCGACCACTCACAGAGTGGTAAACCCCGATGATAAAAATACCCATAGATACTCTATGCCCTTCTTTATGCATCCCCACCCAGAAGCCATTTTAAGTTGCATAGAAAGCTGTAAGGGAGAAGGTGCAAAATATAAAGATATCACTTCCCATGATTTTTTAATGGAAAGGCTAAGAGAAATTGGTCTTATGTAATTAGAAACTCATACGAAAAGGTGGTAAAGCAAGGTATGCCTCTTTATCAGAATTACTATTAAAATAGGCATATGAAAAAGCAATGACATCCCACCAAGCGTGGATGAAAACACTTTCCTGAACTGACCAACCATTTCTTTGCGTCACCCAACCCAAATACCAACCTATAAGTGTTTGCCCAATTGGCAGTTGATTATAAGAAGAAAGATGAGCGGCGCCAAATAGAGCGGCTGTTGTTGTATTACTCCAGAAATAATTATCCATTTTTTCATAGAACATGGGCATCAACCACCCGCGAAACATAGCTTCTTCACCAGTTCCAGCACCATATGACATCGCTCCAATTAAGCCACTATCGTCAATGTTTATTGATGTAGGATTATCTAAGCCTGAATAGTCAAGACTTACTAAAAGTGCAAAAATAGAAAGCGGGATATAAGTCGTAGGTCTCAGCAAGTGTTCGAATTTAAAAGGGGCTAATAGTATGTCTCCCGTATCTTCATTTTTAGGAAGAAAATTATATTTTGAACCGTGAGAATGAGCCGCAGTTCGAAAGGATTGATAAGCACTTAAACTACCTGCGACTTGCACTAGTTGACCACCGAGAATAAATTTTCTCTCACGGTCGCCCCATTCAGCTAAGTCGTTAATATCTCCTAAATCAGGATACTCTGATTTTCCAAATTCATCTTTACGAGCTGTACCTAACATTATGGTGTATCCAGAAATTGCCATTCCAGAATATATGCCAGCGGAAGACCATTGCTTTTCCCACCATTGATCCATACCTGGTAATAAAACAGATGCCAGCGGTGCCCAAAAAGTAGATCTTGGTTTTTCAAAATTGTCTTTCAACTTATGATCAAAAATCGATTGAGCGGCTACTGAACTTGTAAAAAGAAAACACGCCAAACAAAAAAAAATCTTATTTATTTTCATAAGTAAATTACTGGAGCCTTGTTAAACTATCATTCATGCTTTTTAACATACTTTTAAAGTCCGCTAGCTGTTGTCTGCCCTGTTCTACTACATCCTTAGGTGCATTATCGACGAAGTTTTTATTATCCAAACGCTTTGTTAGGATCACAATATCCTTTTGCACCTTTTCAATAGATTTATTTAAACGTTTTATTTCTTCTTCAAAATCAACAAGACCTTCTAAGGGCACGATCACATCAACTTCTACATCACCTAACTTAATAGGGGTCAATGCACATTTAGATAAATTACCAGACTCACCAATTTGACATTGGCTTAATTTAGCTAATGTCATAATTGCAGTTTTATTTGCTCCTAGAATTTTTTGGCCTTTATCATCTTTTACTACTAATCGAACTTTTATTTTCTCACCAGGTTTAATTCTATTTTCCCCACGAATATTTCTAATAGCCGTAATGACTTCTCTTACTAAATCGACTTCAAAAGCGACACTTTCTTTTCCAAGACTCAACCACTCTTTATCATTTTTTATAGTGGGATATTTATCTATAATACAAGCTTCTGATTTTATAGGCAATTTTTGATAAATTTCCTCTGTAATAAAGGGAATAAATGGGTGCAACAAACGCATTATTCGGTTAAGTGTTTCTGCTAACACCTTTTGTGTTGCTAATTTCTCAGGACTGTCTTCACCATATATTACAGGTTTAATAAACTCTAAATACCAATCACAAAATTCATACCATGCAAATGAATAGACAGCTTGAGCAGCATCTGAAAATCTATAATTATTTAATGCCGAATCGACTTCTTCTATACATTTTGCTAATTTATAGGTAATCCATTTATCTACATCTGATAGTACTTTAGCATTCACTTCTTTAGCTTGCAGAGGATCAAACTTCTCAAGAGCAGTTAATGAAAAACGAGTGGCATTCCAAATTTTATTCATAAAATTTCGATAGCCTTCTAATCTTTGCTCAGAGAACTTCAAATCTTTACCCGAAGCAATCGAAGACAATAGTGTAAAGCGTAAGGCGTCTGCGCCATGCTTATCTACAATGTCTAAAGGGTCGATTGAGTTGTTAAAAGACTTAGACATTTTTCGACCTTGAGCATCTCTT
>JAGRAE010000099.1 GCA_020435005.1 Bdellovibrionales bacterium
ATAAGTTTTTCTTGATTTGTTTTAAGCGAGTTAATTCTTAAAAAAACTGGAGCTTGTTCGTTTAATATTTTCAAATATTCATGCCATTTGCTACCAAGTTCACTATAGCCTATTTCATATAATTCATCAGTAATGGAATGCTCTTCCGAGGCTGCCAGTGGATAACTAGCAAAGTTTATATCGGATAAAATAGGCTTAATCTTTTCTGATACTTCCCAATTGGGCCATTGATAATTTCGCCACTTCATCCATAATAGTGCAAGTGTCCAATAATCTATTTCTGTTTTTTGCTTTTGCCAGTCCCATTTTAAAAATGCATGCAAAGTTCTCCACCAGCGAAGCATATCATAAGTCGTCTCGGCAATAATTTTTCTATCTTTGGCTCCCCAATTTCTATTTTTTTTAAATTCAGACTCTAAGGCCTTATCTGCATACTTATTATGCTCAAAAGTCTGAATCAATATTGTAAGAACGGCAGCCATTTGCGGCCAACGGATATACTTATCCATTAGAATGTAAACACACCACCAATAGAGCCATAAACTCCATTGTGTTGTCCATCTGATAAAAGAAATAATTGGTTTTTTAAACCCGCTTCAAAAATGAGTCCCATACTGCTAACAAGGTTAAAAAAGCGGGCCCCGGCCAATATTTGATAATCGAGTGATAAATGTGATTCTTCTTTTGCTTGTTTAAAAAATATACCGGCCCCAATTCCTGCGCCAAAATATAGAGGAAAACCTGATTTTGCATCAGGGAAAGTCACTATTGGCAATAAACTTAACTTTGTTGGACTCTTATCGTCCACCTCAAAACTCACTAAATCAGCACGGATAGCTAAGTCCATAGAATTGGTCCATTCACCAATTCTATATGTTATGCCTATCATATACTCACTTACATCATTTTTGTTTGATTTTCCCCATTTATATGTCTCCTCTTCGGTAAAGAGTCCAAATTGAAGAGCTAAATATCTAGGGGCCCCAGCAAAGTTTTTTGAGCTTGAAGTAGGACCTTTTCTAACTGGCGGAGGACTACTTTCCTGATTTGAAGGTCGCCTTTTTCTCTTCAGAAAATATTTGTCCGCAGCCTTCTTTCCGGTATCTGTTACGCTATCTTGAGCAAAAATGGGGTGTGATCCACAAGATACTACGATCGTTAAGTAAATTAGCGATAAAATAAGCTTCATAATTCTTCCTATAAGGTACGGCGCATTAAGAGTTTTGCCATACTCAACTCAAATCTTCAAGTACTTAACCAGCTTTCTTGACGCAAATCCTTTTATATCCTAAAAATTTTTCCAGGTATGAAGTGTCCCAATTGTGAAAGCGAAAGTAATAAAGTTTTGGATACCCGAATCCAAAAGGATGGGGGCATTCGACGACGTAGAGAATGTCTTGAATGTAAGTCAAGATTTACAACTTTAGAGATAATTTTAAAAAGCTTCCCTCATGTTATCAAAAAGGATGGTCGCCGCGAACCTTTTGACAAGGAAAAACTCCGCAGGGGCTTAAGACTCGCTTGCATGAAAAGAGATGTATCCTTGCCTACAATCGAAGGAAT
The DNA here is from genome assembly GCA_020435005.1 of Bdellovibrionales bacterium. Classification (GTDB taxonomy): domain Bacteria; phylum Bdellovibrionota; class Bdellovibrionia; order Bdellovibrionales; family UBA1609; genus JACKAN01. The sequence goes on from JAGRAE010000099.1 coordinate 1,564, forward strand.
GGTTGACCGCATTTGCCAAAAAGCTCTAGAAAAGCAAGAAAATGAAATTAGTGCATTACAAATAGGCCATTGGGTCATGGAAGAGCTGCGCAAAGTAGATGATGTCGCCTATGTTCGTTTTGCTAGTGTATATAAAACTTTTAAGGACATTCAAGAGTTTGTAAAAACACTTGAATCTGACGTCCCCCCAGCCCTATGAGATAACAATGAATTCTAACAATAATCGAAGAAAATCCCGAGAATTAGTATTACAAGCACTTTTTCAATTAGAGTTCATTCCGAGCCAGCAACTCTCTCAGTCGTTAAATCATTTAAAAAATTTGTTTGCGATTGACCCCCATGTCCTAGAATTTGCAGAAAATTTAGCTCAAATTTTTGATCTTCACCGAGAAAGCATTGATGCTGAGTTAAAAGACCTTAGTAAAAACTGGACCATGGAACGCATGGCAAAGGTAGATAAAAATATTATTAGAGTGGCACTCGTCGAGCTAAAATACTTTGATGATATTCCGCCCAATGTAACCATCAATGAAGCAGTTGAAATTGCTAAAAAATATGGTTCTAATGATTCTGCAAGTTTTGTTAATGGTATATTAGATCAAGCTATTTTGAGGTAAAAGTTGACAACAGAAGCCTTATCCCCTCAAAAGGGGGCGCAAACACTTTTTAGAACTGGGGCTTTAGGACCTGGAGCTAAACTATGGATCACTCCTGGTGGTGAAGCAACAGAGTGGAATAAAAAATTAGATTGGTATTTAAATTTTCAAATAACTCGAGCAAGTCACCATATCCCAAAAACTTTGAATAAAGACTTTTTGAACAAAATAAAAAGTTATAATATGTCCTTTGAGAGCTTTAGTCCAAAATCTGATCTACTGATGATTTCCTGTGAAGAACGACTGCCAACTAAAATGTTAGTTATAATTCCTTTCAAAGAAGACATCATTTTATGGGTCAATGAAATCCATCAATTATGGCTGAAACTACTAAAACCCAGTATAAGAATTTTTTTACCACAAAATTTTCCGATAAGTGATTTTTCAAATATTTGGCCCGATAGAACTTCAATTTCTGACATAACTTTAGTCCCTAGCCAAAAAACAACTCAAGGGTAAATATGAAACGTAATGAAGGAATGATTTATATCATTTCAGATGGAACTGGCGAAACAGCCTCTACAATGATTCGGGCTGCTCTTGTGCAATACGCAGACAAAAACGTCAATATTGTACGTTGCAAAAATGTACGTACCGAAGAACAGATGGAAGCTGTTATAGAGCAGGTTTTTGAGAATCATGGCCTAATTGTACATACCGTTGTCAGCGATAGCCTAAGGGAAAAAATTCAAGAAGCCAGTTCAGATAAAGGACTTCAGTGTATCGATTTACTTGGTCCATTACTCAATGAGCTCAACACTTATTTTGGTGATGAAAATACCGGACAAAGAACGGCCGGTCTTCTACGCTCAACGGATGAGAGGTATTTTAAAAGAATTGAAGCGATTGAATATACAGTCAAACATGATGATGGAAAATTGCTTACTGATTTAGATCAAGCTGACATTATTTTGGTAGGAATAAGTCGTACCAGCAAAACACCCTTGTCTATTTTTCTGTCTCATAAAGGATGGAAAGTGGCAAATATTCCTCTGGTTTTGAATCAACCCCTTCCTGAAGAACTTTTTAAAGTAGATCAGAAAAAAATTGTTGGATTGATTATTGACAACGACAGCTTACATAGAATCCGTCGAAAAAGACTTGAAAAATTTGGACAGGATCCCGGAAGTGAGTATGCTAGCCACGACCATATTCACAAGGAATTAGATTACGCACTTGAACTCTTTAAACAGAACCGAAGGTGGCCCGTATTTAACGTTACAGACCGCGCCCTTGAAGAAACCGCCTCTGAAGTGATAAAAATTGTAGCTTCTCGACGGGGTCTTCCCTATGGCGTAATTATGTAATAGATAAAATCAATTCGTAACAAACTAAAAAATCTATTTTTTATAAGGCTAATTGTTTGAGAATATAATGTTATAAACGGAGGCCTTAAATGGAACAAAATTCCCCTGTCAAACATGAAGACTTCAACATTTCTGATTTAGAAAACCAAGAAGAATTCACCAAAAATGTAACCTATAATACATTAGTTGAGAATCTAAATTCATTACTTGCAAATGAGTTTACTTTATTTACAAAAACCTTGAATTTTCATTGGAACATATATGGACCAAGTTTTCATAGTGTTCATAAATTTTTGGATAACCAATACCATGATCTGTTAAAAATAATTGATGGAGTAGCTGAAAGAATTAGAGAAATTGGCAGCCATCCCATAGGTACACTCGAAGAAATTAAAGACTCTACAAACCTTGTAGAACATCCTGGACTACAGCCAAATCCATTAAATATGATTGCCGATTTAATGACAGATCATGAAACTATAGACCTACAAATTAGAGAAATATTACATGATTTAGACAATAGTTTAATCGAAGATCCTGGCACATATGATTTTTTAACTAAACTTATTAAAAAACATGAAGAAATGACTTGGATGTTAAAATCACATTTAGAAAAATAAATTTAATATTTTAGAATTGCACTATTTTAAAAAAATTTTTTACTTATTCAAAGCTTGCTGCTGAATAGCTCTGTAGAATACATCTGCCATTTTTTGAAATTCAGGAAGAGCCTTATAATACATGTTAACATTTGTAATATAATTCAAATCATCAACTTGTATTTGTGTTAGACGTCCTGAACGCAACTGTTTACGAATACTATGTTCTGGCATAAAACCCCAACCTAAACCAGATTCAATAACCCGCTTTAGCGTACCCACGTTATCTGCCTCAAAAGCTGGCAGAATTTCAGTTTCTTTTTGCTTTAACTTTTCATTAAGCTGTCTTGAGAAACTTTCATACATGTTTGAATAAATAATAACTGGTTTTAAGTTGATATCTTTTAAGTCAATTTTCATTGGCAGTGAACTGTCTCTACCTGATCCTACTAAAACCATTTGATCTTTCATTAAAAAACGAGATTCATACTCACCTAAGGATCTTTGAACATTTGCCTCTATCTCTGGCAACACAGTAACATCAACTAAGCCGCTCTTCATTTGCTCGATGACTTCTTCATATGTCCCATAGGTAAGTTTAATTTTCAAATTTGTATTGTGCTTTAAAAACATGCCAATGATCGGGCTTATTAGATAAAGTCCTATCGAGTTCATAGTGCCAATTTTTAAATGCCCAGAAACTTCTTGAGAAATAGTCTGTATGGCCACTTCTGCTTGCTGTGTAAGGTGCAAAATTCTTTTTGCGTAATCGTAAAGAAGCTGACCTTGCATAGTCGGCTTTACCTGGCGCACACCACGAACTAATAAAGCAGCATTTAATTCTTCTTCTAAACTGCGTATTTGCTGGCTAACGGCAGGTTGAGTTAAATATAATTTATCAGCAGCTGCCGTCATACTGCCTTCATTTAATACCGTACAAAATGTAGTTAATTGCTGTAAGTTCACAATACACACTATAATCTTTTTCCTTCCTACAAGTAAGTAATGCTTCGTGTTATTGTAAAATATTCTAATTATTTTTGTATGACTTACCTATAAACACAGCTTTTAGCATATAACTATATGTATTTACTTATATTTTTAATATTCATAAGAATTATTTATAAAACATAAAAATTACCTTAAATTGTAAGCATTATAAATAATGTGGAAGCTAAATAAGCCCAAGGGGGAGGGGCTCATGAAGTTTATAATACTTTTTTTCTATACAATTATATTTACTGTGGCTTGTGGTAAAACTAGCGAAATAAATAAAGCTCAAACCTTAAAGCAAATGCCCGAATCATCTGACAAAGTAGGTTGGCTTGTCTCAAATATTTCACTTAGTGATATTTCTTTAATTTTACAAAACAATCCACAAACAAAAGTAAGAATAATAAATGAAAAGCACAGTTTGTTTGAACTTTTTAACATTCAAAAAAAAGAAATCCTAAACACATCGCCAAATGTATTTGTTGTAAAGAACAGTTTTTTTAACCCTCAATATTTCCAGGCACATGAAAATTCCCATATATTTTTTAATTCAGAAAATTCAAGCCAGCCGGATAAAGTCAATCATCAGCTATGTGAAAATGGTAAAAAAAATCCACAAGCCATCATACAGGTTTCAAAAAATATTGAAAATCAAAGCACGACAATTAATCTTGGAGAAACCATTTATGTTGATGGACTAAACTCGTTAGCTCATCCTGAAGTTCCTTCAAAACTTCGTTTTATGTGGGCTATTAAAGCACCAAATTCATCTCTAAAAGATGTTGAGTATGTTTATGACAGTAAAATCTCATATACTCCAGATGCTTTAGGAAGTTACAACTTTGTTTTGCTAGTCCAAGATGATAGAAATAAATGTAATTATGTATCTAAAACATTTAATGTTACAACAAATAAAGAATTTGTAAGTTTTGATCTTTATGATGAGTTTAAAAAAGATTATTTGTCTGAAAATTTAAAATCTTTTGAACACTTTATTGATCTCGATTTAGAAAATTTATGGCTAGAATCCACAGGAAAAGATCAAATTATTGCTGTCATAGATAGTGGTGTTAATTATAATCATTTTGCTCTCAAGGATAATATATTATTAAATTCAAACGAAATTCCTAACAATGGTATTGATGATGACAGCAATGGTTTAAAAGATGACTACATTGGATACGACTTTGCAAACATGGATCCCTTTCCTTACGACGACCAAGGGCATGGCAGTCATGTTGCTGGCTTAGCGGCTTCACCCATTTTTGGAGTAGCTAAACAAGCTAAAATTTTAGCCATTAAAGCCATGTCACCATCCGGTGGAGACATGGGAACAGTTTCCGGAGCTATTTTCTACGCGGTAGATAGAGGATCAAAAATAATAAATATATCTCTAGGAAACTATGAAAAAGTCCACCCCTTTCTTGAATTAGCTATTAACTATGCCCAGCAAAATGGTGTACTTGTGGTCGCTGCCGCTGGTAATGGTGATAAAAATTTTGGCTTACCATTGAATACTGATATTGTGCCAAATTACCCTTCAGCTCTTATTAATGAAAATATAATTGCAGTTGCAGCTAAAACAAAAAATAATATCATTGCTAGTTATTCTAATTATGGCAAAGAAAGTGTCGATGTAATTGCTCTTGGTGGAGACAGCGAAAATAAATTATATTCTACATATATTGAAAATCCAAAGGGCATTGAAATTATAGGGAAATCTGGCACTTCGATGGCAACGCCATTAGTTGCAGGAATTGTAGCACTCGCTTGGAGTCAAAATCCTCAATTGAGATATAATGAAATTAAGAATTTATTGTTAAACAGTGGTGAGGAATCAACGGAACTTCAATCAAAAATTGCTTCAGGTAGATTTTTAAATGCTGTTGAAGTACTTCATAAAAGCAAAGACCTAAACAATAACTCACAAGACTAACGTCTATTCTTTGTGTTTCAAATTAGGACATTATCTAAATTTACCTCTTATTTATCTACTTTATGAGATAAAATACATCATATTGAGAAAGTTTATTTGGAGAGCTCTTGTATGCGCATAATAAAAATAATCTTATGGCTCACATTTTGTTTGCTACCACTTACCTCCTATGCAGAATTATTTAGGAATGCTTATTTAAGCTTTGAACTACCTCCAAATTGGAAGTGTTCTAATGAAGTTACCGAGTGGGTTTGTATAAGCAATTACAGTCAACGTTCAAAAGAAGCCATTATTATTCTAACTGCAAAAGAAGTTGGCCCCACTGATAGTCTTCAACAATATATGGCTCATTTAAATCAAAAGAAACCTCTTCAATCTAAAAAAGGCCAACAACTCATGTCACATGTTTACACTGTAAAACAAGTGCAAATTAATGGTCACCCATGGGTCGATGGACTCCATATAAATAGTGAAGTTGAAAATTACTACACTCGTTATTTAACCACAACGAAAGGGAACATTGCTGTTTTAGTTACATTTAGTGGCCACAAACAACACTATACAAAGTATTCTGCTGACTTTTTTAAAGCCATACAAAGTTTAAGAGTAATACCTCCACAAAATGGCTTAGCTAAGGGTAGCGGAAGTCTGGGACCTGGAAGCAAAAATCAAGAATTAATCGGAGGCGGCGGGTTGGCTGGACTAGAGATGGGCTCCAATCAATTTCCTGAAGAGCAAAGTGGTGAAGGATTTTCTGATTCACAAACAAAAATTGCAGGTTTAGCACTATTACTTGCTGCCATAGGTTTTTACTTATTAAGAAGAAGAAAAAAAGGTTAGTATGCTTTTTAGTTTTCTTTATTTATTTTTAAATCTAAAAGCTCATTCACTAAGTACAAGTTTTATTAATTTAAAGGAGCCTCAAGGTTGGTCTTGTCAAAAAATGAGTACTGAGTACCTTTGTCGAAGCAATGATACTCTAGAAAAAAAAGAATCCTTTCTAGTAATAAAAGCTAAGCTTGCTGGTAGAAGTGATAATTTATATTCATTCTATGAAAACCTCAAGCAACCTCTCCCCGTTTTAAATAATACAGGTACAAGTGCACTATCAAAAGTTTACTCTGTAAAACAGGAAACTATTCAAGGACATAAGTGGGTTAGAGCGCTACATTTAAACTCAGTCACTGCCAATTATTTTACAGAATACCTAGTAACTATTAAAGGTGACTTAGCAATAGGAATTGAGCTGAATTATCATCAAAGTCGATTTAACAAATACAAAGAAACTATGAATAAACTTGTAAAAAGCATTCAGCTGGTGCAAAACATTGCTAGCCAACAACCAAAATTAACGGCTCCACAACCTATTCAAAAAAATGAAGTAGCACCATTTATTTACGAAGCAAAAGACTTTAGCGATAAAACACCTACTCCCTTTAATCTTCAAAAGATGATTTATATAGGTGTTGGTATTTTACTAATTCTTGGTTTATTACTATTAAAAAAGATTTGGTAGCTATTAGAAACTGCTCCATTTAATTGAAACTGGCACATGTAATTGTGAAGATATTACTTCTCACGCCCTCTATATACTTAGAATTTCTAAGAAATTACCGCTTCGGTTGTGGCCTCCTGAAAACAAAGTTTTCAGGAGGAGGGCAACAAACGGTTAACTTCTTAAAAACACTGACTTTATAGAGGCGCAAGTGTTACAATTTTCACAATTATGTGTGCCAGCTTCTATTGAATAAATCTTTTATAGTCTTCAACCTCTAATAAACCAATGGGCCTTAATTGATCAATAGTTTGATTTTCAGGTGCATATACTAATATTTTAAGATTACTGGGATTCAAATATTTTTTGATGGCCCTATTAACTTCACTTAGAGTAATTTTATTAATATTTTTATAATAATCACTTAAGTAAGTGTCATTAATATTATAAAATCTTAACAATAATAAATTTCTAGAAAAAGACTCAGCTGTCTCTATTGCTCTGGGAAATGTACCTTTTGCTAAAGCCTTAGCTGAGTTTAACTCTTTTTCAGTAACACCATCTTCCTTAAACTTATTTAAGACCGCTAAAGTTTCATTCACTGTCTCACCAACTTTATCATGTCTTGTAAAAGTAGAAACTGTAAATGCACCAAAATCTTTTTCAGCTCCAAAGTAAGAGCTTATACCATATGTTAATCCACGTTCTTTACGCACACGAGCCATTAAGCGGCTAGAAAAACCACCTCCCAAAATTATACTCGCTAATCTCAGTTTTAAGAAATCTGGATTCGTGCGTTTAATAGCTTTATGACCAATGCGTATTTGAGATTGGGCTAAGTCAGCTTTACTAATAAGCTTTATGTTCACACCAGAAATCTGAGGAAACAATGGGAACTCCTTTTGCGGTACTTGACTTGGTTTCCAGCCTGTAAACGCTTTTGTTATATCCTGTATAATATTATCATCAAAATCACCCGTGATGGCTAATAACGAATTATTTGGACTATAAAACTTTTCATAGAAGTCCATTAAATCTTTACGCTTAATACTGTTTACATCTCTTATAGTCCCGATTTGATTCCTACCATAAGGATGAGGACCATATATAAACGAAGAGTAAATAATGTTTGCAAAACTTGGAGGACTGTCAGCTACACTCTTAATTCCTGAAACCACCTGCTTTTTCATTCTTTTAATTTCTGACTCTTCAAAAGTGGGACTTGTAACTATCTCAGAAAAAATTTCTATCAATTTTGTTTTTTCTTCTGAAAGTGAACTGGCAGCAATATATGTATAATCATCTTCCACTGAAGCTCCAAAATCAGCACCCATTTGCCCTATGATGTCTGCTATTTCAAGCGCTTTGTGTTTTTGTGTTGATTTACTTAATAATTTGGCCGCCATATTAGCTAATCCAGTTTTGCTTTCTGGATCATTTACCGCACCGGCCTTTACTAACATTTGCATAGAAAAATAGGGCAATGAAGAGTCTTTTACTAAAATAATCTGTAGGCCATTATCTAGCTTTAGTTCTTCATAAGCACGTAATTTGTATTTTTCACCATCGTTTGTGCTACAAGCTGATAAGATTAGAAACAGTGTAACACTGAGAATTTTTATAACCTTCACTTTTGACCCCTAATTAGTTGTTATTCATTGCTGTTTTTTTATTGTTTTCAGTCGGCAGTACGCGAATTAAAGATCTTTTACGAGGCTGTAAATAAGTTTTTGCCACTCGTAAAATATCCTCTTCAGTCACTGATAAATATTTATTTATATCCTCAAACATAACTTCATAATTGCCAAAAAGAATTTCATTGGTAGCAATAGCTCGTGCTTTTCCAGATACAGTTTTAAGTGCATCTACATAAGTTTTAACAACTTGATGTTTTGCTTTTATTAGTTCTTTTGCTGAAACCTTTTCTGTTCGCAGCTTATAAATTTCTGAATTTATTGAAGTTAGTGCTTTTTGTAAATTAACGTCAGGCTTCATAGCACCAGTAATACTAAAAATACCTGGATCTTTTGGAGTGTAAGCATAGCTATATATTGAGGAAACTAACTGCTCTTTATAAACTAATCGCTTATATAATCGACTTGAAGGACCTTCACTCAATACATTAGACAGAAGATCGAAGGCATACTGGTCACTGTGCCCTGCTTTGACTGACTTATAGGCCAATGTAAAGTAAGGTGTTTGAACATCTTTTTTTATAACTACAGACCTTTGGCCTTTTTGTTCGGGCTCTTCTGGAATGTGGCTTTCTGGTATTTTTTGTGCTGGTATTTTTGCATAGTACTTTTCTGCCAATTCTTTAATTTTTTTGGCACTGACCGCTCCTACGACAACTAAAATGGAATTATTAGGAGAGTAATATGTTCTATAAAACTCTCTAAATTGATCTAATGTAATGGCATTTAAGTCTTTCATAAAACCTATGACGGGCCATTTATAAGGATGAACTTTGAATACGGAAGAAAATGTAGCCTCATTCATAGAGCCGCTAATACTATTATCAAATCGTAATCTTCTTTCTTCTTTTACAACTTCACGCTCTTTTTGAATACTCACTGGATCAAATAATAAATTTGTCATACGATCACTTTCCATCTGGAAAATAATATCAATCTTTGATGCCGGTAAATCTACGTAATAGCCTGTATAATCATAGGAAGTAAAAGCATTATTGGTTCCACCATTAGACTGTATTAAGTGCTCAAAATCCTCGCTTGAAAAATTTTGAGTACCCTTGAACATTAAATGTTCGAAAAAATGAGCAATACCGGTCATTCCTGGTTTTTCGTTCCTAGACCCCACGCGATACCACTGATGAAAACTGACCAATGGTGTTGAGTAGTCTTCATGTACTAATATTTCTAGACCATTATCCAACTTCCACTTAGTTACTGGAAAGCGAATTTGTTCTGCGTAATTTTTATTAGTAGATTGAGCCCAAAGAGAAGGGCTTGTCAAAAGTACAAGTACTATTAGAAACTTCATGCTGTCTCCCGATTAATTTTTTATTATTGTACAACGAACTCAGAAAAGTAAACATTCTTAACTACACCACGTTGTAAAAAACCGTTAATTTGGGCAGTTATTTGATTCTTAAGGTGTAATTTACCTTGAACAGAATCTAAATCTTTGAAGCGTTTATTATTTAATAATTTTATTATTGAGTCTCGAGCTTCTGCCCCTAAATTTATAACTTCTTCGTACCCTTCTTCATCTAACATTTCTAAATTAACTTTAATTCTTAAAAAACGCCGCGGAATTCCCTCTAAATTTGTGTTGAATGTTTCCATACTGTAAATTATAGGGTTGTTTTGCAAACTTTTTTGGAATTCGATTAATTCTTTATTTAGCTCTGCTTCCGTCACACTAGCTTTTTCGTAGCCTACAGTTGCTGAATAAACAAAAAAAGTACCCAATCCCATAACAATGAGATCTAATACCACAAAGGCCAAACCTAATAATTTACCTAGGTCTCTTTCGCTTTTTTTCTCTTCTTCTGCCATGCATTTTTATCGGATTATGCACAAAATGTCTTAAATTTTATAAACCGCACTATTTTCCTGAAGAAAAATCATGAAGAGCCCCCCGTTCGTCGTGATAAACTTGACTAAATATCTGCCGATACTAGTATAATGAATTTAAATTAAGGGGCTCAGGTTGTATTTTAAAATATGTATTATTTTGGGATTGTTTCTATATAATTCTGCCTTTGCAGAAGATCTTGAACAGGCAAAAGCAGAGGGCTACAAAGAAGCTCTTGAAGAAAGTGCTAATGAAAATCAATTGTCAATTAATACTCAACCTGACCCGAAACCTTTACTTCCCCCTGCAGGTCAAATACCACAAAACATAATAAGTCTTGGAGAGGGCGATTATTTTTCAAAATTTGTTTTTATAGCCGACAAAACTACAAGAACCATGTCTATATGGCAAAATGAAAATCATCACACTGAACTTGTCGCAGCCTATCCTTTTGATATGGGTAAAAAATCAGGTGATAAAACAATTCTTGGTGATTTAAAAACACCTGAAGGTATCTATTTTTTCAATGGCACTTA
>JAGRAE010000009.1 GCA_020435005.1 Bdellovibrionales bacterium
CACACGCAAGATTTAAAAGACATGAATTATTTTTCCTGCCGAGAAGTGAGAATTCCCAATCCGTAATTAACAGGAGCAGAAAGAAGACCAGTGAACAAATATTATTAATCTCAATTGTAAACTAATTAATATTATTGATCTCAATTATAAACTAATTAATATTATAAATATTAAAATCATATTAAGGAAAGTGTCCCGGGACACAATTTAGCTTCTTTAAATTATTGAATAGACAATAGCTAATTGGTTTCTGCAGGCAAAATGTAAAGTTTAAAGACTGGAGAACTACTCTATTTAATTGCGGATATATCTTGCTATCACGCTATAAAAATACCTTTTTTTAATCTAAAATTCAATGATTCGAGCGTTACTTCGCAAAACAAAGAATCGAGACGTCCACAACAAATGCAAAATCTACTTAATAATACGGGTTCTTTTGTTGCATGAGAATTTCTGATTTACAATTGAAAGGAGAAGTCGAGCTAGACAGACAGACAGACAAACAAACCAAAAGTTTTAGTGAAAAAACAGTTTAATATTAAAAAAATAGGACAAAATTGAACTATTTAATCTAGGAAAAATAAAATCTCTATCGCTATATCAAATTAAAATACTAACTTGATCCATTCTTAATCTAGGAAAAATAAAATCTCTATCGCTATATCAAATTAAAATACAAACTTGTTCCATTCTTAATCTAGGAAAAATAAAATCTCTATCACTATATCAAATTAAAATACTAACTTGATCCATCCTTAATCATGGAAAAATAAAAACTTCATCACCTAATTTGAGTGTTTGATACAAATACTCAATATCTTCTTTGTACATTCTTATACATCCCTCGGACCAATTCTTAGACTCCAAATCACCATGCAAATAAATAGCACCACCAATAGGAGTATTCCAAGGAGGCCCTTCACCCTTTCTATGTGCATCCATTATACAATTATAATCATCTTCAGAAATTCTTGCTTCTTTGAATGCTTTTCTAGCATCTTGTTCATTAGGATAATTTAGACCTAAACTTAAATGAAATTTAGACTTTGGATTTTTAACACATATTTTATACTGGCCCTCAGGTGTTCTTAGATCTCCTTCAAACATTTTATGTCCAAACTCTTCTTTACCAATCCCAATTGGATAAGTTTGAATCAATTTATCATTTAGCCATAATTCTAAAATTTTTGCACTTTTATACACTCGTACTTCCATATAAAAATATTAAATTGTGTTAAATGCTCTGGCAAATAATTTGTAAGTATCCTATGTTGACATGATGGTAAAATTTAAAAATTGGTTAAAAATAATGGGTCCAGGCTTATTAATGGCGGGTGCGGCAATCGGTGTGTCACACATTGTCCAATCGACAAGGGCTGGGGCCAGTTATGGTTTTCAGTTACTATTTGTCATAATTTTAGCTAACTTTTTAAAATATCCCTTTTTTGAGTTTGGTCACCGTTATGCCGTAGCCACAGGCCAAAACTTACTCCATGGTTATAAAAAAATGGGTAAAGTTTTTTTAATGGGCTTTTTCTTTTTAAATCTAATTACCTCAATTGGCACAATGGCAGGAGTTAGTTTTGTAACAGGAGCATTAGCCTATAATTTATTTGGTCAAAGTCTTACTGTCACAATATGGAGTGGAATAGTATTATTTGTATGTTCACTAATTTTAATTATAGGGCATTACAAAATATTGGATCAACTCATGAAGGCTATAATGGTTCTATTATTTGTAGCAACATTAACGGCGTTTGTTGTCGCTTTAATTAATGGACCAGTAGCACCTTCTGGTCACATCAATCCTTCGGCCTTTGATATTAGCGTATTACCTTTCTTAATGGCATTAATGGGTTGGATGCCCGCTCCTGTAGAAACTTCTGTATGGCAATCATTGTGGGTACAGGCAAAAAATCGAACTGAACATAAAACTATGTCATGGCGTGATGCCAAATTAGATTTTAATTTTGGGTATATATCTACAGCTATTATGGCAGTAATATTTTTATCTTTAGGTGCTTTAGTTATGAACGGTAGTGGCCTAGAATTTTCAAATTCTGGGGGCGAATTTGCTGGTCAAGTTGTAAGTTTATACACCCAAAACTTAGGAAGTTGGTCAAAACCTATAATAGCTTTTGCTGCTTTTTCTACAATGTTTTCAACTACACTTACCTGTTTTGATGCTTATCCCAGATCCTTAACGGCAGCATTTGAATTGATTTGGGACAAAGTAAAGGTCACTGATCGTCGCATTTATTATTTTTGGTTGGTGTGGACTGGTCTAGGCGCTTTTATCGTTCTGAGTTTTTATGTGAGAAATTTAAAAACTTTAGTAGATTTTGTAACTACAGCCGCCTTTTTAACAGCACCTATATTTGCCATTATGAATTACAATCTTATTTTTTCAGATCATTTACCCATTGAATTTAAGCCCAATATATTTATTCGAGTGCTGTGTTGGCTAGGTATAACTTACTTACTAAGCTTTAGTGGTTTGTATCTCTACAATTTAATTTTTTAAAAATTCTATTCTATTTTTCTGTTGGGAAACCATTTTGATTTTCAACTCCGTCATATTTAAATTAATGAATTTATTTAGGCGGTTAAAGTAATATCTAAATGATACATCAACAGAAAATAAGCAGCTCCATAAAATCAGACCTGACTTTAGTCAAGTCCAATATATTCATTCTAATTTCCGCATTGTAGAATCTAATCATTCATTAGGGGTCGACAATGCGGATATGTAATTTTATACAAATGCTCAGTACACTTTGTTTGATTTTATTTTTGATCAGTTTTCCTCAGCTTAGCGTTGCACAAGATGGAGAGACTGTCTCTACTGATGAGTCGAAAGTCATTCTACCAATGTATTTTGAGTTGAGTTCTCGTTTTGGTAAGGGAAGTGTTGGTGGCAATGATGAGCTCGAAGCCATGGATGCCAGCGAACAAAGTTTTGGTTTAGCTTTGGGCTATAGATTTTTTCAATACTTACTTTTTGCAATTAGTTACGAGTCCCTGTCTTTTGCTCAAACTTCAGAAATAGATCCCTCCGTAGGCAACATTTCTGGATCTGTTACTTCACCATTTGCGATTAATGTTGGATTTAGTGTTTGGGATTTTACATTTAAATACACACATTTTTTATTTGGAAATTACAAATTAGAGAAAAAAACATCAGTAGGCAATGAAATTGAATATGGTGAAATTTCAGGAAGTCGAATAGAACTATTGTATAAAGTCTGGTGGAATTTTCATGCAGGCATTTTTTCACAGAACTTAGGGTTTTCCGAACAATTTAATTCTGGAATGGGTCTTACGTCACTCACAAGTGACTTTGAAGTTAGTCAAACAGGACTAACCATTTCTTTAATTTATTAGGGAGAATGAATGTTGAAATTAAATTTTTTGATTTTAATAATTGCCATTATAGGTTGCGATAAAAAAGTTGATCAAGGAGTTGCACTTAAAGATTATAGCTCCACAACAACGTCGGTCACTCAAGTTTCTCCCAGTCAATTTCATACCTGTGCACTAACTGATTTAGGTCCATTGTGTTGGGGAAGTAATTGGAAAGGCCAACTAGGAGATGGAACACTTATAAGCTCAAACTACCCAGTTGAAGCGACTTCATTTCCCAAAAATGTTTCTGTTATAGAAGCAGGCATGCAAGGGAACACATGTGTTATATATAACAGCACTGTTTACTGCATAGGAGATAATGAGTATGGGCAGTTGGGTACAGATGCGGTATCTTCTTACTATTCGACAGGCGATTGTTTAAATAATAATTGTTATAGTACAGACAGCGTGGCGGTAAAAGGCATAGGAGGAAGCGGGAACTTAACAAATGTCACTTCGATTTCATTGGGTGGCTACTATGGATGTGCTGTTACCACGGCTGGAGCAGCTGTTTGCTGGGGTTACAATGGCTATGGAAATTTAGGCGATGGTAGTTATATAACTCGACTCAATGCTGTTCAAGTCTCAGGCTTAACAACAAATGTGACAAAAGTTGAAGCCTCATTTAGTCACGCATGTGCAATAGTTGACGGTGGGGTAAAATGTTGGGGTAGTAATGGAAGTGGACAACTGGGTGACGCTGAAGCCTGTGGTGTTTATTGTAATACACCACAAGATGTTAGTGGTTTAACTTCAGGGAGTGGAGTCATAGATCTCGCATTAGGATATGATTTTTCATGTGCTCTTTTAGACACTGGAGCTGTACATTGTTGGGGACATAATTTCCAGAAAGTGGTAGATGCATCGGGAACAAATCGCAATGTTCCTACCGCTACAGCAATGACGACAGCAGTGGATATCGAAGCAGGTTCTAATAATGTTTGCGCGATTACAGACAGTGATTCTGTAGAGTGCTGGGGCGATGTTTCATCTGGGACTCTCGGTGATGGAGGAAGTACTATTGTTGATTCCCACACGCCAGTTGAAGTTTATGGGATGGGTTCGGGTGTAACAGCTTTGGGAATAAATATGGGACTAACAGCTTGTGCAATTAAAACAGGAAACTTATTGTGTTGGGGCTTAGGCTCTCACGGGAACCTTGGCAATGGAAGCAACCAATACAAAGCTATCTCACCATTAGAAGTATTATATTTAGCCGATTAAAACTGAGATTTTTTCTTTTCTAAGTAACACTGATGGTATTCTTCTGCTTTCCAGAAATCCCCAGCTTCAAGTACTTCAGTAACAATTTCTTTATTAAGGATTTGGCTTTGCTTTGTTAGTGAATCTTTAATAATAGGTTCATGCTCTTGATTGTAAAAATATATTGCGGAACGATATTGGCTTCCTATATCAGGGCCTTGTTGATTTAAAGAAGTTGGATCGTGAATGGACCAAAAAGTTGTCAACAGATCAGATATACTTATGACTTCAGGATTATATTCAACTAAAGCCACTTCGGCGTGGCCGGTCTTGTCTGAACAAACATCTTCATAACTGGGGTGTTCTTTTGTTCCACCAGAATAGCCAACAGTAACATTTGTTACACCTTTTAATTTTCTGAAGGCAGATTCTACACCCCAGAAACAACCTGCACCAAACATGATTTTTTCCATACAGGGTCCTCCTCAATTTATCGACCTTTGTCGATGTTTCCACAATCTATCAAATCTATAAAAAAGCGCAAGACCAAAGCACAGACTCTATAGGACCTTCATTGTGGGTTATTCAAGGCATGAGTAAAATTTTATTATGTCAAACGAACTGCCAAAAGTCCTAATAGTAGATGATGAAGAGAGCATATTAAATTCTTTAGCAAGAATTTTATCAGACAAAGGTTATGCTGTACATACTGCCAGCAATGCTATTGAAGCCATCAATTATTGTCGGATGAATTTTTATCAAGCTGTTATTTTAGACTGTTTGCTTCCTGATAAAAGTGGATTGCAACTAGCAAAAGAAATAAAACCACTACAAGATAAATATACTCATTTTATTTTTATCAGTGGTGTTTATTCCGACCCCAGTTTTATTAATAGTTGTTTAAGTGAAGTAGGTGGTTCTCGTTATTATGTGAAGCCATTTAATGCTAGTGAATTGGTTGATTATTTAGATCAAATTCTACTTGGCAAATTTAAACAAAATACAATTTTTGAACGACTAATTACCTTGCCAAATCCTTCTGGTGCAGAAGTTTTATCCCAACTACAAAAAGTGGAAAAAATTATTGGTTATGAATTGCCTTTTATTTTGGCTCAATTTTCTCGATTTAAAATCTCGCGTTTTGTTAGCCTATTTCAAAATAAAGAGCTTTGTGTGCAAATACGTTTTGAAAAGGGCCGAATTGTTCAATTTTTTAATTTTCTACATTCTAAAATTAATAAGAAGTCGGAACTTTATAGTCTCAATGAAATAGTTGACGATAATGTTTATGAGATAACGATATCAAAGCCAGAAGGAGTGACAGGTCAAACCTATATTTCTGATTTAGAAGTAAAGTCTTGGGCTGAGGAGGTTGCATTTAGCTATTTGCCTTTATATTGGGTAGCCAATCAATTGCTTCCCATAATTAGTTGCAAGATATATAACACTTCAGATTTTGATATTCGTTTAAAAACTCATGAGCACTGGCCAATTTCAAACCCGGAATTGATGGGCTTAGAACAGTTAGTGGGATGCACTCTATTGCAGAAAATGTTTTCATCAAGAAGAAAAAATGAAGATTTATTTTATTGCGTTTACAATTACTTAATGAATGGTTCAGCATGGGCTGATTCACTAAAGAAAAGTTACAGCGAAGAAGGTCTGTCGCACTTTTTTTCTTGGCACTATAATCTCATTGCCAAAAGAAATAGGTTTGAAGTTCTTGAACTAATGATGGATGAAAAGGTTGAGAAGAGCCGAATTTTACCTATCTATAAGCGCGTATTTAAAGAAATTGAAGATTTAAATATTTCTCCTGAAATCAATCAATGGATTGAGCTAGAAGGGAATTTTATAAATGCATGTGTTAACATTTTGGAGAGGCCAAGAGAGCGAAATTTGTATCGAGAAGAAATTGAATCAAATAAGCAAGGGTGGTTAAAGTTAGTTAGAAGTCAATATGACAAACTATTCTCTGCATTCGCTGACAATAACAGCAAATTGATGTTGGAACTTATAGCTCCATTACAACAATACTCAAGTATACCTGTTGAGTTAAAATTGTTGGGTATGTGGTCAGAGCTCAAGGAACAAGGAAGTCAATTTAGCCAAGACAAACTAAAAGAATGGCAAGTTCAACTACTGAGATTGCCAATTCCGCAACAGTTCATTTATTTAAAGAAAATAAATGAAGGCCTAATTGCTAAGCACACCGGACAAAAACCGGTGGCCCGTAGGTTGTTTTTGGAAGCGAAAAAATACAATACAGAATGTAAAATACCTGATTTTGAGATTCGTTATCTAAGTCACCCAGAAAAACAATGGCCACAATGGTTTAATAAAACCTCAGCGTTTATTAAAAAAATTCAAAAAAACAGAGTATATCCCAATAATTAATAGGTTATTTTGCCATCTTGTTAATTGTGGACAAGAGGTCTGCCTTAAAGTAAAACTCTACATCTAAGGAGTTTAATAATGGCTGATCAATACCGTGAAGTGCGTTTGCAAAAGATAAATAATTGGAAAGAGCGTCAAGTGGCCTATCCCGGGCGATTTGAAAAATCACATTCTTGTGCTGAAGTAAAAAATTTAGAAGATGGTGTTAAAGAGCTCGCAGTTTCCGGTCGACTAATGGCCATGAGAATTATGGGCAAGCTCGCTTTTATGACTATTCAAGATGCCACGGCAAAACTTCAACTATCTTTTCAGGTGGACGTTTTAGGTAAAGATGAATTTAAATTTTTAACAAAAAATCTCGATATTGGTGATCATGTAGGGGCATGGGGTCATACATTTACTACACAAAGAGGGGAAAAAACAATTGCTGTCGAGAAAGCCATACTTCTATCAAAAGGCTTGAGAACACTTCCCGAAAAGTTTCATGGTTTACAAGATCAAGAAATGAAAGCGCGTTTTCGTTTTCTAGATTTGATAATGAATGAAGACACTAGAAAACGGTTTGAGGTTCGGCATAAAGTCATGCATTTTATTCGCAAGTTTTTAGTTGAGAATAAATTTATAGAGGTGGAAACGCCTATTTTACAAAGTGCTTCTTGTGGTGCCTCTGCCCGTCCCTTTATCACTCACCACAATGCTTTGGACATTCCATTGTATTTAAGAATAGCTCCGGAAACATATTTAAAAAGATTGATTGCTGGAGGCTATGAACGAGTCTTCGAAATGGGTAGATGCTTTCGTAATGAGGGTATAGACCCTTCTCATTTGCAAGAGTTCACTATGCTTGAGTTTTATGCTGCTTATTGGGACTACCGAGACAATATGCACTTTATTCAGAGTTTATTACAGAATCTACTGCAGGAAGTTTTTGGCACTCAAGTGATTGAATATCAAGGCACGCAGTTAGATTTTTCGGGAGAGTGGAAGGAGTACACTTATCGCGAATTAGTTTTAGAGCATACGGGAATAGATCTTGATGAAAAAAGAGATCTAGAGAGTTTGCAAAATGCTGTAAAAGAAAAGGGTATAGACCTTCCCCTTGGTAAATATGTAGGCTATGCTGCTTTAGTTGATGCTCTTTATAAAAAAGCCTGTCGTCCAAATCTTGTGCAACCATGTTTTCTTACCATGCACCCGGCAGAGCTTGTACCTTTAGCTAGAAAATCTGACGATGATGGTAGAAAGTTAGACATGTTCCAGGTGCTAGTAAATGGATGGGAAATTGTAAAAGCTTATTCTGAATTAGTTGACCCAATTGAACAACGCCTTCGTCTTGAAGAACAAGCCGAATTGGCAAAAGCGGGCGATGAAGAAGCAATGATGATGGAAGAAGATTTCGTATTGGCAATGGAATATGGTATGCCGCCTATCTCTGGTTTAGGTTTGGGCATAGAAAGAGTAGTTGCTTTATTAACTAATAGTTTAAATATTCGTGATGTGATTTATTTTCCATCATTGCGTCCACCAACTCTTAGTGAGATGGATGATTAATCAGGAAAAATTAGTTATTGAAATTTTACAAGAGCTCGACCGCTTTTTTTGCGTGAAAGTAATTCTTCACTGTAATTTGTTATATCATCTAGAGAGAGTTCAGAGTTTATAATGTCATTCAAATAGGACGGCTTCCAATCTGCACCTAAATCTTGCCAAATTTCATCTCTTAAAGAATGTGGGCAATTGGCTGAACTGGCTCCCAAGAAACTAACTCCTCGAAGAATTAAAGGCATAACTGTCGTATTAAGCACAGGAGAATCTGCTAAACCTACACAGGAGATATTCCCCCAAAGGTCAATGTGTCTAGCAATTCCAGAGAGAAGCTCACCGCCAACATTGTCAATAGCGCCGGCCCATCTGGCTTTTTCTAAGGGGCGGTGACCTAAGTTTAAGTTTTCAGGTTTAACAACTTCTTTAGCGCCATATTTTTTTAGTTTTTCTACAGAGGAATCTTTACTACTTACGGCGACGACTTCATATCCTTTTTTAGAAAGTATTTGTACAGCTATTGAGCCAACACCGCCGGAGGCTCCTGTAACTATGATGGGACCTTGGTGGGGCTGTTGTCCATTTGTTTCCATGCGCTTTAAGCAAAGTGCTGCGGTAAAACCAGCTGTTCCAATTGTCATAGCTTCTCGAGTTGATAAACCTGAAGGTAATGAAATAACTATATCAGCAGGTACACGGACATATTCGCTAAATCCCCCGTCACGATTTTCTCCAAGGCCGCTACCATTAACAATTACTTTGTCACCGACTTTAAATTTCGCAGAAGAAGACTCAACTATTTCCCCAGAGACATCTATTCCAGGAATAAGAGGAAATTGTCGAAGGATTTTGCCCTGTCCAGTTACGGCCAGGGCATCTTTGTAATTCACACTTGAAAATTCAGATTTTATTACAACATCACCATCGGTTAATTCGCTAATCTCTAAATCGACAATTTTTAAGTCATTGGGTTTTTCTGAAAAAATTTTTAAGGCTTTAAAGCTCAAAGTATCACTCTTCTTTCTTTAATTAAAAAATCTATAAAACCCTTACAGCCGTCTTCGACAATATCCATAACTAAATTAAAACCATCAACGTTGCCATAATAGGGATCGGGGACAGCTTGTATGTCATGAACGCTACAAAAATCGGTAAAGGCTTTAATTTTATCTGCGTATTTATTTTTATAGTCCATAGCTTTAACATCATTAAGATTTTTGTGATCCATTGTTAGAATATAATCAAATTCATGAAAATCACTTTCAATGAGTTGGCGAGAAATGCTTCTGAGTTCAATGCCCCGCTCACGAGCTGTTTCCTGCATACGAATATCTGCAGGTTCACCACAATGGTAAGCGGATGTGCCCGCTGAATCACAAAAAATTTGATCTGTTAATTGTCGTTCTTCCAATAGCCATTGCATGGTGCCCTCGGCTGCTGGTGAGCGACAAATATTACCTAAACAAACAAATAAAACTTTAACCATGTTGGTAGTCTAAAAAATAATAATCAAGGGTACAATATGTAAAATTATTTATTTTATATCAAGGTAATTCAAAAATTATAATCCCATGCTATTTTTTTAAAAATAGTTTTTGTCCAAAATCTGAACGACCAATGAGCATGCCTACTGCCATAGTTGCAACAAATACTATAGAGTGAGAGCTGCCAGATATCAATGTTACAATCCCCGGTCCCGGGCAGAGTCCGGTAATACCCCAGCCTAAACCAAACATTAACGAACCAATTATTAGCCGAAGATCAAGGTTTTTAATTGTTGGCAGAGAAAATTGTCCCTCAAAAAGAGGCTTTCCTCTTTTAATTATAAGTTTATAAAGTATACTGTTTACTAATAAAGCTCCAACCATTACAAAGATGAGGTCGGGCTTCCAATCGCCGAGGAAGTTTAAAAAGCCGATGATATTTTTTGCCTCCGTCATTCCGCCGACGCCTAAACCAAAGCTAAAAATTATTCCACCAAAGAATGGACCAATACAAAAATGAACAGCCTTCATAATTTACCTCCAAAGAAAATATTTATAAAGGTCACGGCTAAAATACCTGTTGCAATAAAACATGATGTAGCAACAATAGATCTTGGAGAAAGACGGCTGATCCCACAAATACCATGCCCACTAGTACAACCATTAGAAATTGTAGTGCCAAAGCCTACAAGCAAGCCGCCAACGGCTACCCCGACTAGGGAACGGTCTACACTCTCAGACATGACTGAAAAACCTGAAGGTTGAATAAGTAAAGCACCGACAATCATTCCTAAAATAAAAGCTATCCGCCAAAATAAATCCCAAGATTTCGCCCGCAGGGCTCCGCCAACTATACCACTGACTCCTAAAACTTTTCCATTAGACCAAAGCATTCCGGCAGCTGATAAGCCAATTAAAACACCACCTAATATAGGGTATAAAAACTGAGTCATATTTTTCTTCCTTTAATGTTTTTTGTTTTAGGTATTACCTTTATGAAAGCCGCCATCTAAGTGTCCTACTTTTTCCAACTTATTTTCCTTTGCAATTTTTATTGCAAGTGCTGATCTTTCACCATAAGCACAATAAAAAATAATCATATCGCCTTTATTGTAAGCTTGCATAAGACTACTGTTAGGATCACCGATGGCGTGAATTAAATCTTTGTAGGGAATATGTACAGCACCAGGCAACATCCCAGTTTTCCCTATTTCCGCAGCCTCCCTTAAATCAACTAGTAAAAAAGAATGTTTGATATTTTCTAGGTCTGATCTGTTAAAAATAATTGATTTATGTAAGCTTTCCTTCAAACCAGTACCAGTTTTTAGATTTGCGGGAACAGCCACATCCATTAACTTAGGGTTAGGCAAATTTAGATTATTCATAATTTCTATGAATTCTTCACAAGTTTTACCAGCAAGTCGTGGATTTTGCTCTATTTCCCTACCTATAGTAGAGAAGTTCTCACCTTTATAATCATGGCCAGGACAAACAACTGTATCAGCAGGTAAGATAAATAATTTTTGAGTTATAGATTCATAAAGTTGTTTGGCACTTCCATTTTGAAAATCTGTACGCCCGTTGCCACGAATAAAAAGAGTGTCACCAGTAAATATAAAACCTTGAGTGTAAAAGCAGTAAGATTCTATGGTATGTCCAGGGGTATAAATGGCTTTTAACTCAAAACCATCTACTTCAAGGCTGTCGCCATCTTTAATTCTTTGACTGGCTAATTCAACGGCAGACTCTTGACTCGCAATAATCATACATTTGGTTAATTCCCGCAGTCGACTTAAACCTGTAAAATGATCGGCATGAATGTGTGTATCTAAGGCTTTTATTAACCTTAGGTTATGACTGCCTAAAAATTGCAAATAGTCATCTACCCCCTCAAGTACTGGATCAATAATAATTGCATCTTTGCCCTCAGCTGCCGCCAAAATGTATGTAAATGTCTTCGAAGTATCATCAAGAAATTGTTTTAGTATCACGGGCTTTCTCCTTTTAAACTAAAAACCCCTCTTAGAAATTTATAATTTATTGATATATAGGTTACTTAATATATAGCTAGAAATCTAGACGGATTAGACTTTCAGCAGATGTGTTTTTTCATAAATTTTTAAAAAATGGGCTTTCTTAATGGCAACTTAACAAAACATTTGGTTGGTTAGCTGACGTTCTTCCAGTAGCCATTGCACCCTTATTAAATTATTTAGATTTATTGAGACAATTATTGATTTTTTACTTACGGTCTAAAATAAAAAAAGCACTCCTGGAGGGCAGTGCTTTTGATTTATTGATTTTCTACATTTTTTATCTCAATCTACATTTTGATATTCAAACTCAATGGGCTCACTCATCGGTTGACAAGTCATCTCGTATTCTCCTTCCAGGGAGATGAGTCCATAGAAGGTGAAAAATTCATTTAGTGTTTGTGCATGTCCTTCATATATTTCATAAGCGTAATTGTCTTCTATTTTGTCATAGATTCCATAGTAACTAGTTGAAAAGCTAATAGATATTTTATTAATATCCTGATGGTTGTTCATGTAAAAATTTATTTTATTAGTTTCTCCGGTATTAAGTAATTGATCACTTTCAATACTTCCTATAGATGTTTTTAGTTTTTCTAAAGCAAATTGCGGCGCAAAAAGTATTTGGGAAACACTTGGAAAAAAGTTGTCTTTAGCTATTTTTTCTTGAGTTGACTTTCTGTAAATATCTACTAGCTCTTGATTGTTTGTAGATTTCTCTGAGCTTATAAATTCAACATTGTTTATGTTTATAGTATTATATAAATCCAAATATAGATTTTTATTACTGTGGAGGTAAGTAATTTTATTTTTATTAAAATCATTTGGCCCATTTTTGTTTTCTAGTTGAAGATTATTCTCAAAAGCTTCAAGATATCCTCCGTATGGTACAGCTGCTCCCATTGGGTAGCTTCCATCAATTCCAAAGTAAGAAGCTAGAGTCTGTGTAGTTTGTGATTTTAATTCGCTTTGACTCATAGTTTCCCTACTTGAATTTAAACCGTCTCTAGTAAAGTAGTTCAACGTCAATTCATTAGTATGATTATCTGAGTTTATTTTATATGAATACTTATCTTCTTCTTCGTTTATAGCTGATAAAATAAACTTTTGATAAGGCATATTAAAAATTAGAAATTCGTAGTAATTTAAGCCAATACTTCTTTGTTCATTATCTAGAGTCAATTTTGCGTTCCAAAATCTTTCGGGTCGAGTGCTTTCACATTTTACAAAGTCTCTCTCCAAAGCACTAATCACTGAGTAGGCAAAGGCTCTGGCTTCGTTATCTAAGACTTCATCAGATCGCTGATCTTTTTGCTCTAAATGTCTAAAGACCAAGTGTGCAGTTTCGTGCAGCATACTGATCATAAGTTCGTTAATTTGCTTTCTCTCGTATTCACTAAACATTTCTAGGATGTCTTTCTTGAGGTTTTGTGCCATTCGCTCTGTGTCCCTGAAGGGAAAAGTTGTGAAGGTGAGGTAGTAATTTCTAGTGGCTAAAATTTTTCCGGTTTTTGTATTTACATCGTATTCATAGTCAAACATAAGGTCTTTGTTAGTCCGAGTGGGCTTGCCTTTTTGTTCTTCGATGTTTTCAATGACATCAGCTATCTTATTTTTATTCCAGCCATTGGGTAAATTTTTGTAGAGGATACTTGAAGACAGGCGGATTCTTTGACTCAATTTGTCTTTAACATATTCGAGGAGTGGCCCCGAAGTGTCTTTTGTTGCACCACCTCCACCACTATAGCCACCATCAACTTCGGAAGGGGGAAGGTTTACAGTTTGTCCTGGTTCGCCCTTTTCGCCAGGCATTCCTTGAGGACCTATTGTACCAGGTAAGCCATTTGATCCAGTCGCCCCCTGTGGTCCTTGAGAACCTTGTTTACCTGTAGGTCCACGACAACCAATAAAGCATATGCTTGAAAATGTAAGTATTAATATTAAATTTTTTATTTTTGAAAGTTTCATTTTAGTCTCCTATGTTTCAATTTTTATTCCAGCTAATTGTTTAAATTATTAATTTACATTGGCTAAGGTGATGGATTTGCGCCTAGATTTGTCACTTGGGTTTTTGCTCAGCAACAATGGGGCAACATTTCGGCTTTCTTTGAGGAACTCTTGTTCCCACTTTTTTTGCTCCCAATTTGCAACTTTAATTTTTTGAATTAATTTTTTTTGACTAGAAGGTTTAGCGGCAAATGCAGAGTTTGAGCCTAAGACGCTTCCAATAAGTAAAACCATAATCAACGTTTTCATTTTTATCTCCTTTATTAAGTACAAGACAAAAATAACGCACAGAGATATAAAGTTATAGATAAAATTAATTAATTATGAGATAATTTAGGTATTAAAAATTAATAAAACAAATTAACTATATGATATTGTTATGAAAAACGTATTTTCTTACTCGAGCTATAATACCTATTTATCCTTTCGATTTAAGGCTGAAAGGGGCCTAAAGGCCAAGGCATCTAAGGTCATGGGCATACAAACTTCTTATCTATCTAGGGTTCTCAATCATCAGGCCGATTTGAGTCTTGAACAAGCATTTACCTTAAATGATTTTTTTTATCACGACTCCCAGGAAGCTGAATTCTTCTTGTTATTAGTTCAAAAAGATAGGGCGGGAACAAAAGCTCTAAAGGATTACTTTTTTGAGAAGATAAATAAAGTTATCGAGCAACGATCTCAGCTAAAAAGCCGTTTAGAAATAAAAGAGGAACTCTCACCTCTTGAACAAGCTAAATACTATAGTCATTGGATTTATAGTGCTATTCACATGGTTTGTTCGGTTCCAGGATTAAATAAAAAAGAAAGTTTGCATAAGGTTTTTAATTTGCCTCCTCATGTAATAAATGAGGTTATAGATTTTTTAACAAAGGCGGGCCTACTAATAGAAAATAAAGATGGTTACGAGTTAGGTTCATCACATATTCACTTACCCAGTGATTCTCCATTTATTCTACAGCATCACGCAAACTGGCGACAAAAGTGCATTAGAGAATTTGATTACCACAAGCCCGATGATTTCCATTATTCTGCTGTATTTAGTCTTTCTGAAGTAGATGCAAAAATAATTAGGGAAAGAATTCTAGAGGTTGTACAACAAAATATTAAGACGGTGATACCATCGAAAGAGGAAGTTGTATATTGTAGTCTCATCGATTTTTTTAAACTGGCCTAAAAATTATTTAAAGGGTCATTTTCTTTGTCGCTTCAGTTACTTTAGAATTTAATTACAATTTAATTTCTAACTCAATAGAACCACCAACAGTGACTTTAATATGGTAGTGCTCACTTTTATGCTTATTGAGTTGAATAGTAGGGCTTGAATAAATTTTGGTTTTATTTTTATAGGTAACTTCCCATTCATATATTAAATCAGAATCTTCGTCCTCAACAAATTCAGTTTGCACGGAAAGTTGCCATTTATTTTTACGATCTTGAATTTGAATAGAAGATTGACTTTGAGCGAGTTCTTTTAAGTTTATAAACTTTTGATTTTTTACAGGCCCTTCATAAAATCCCTCGTTGAGGGGGGTGTTGCGCCAATCACAATGGATATGAGTTTTATAAATCTGATAAAAGGCGGCGCCATGCTCAGTACAATATTCAGCGAGTTCCTTTATACTAACTTCATTTACGTGAAAGTCTATGGCGTCACCATACATATGTCTTGACCAAGTAGCTCCACCAATAGATTGATTGTAAGCAGGTCCACGAAAGGCACTATGTATATGTACTGCACGGTTTAAGTCTTCGCGCATTTTTTGAATATAAAAAAGTGCATCAGGGGAAAATAGGGCGAGATCTCCCTTGTGTAGCTGCATTAACTCCTCAACTTGGAAATTTGTTGTTAGCTTCGTGTTTTTTGGTGTCGCTTTTAAATCTAAGTAATATTTTGGAATTAAATATTGATTGATATCAAAATGGGTTGGGAAATTTATAGACTGTTGTGGATCTTTATAGTTATATTCATTTTGCTTTTGATCATCATCAGCTTCAACGACACTCAAACAATTCTCATGGTTATCATTTGGAGAAAAATAACAAACTTTTAGTGTTTCAGAAATTGAACCTAGGTCATTGCTATCTTCTGGTATATTGTCTTCTTTTCCTGGGTTTGGATTTTGGGGCTCTGTTGGTGGGGTCTCTGGAGATTTTTTTAGGGGTTGATTTGAGTGAAATTTAGGTTGAAAGCCTTTACCACAAGCCACCATCAATGAAGCGCAGAGTAGGAGTGGAAAATATGTTTTTACATTCATATTTTTTATTATATCTTGTCGACTCTCAACTTTGGTGAAACCATAATGAAAAGGAAATAAACTGACCCTTCGATCAGCGACTAAAGTGTTAATTTTTATTTGATTTAAACTTTAGTCTTAATACAAAGGTCGAAAATTGTTATAGGAGATAATAAATGGAGCTGGTGGAGCTTATCAGATCGAGACGAACTATTCACAATTATAAAGCCGAGTCTATTGCGGAAAATGTAATTGAAGAATCAATAGAGATGGCTATTTGGGCTCCCAACCATAAACATACACAGCCATGGCTTTTTTATAGATTGGGTCCAAACGCTAGAGAAGCATTGACAGAATTAGCAATTCGAGTGAATCAAAAAAATTTAGGGGAAGACTTTAATGAACAAAAGGCAGCTGCAATAGCTAAAAAATTTAATTCACCAGCAGAAATTTTTGTAGTTGGTATGAAAACAGAGTCCAATCCGCAAAGAGCTCATGAAGACTATGCAAGCTTATCTTGTGCCATACAAAATATTTCACTTTATTTATGGGAAAAGGGTATTGGTACTAAGTGGAGTACTGGAGATATAACACGTCATAAAGAAATTTATAAAATCATTGATGTAGCTCCAGATTCAATTGTATTGGAAGGGTTTTTATGGATGGGAATTGCAGAGTTTGTACCTAAAGCTCCACCTAAAACGACATTGGACAAAATTTATTTTCAAACAAAGTAGGTTAAAATGGCACATTGGCAAAGTATAGCTGGAATAGATTGTATAACTAATATTGTGGATGACTCAGAAACCTGTGTAGTATTGTTTCATGGCTATGGTGCTGATGCCAATGACTTAGCTCCACTAGAAGGATTTTTAGATCGAGAGCAAAAGGCAAGTTGGATTTTCCCCCAAGGCCCAATGGAAGTTATAATTGGTCCTCATATGACCGGTCGAGCATGGTTTGATATAGATATTCAAGCTTTAGAACAAGCTATGATGAGGGGAGAGTATAGGGATTTAACACAAGCTCAGCCTCCAGGGTTAGATGCTATGTCAGAGCAAGGAGAAGAGTTCCTAAGGCAATTACAAAAGAACCATAGTAACGTGATTATAGGTGGTTTTAGTCAAGGGGCAATGTTGGCCACAGCAATCACTTTGAGAGCAGAGAAAAAGCCAGAAGCCTTAGTTGTCTTATCGGGTGCCTTAGTCAATGAATCACAATGGAAAATATGGGCACAAATGGAAAATCTACAAGGAATACCTCTTTTCCAGAGCCATGGCGAGAATGATGCTTTATTAGATCCGAAGCAAGCTGTTCAACTTTTTCAACTTTTAAAAAAAGCAGGAATGAAGGGGAAAATGTATCAGTTTAAGGGGGGGCATGAAATTCCACCCACTATTCTTACCCAACTCAATGAGTTTTTAAAAAATATTATTTTATAATTTATCAACAAGAAAATAGAGGAGAAGATACTATTAACCTGAAAAGTTTATATCTGGCAATTTAACGTTTCATTTGGTATAGACTGTGCAGCATTCCTTAATTGTAATATTATTTTGTTTTTAAGGTGTATTTTATTCTAGAAAGTGCCAAATAAAGGCCGTTATGTCATTTTTTATACATTTTTTTTTGCTACTATATCCATTTTATTTGTTTGCTAATCCGTGTAGTTACCAATTAGAAGCTAGTGATACTCTGTATTTCGAGGGGATAGATCTGCGTAATATTTCACAAGAGCAAGAAAGATTAATTACACAACTAGGTTTTGGCTCAAACTTGTTTTCAGCAGCAGATTTAAAACATCCGTTATTGCGCAATATAGATCATACGAATATGAATTTATCATTAGTCAAAGTCGATGCAATGACTCAAGCAAATGATATTTTAATTAATTTGTGGCCAGATCAAGGAAAGTCATCTCCTGTAGTCTACTCTGGCGATCAGTTTTATAGTGAAGTTTTATCTAAAAATTTATTATCTGAACTGCAAGCTAAAAATAGAATTGGCAACTTCCTATTCTCCACAAATTTTTCAGAACATGTTCAATATATACCAAGACAGTTTCATGATAAAATTAACAAAAATTATTTTAATCTACCGGCGGATGTATTTGTAAGTGCCGCAATAAAAGTTTTAGCTGAGGATTACAATATAAGCGATGAAAATAAAAATTATTTATTAAATGTTATAGCTAATATGCTCGATCCACTGAGAGTTGAAGAAAGTAAATCTCTTGATAAAAATTTGTGGTTAAATCAAATTATTCTACGATGGAAAGATTGCGGTGTCGGTCGAGACTTTAAAGATTTTCATAAAGATGGCGGTTCAATGACAAGTACAACCACCTTAATCGGTCAAGGTACTGAAATTTTGAAACCAATTGACGGGGGAGTTGAAATTTCAATAGTTCCTACAGGAGATGTTTCTTATTTTTTAGGTACAAATAATGAAAGTAAATATTTGTATGATTCCAGTGTTCACCGAGCGAGTTCCTGCCAGTCAGGCCCCCGTTTAGTTATCCTCTTATTTTTCCACTTGGATCAGGTTTCTAAATAGTAGAAAGCAGTATAAATTAATAACTAAAACAGAAAAATAAGCTTAAACATCGTCGTAATTGACTTCAACTTCTTTTGAAGCGGGATAGGATTGGCAAGTGAGACATTCACCAGCTTGGACATTGCTTTCAGATAAAATATATAAGTCATCCATATAAACTCGCCCTTTGGTGACTTTTGCTAAACAAGCCATGCAGGAACCTGACTGACAAGAGTAAGGAACATCTACGCCTTTTTCTAGAAACATATCAAGGATTGAGCTTTTTCCATCATAATCAACCTCAAAAGTATCATTGCCAATAGTAGCGCTTAGTTTTTCACAAGTTTGTTCTTCTAAATTTTTGTCTCCAACCCAAACTTTCTCACTCATCTTCTTTCGCTCCCTTTAATTCTTCTAGTTGAATTTCACCTAAATAATTAACAGCTCCACCCAAATATGGAAAGTTTTCTTTGAATTCGACATACAATTCTCCTCCAGGCACTGAGACCTGAACGCGTGAGATATTTTTATTTTCATTTATGTGTGCATATGCCGCTGCAACTGCACCTGTACCACAAGCTTCGGTAAAATCCTCAACACCACGCTCAAAGGTCACAGATTCAATATGTTCTTTGTTGATGGGCACGCGAAATGTAATATTAGCACCCTTTGGCTTAAAATATTTGGGTTTTCTTAATTGCTCAGCAAGTGGTCGGTGCTCTTCAAGATTTTCAAAACTATTTACTTTAATAACACAATGTGGAACGCCTGAATCAACAAAATCATATTTAGTGAAAACTCGATCATCATTAATGACTTGGGCCATATTAATATCTTTTAATTGAGGCATCCGTACTCTTACTTCTTTTTTACTAATGACTTCACCAATGATCGTTCCCGCTAAAGTTTCAAATTCACAATGGTTCTTGACTATATCTTCATCATGAGCAAAGAGTGTTGCGCATCTTGCTGCGTTGCCACACATTTCGGCCTCACTGCCATCATTATTATAAAAAAGCCAGTTAAAATCATATTTTTGTGAAGGAGTAATAAAAACGGCACCATCTGTTTCTGTTAGTGGATGTTGACACAGTAACTGGGCAATCATACTAAAATTTTTTTTTGGAAAACAAGAAAGTAACTCTTCTTTATTTTTTTCATCCATTAAATTGGCAAAAACAAAAGTGTTTCCTGTTCCAGACATAATTTTTAATGTCATAAATCTTTCCTAACGCACCGCTATCGTGCCTTTATTATATGCAAGTGTAAAGCTTTTGTAGATAATTTTTTCTAAACTCGTTAAGATTTAAACCAATTGATGGGGAAACTTTGACTCTATGGGGCGGAGTCTTTGTGGAGGGGGACTATATGCCGTTTAGTCGTTTGTTATTTTGCATTTTAATTTCTTATTTTACACTTACTCATGATGTTTTGGCCAATGAGTGTTCACATGAAGAAAACAATTTTAAATGCGTTAATTTTATAGAAAATTATGATGGTGACACCATCACTGTAAATATACCAAGAGTGCACCATTTTTTTGGTAAAAAGGTTCCAATCCGCGTATTTGGCATAGATACCCCTGAAAAAAAATCAAAAGATCCCTGTGAAAAAAGCAAAGCACAAGAAGCTGCAAAACTAACTTATGAATTATTGTCTCTAGCACAAAATATTGAACTTAGAAATGCCGAAAGAGGTAAGTATTTTCGAATAGTTGCCGATGTATATTTTGATGGTAACAGTCTAGCTGAAGAGCTAATGGATAGGGGATTAGCAGTGCCTTATTTTGGAGAAGAAAAACCAATTGTAAATTGGTGCAGATAAATTTACCTAAACTTGTAATATCTATATATTGTCAAATAGACACAAACTAGCTGAGACTCTCTTTGTGTAGGGGGAGGTTTTGAGTTTTATGAGTAAGTTACTAAGTATCATCTTAGTGTCGACTCTTTTTGTCCATTGTTCTGTTAATGATGATATGGACGATATGAAAGAAACGACAAATAAGATGGAAAAGACAACTAAAAAAGTAAGTAGCTCAACTGAGCAGCTTAAAAACAGAACTGAAGACCTTTACAAGGGAGCTCGGGAAGTTATTTCTATTCTAAATCAGAATATTAACTTTGATGACGTTATAGAAATAGAAAATAGTAATATTAGTGACAAATTACTAACGGCAAGTATCTTTTTTGCCAGTATGGAATTTCAACATTGGCAGGGTGATTACGAAGATAGTCTTGAAGTCCGCCAAGAGTTAATGCGTAAAGCAATTCAATACTTTTTTTGGAAAATTGACGGACTTATAGATGATAGTATGCCAGTGGATACACCCAAATATACAAAAGTTATACCTTGGTTAGGGGAAAATTATAAAAATTGGCTTAATTTGAGTGTATTTGCCGTCGCAATGAGTAAAATTCATGAGCAACAAATTCAAGTTGCCTTCAAAAAGTCAGTACCTGTTTACTCTATTTATAGCATTATAAAAGAAGCATTGGATTCAAAGGAAAAGCTTTTAAAAGGCGAAGTCCTTCCAGCATATATTGAAGAAGTTTTAAAAAATGAGCAAGTAGCTATATATCTATTGCAACTTCGCCACAATTTTTATCCTTTAATTTTAGCTAGTAAAATAAGTGATATTGAAGATGGATTCTGGAATAGCTTAATGAAAACCTATTTTAGATGGGAAGTTAATCCAGGGCAATTTAACAAAGCTCAGTATGCTCATTTTGAAGAACTATTAGAGCGCGGTTTTGAAACTCGCAATTTTTTAAAAGAACAAAAAGTAGAAGTTGCATATAATTCAGTTGTAAAAGATATTTTTAAAAATCTGATGTGGGTTGTGCATGATTTGAACCCTTATCAATCTATTATTACTAAAATGGGAATGAGGCCACATTTTGATGAAGTTGAGAAGTTTCAAGTTCAATATGATTATAAAATTGAAGTTAAGACCGAACCAGAAAAACTGATTGTACTTTTAAATGAGTACACAGGCTCAACTTTGTTTGTTTTTTACCCCGAAGGGGCAAAAAAGGCTGAAGCAGAAGAAGAAGCTCGCATTGAAAGAGTAAAACAAGAAAGAAAAAGAAAAAAATCTCTTCACAATCAACAACGCTTGAGAGAATGGCTGAGTAAGTGGCCAGAAGAAAACTATTAAAACTGAACTATTAAAAAACTGCTAACTGCTCCCGTTAATTGCTGATATATCTTGCTATCGCGCTCTCTAAATACCTTTTTTAAATTTGTAATTTGATGATTCGAGCGTTACTTCTCAAAACAATGTTTTGAGAAGTCCACAACGAGCTAAAAATCTACTTTATATGACAGGTTTTAACGAGGCGTGAGAAGTCCCAATCCTTAATTAATGAGAGCAGTTTATAATAATCATAGGTCTCCCACTTTAAAATATTTTTGTTCTAATTGATCGAAACAAATACAAACTTTTTGATATTTGTTATCAAGAGCTAGGTAATAATGTTGTCCACGGTCAACAGAGCCATAAGCAGTTTCTATTAGACTCCTTTCAAGTGGAGTTATCATCTGATAATGGTTTATATTTTCAATTTCCAACTGATGTTCGTAGTGGTCAGATAAATCATAAGTGAAAAATCTTTGTGGGCTGACACTGGCCAATGGATATTTAATGCCGTTAATGTCAACCTTGTCCAGATTCAAAGAATCGAATAAATCGAAATAAGAATCTTGTTCATGCTCAAAATTAATTTGCGCCGGAAGAAAACCACTGATGACGTCTTGTCCGCGATCCAAATTCGTTTTGTTATTCGCTTTTCTTTTTTCTGCTTGTTGATGCCAAAGAGTATATTTAGAAGGTTTTGCTCTACAAGCAAAAGCTTCCAAATCGAATTTCTTAATGGGATTCGAAAAATCTATATTCAACAATTTTTTATCTAATTGTTCATAAACATATATAAGATTTAAAAAATTGGCTTCAGGCAATATTTCAATGACATGAACGTCGTAGTTATATTCGCAATGCAAGTACACCATAAGTTTATTGGTTTCTTTATTATGACTTTTAACATTGTTTAATAGTTTACGAATGTGATTTTCAAGCTGGAGTAGTAAATAAGGTTTTAATGAAATTGGCATTTGCAAGTCAACATGATCTACAAAATTAAACTCATTTTTAAGAGGAGTGATAATTTGCTTTTCATAACCGTGGAGTCTTTTCCACATTAATTCACCGGTTTTTCCCCATCGCTGTTGAAAAGAGTGAAGTTCAAAGCTTTTAATATCACCGAGCGTTTGGAAACCCAACACTCTAAAAAAAGTAATGATATCTTCTACTTCTTCTTGTGAACTCCAAGCCACCAAACCTTCCAACTGATGTAGACAAGATAATGGTAGCTGGTGAAGAATTTCACTTTCTTTACTGGGGT
The DNA here is from genome assembly GCA_020435005.1 of Bdellovibrionales bacterium. Classification (GTDB taxonomy): domain Bacteria; phylum Bdellovibrionota; class Bdellovibrionia; order Bdellovibrionales; family UBA1609; genus JACKAN01. The sequence continues at coordinate 23,247 of JAGRAE010000009.1, forward strand.
CACAATAAAAATAATTATTATCAGTTTGAGTAAAAACTTGGGCATGTATGGGTGTTGTAGCAATAGCAGCTTTTGCCTTGGGATAAAATTCTTTATTAAAACTTTTAAGCTCTTTTAAAAAATGCTCTTCACTATCAAAATCTTTTACAGCCTCAGTTATGTCAGCAAATAGATAGCCTGGATTTCTAAACTTCAAGCGGCTACTAAAAGCCATAAAACTATCAATTGTAGAATCTATATTTTGATCATTTAAGTCTAAGCAAAGTGTGCGCATAGAGTCCTCCATTGACTTTAAAAAAGCTAAAAAAAGATAAGCTAAATTATCTCAATTAAAAAATTAAAACTTACGAATTAACCCTACAACTTTTCCACGTATATGGACGTCCTTAGGTGAAAACCACATGGATTGCATAGTCGAGTTAGCAGGCCGTAGCTCGACAAGGGCTTTATGGTCTTCATTTAAATGTACAAAAAATCTTTTAACAGTGGCTTCATTTTCCACTGAGGCAACAATTAGCTCTCCATTGTCAGCTCGTGCCTTTTGTTCTACCAAAATAATGTCGCCATCCAAAATACCATCTTCAATCATTGATTCGCCTTCGACTTTTAAGGCAAAAGTTTTTGAGAAATTATTAACTAATGAAGAAGGAACATCGATAAATTCATCGTGTTCGATGGCTTCGAGTGGTAGTCCTGCAGCGACTCCGCCGAGTAAAGGGAGGGAAAGAGACTCCGGCCTTTTTCCATTAAAGGATGAACTCGCAATTTCATCCTCATTGGTTAAAGAAAATCCTTGGGTGTGAGTAGGATATACCGAAGCCCCTTTCTTAGGAGATGAGCCTACGAATGGACTGTGGCTTTTGTTTTTTAAATTTTGTAAATGATTTTGAAGACTATTTGCCGAACGTAGAATATTGATAGCACGCTTTTGATTGCCACCTGGCACATGAATATAGTTCTTCTTTTGTAGTTGCTTAAGATATCTTTGAACAGAATTAAAAGAGGCGAAGCCAAAGTGATCTTTAATTTCCTGAAAACTAGGGGCAACCCCTTCATTATGGAGATAACCTTCAATGTACTCTAGAACCATTTTTTCTTTTCGGGTGAGAGGTTGAAGCATAAAAACTCCTGTGTAAGTAAATAAAAGGTAATATGTAAATAACGTGTAAGTCAAGTGTAAGTGATGTGAAAATTGTGAAAATCTAGACCTTTTTTATTTACCTACTTTGATTTCAATAAGTTAATGCAAATGGTTAATAGGATTCACATTTATAAAAGATCGAGATATTCCATGTTTATGTCACAAATCAAAATACAATTAGAAAAATCGTGGAAAAAGCTTTTAGTTGGAGAATTTGAAAAAGACTATATGAAAAATTTAAAGTCTTTTTTAAAAAAAGAATACAGCCAAAAAAAAATTATTTATCCACGCGGTATTGAATTCTTCTCAGCTCTCAATTCCACACCACTCGACAGAGTAAAAGTAGTAATCATCGGTCAAGATCCTTATCACGGTCCTAACCAAGCACATGGCTTATGTTTTTCTGTTAAACCTGGAGTGCAAATACCTCCTTCCTTACAAAATATATATAAAGAACTACAACAAGATGTTGGTTTCCAGCCACCAAATCACGGATTTCTACAGCAATGGGCCGATCAAGGTGTTCTATTGCTTAATGCCACGCTTTCTGTTGAAGCGGGTAAAGCGGGTTCACATCAAAAGAAAGGTTGGGAGGAATTCACAGATAAAGTCATTAGCGTACTCAATGATTCTCAAGAGCACATAGTATTTATGCTCTGGGGTTCTTATGCACAAAAAAAGGGCGCACATATAAATACGAAAAAACATTGTGTGCTTAAAGCTCCACATCCATCACCCTTATCCGCCCATCGTGGGTTTTTGGGTTGCAAGCATTTTTCAAAGGCAAATAAGTACTTAGAATCAGTTGGAAAAACACCAATTCAATGGCAGTTATCTGAGAAGCTAAAAGAGGCTAATTGACTGCCGCGTTGTATAGATATTAATTGTTAAAACTAATATAGATTAATTGGATAGCTCAAGGGAGATACTATGAAAAGTCTTATTGTGTTTTTATGCTTAGTCATGAGTTGTATGGTTGCCAATGCCGCCAAGACATTTGTGTATTGTTCTGAAGCAAGTCCTAAAATTTTTAATCCACAATTGGGGACGGATGGCCCGACTTTTAATGCCAGCTCTCGACCCATATACAATAGATTGCTAGAATTTAAAGCAGGTACTACCGAAGTCATTCCTTCTCTGGCAGAATCTTGGACCGTAAATGACAAAGGAACACTTTATACATTTAAACTGCGCAAAAATGTAAAGTTTCATACCACAACATTTTTTAAACCAACTAGATCATTCAATGCTGATGATGTGTTGTTTTCTTTTGATCGCATGCGTTTAAAAGAACATCCCTATCACAAAGTGAACGGTGGTCTTTATCAATATTTTGATGGAATGAATATGGGTGCACTCCTTAAAAATATTAAAAAGCTAGACGATTACACTATAAGCTTTGAACTTACTAAACCAGAAGCTCCGTTTCTCGCCAATTTAGCCATGGATTTTGCGAGTATTTTATCGAAAGAATATGGAGACTTTTTGGCAAAAAAAAATCAAAAAGACAAAATTGATTTAGAACCTGTAGGAACAGGTCCTTTTATATTTAAAAAATATGTAAAAGATAATGTAATACGTTATACCGCCAATAAGGAATACTTCCTTGGAGCTCCTAATTTAGATAATCTTATCTTCTCAATCACTCCTGATGCCAATGTGCGCTTTCAGAAGTTAAAAGCGGGTGAGTGTCACTTTATTGCCGAGCCCTCTCCAGCCGACATACCAAAAATTGAGAGCGATAAAAAGTTTAAAGTTGAAAGCGCTGACGGTCTTAATGTAGGTTATTTGGCTTTCAATACAAGAAAGAAGCCTTTTGATAATGTCTTAGTGAGACAGGCTATAAATTTAGCTTTAAATCGTGATGCCTACATTGAGGCTATTTATTTGGGAAAAGCTAAAAAAGCAAAAAATCCAATTCCACCCACAATGTGGAGTTACAATAAAAATGTTAAAGCCTATGAATACAATCCTGAAAAAGCCAAAAAACTCTTAGCTCAGGCTGGTTATAAAAATGGATTTTCTGCTGAGTTGTGGACATTGCCTGTTTCAAGACCTTACAACCCCAACGGCAAACGTATGGGAGAAATGATGCAAGCGGATTTAGCCAAAATTGGCATCAAAATAAAGTTAGTCACCTACAAGTGGGCGGAGTATTTAAAGCGCGCTGCCAACGGTGAACATACATTGCTGCAATTGGGATGGACTGGTGACAATGGAGATCCCGATAATTTTCTAAATACGCTATTAGGTTGTGATGCTGTAGAAAACGGAAGTAATTTTGCAAAGTGGTGTGATAAAAAGTTTCAGTATCACATTGAACAAGCTAAAATTGTGACTCAACTTGATCAACGCATAAAACATTATATGAAGGCTCAGGAAATATTTAAAAATCAAGCTCCTTGGGTGACACTTGCTCACTCGACAGTATTTAAAGCTATGTCTAAAAAAGTAAAAGGTTACAAAGCGAGTCCTTTTGGTGCGGAATCTTTTTATGGAGTTGTATTAGAATAGTGATAAAAATTTTAAGACAGCGTTTCTTTGCTTTTTTTCCAACTTTATTAGGCGTTTCTCTATTGGCCTTTTCTTTGATTCGCTTAGCACCAGGTGATCCCGTAATGCTCATGTTGGGAGAGCGTGGTGGGACACCTGAAGTTTATGAAAAAATGCGCACTAGTTTAGGTTTGGATCAACCCATCCTATGGCAATACCTAAAGTATATTGGGCAAGTTTTAACTGGAGATTTTGGCACTTCCATAGTTTCTCAACGACCGGTTTTAGAAGAATTTTTCGATCGTTTTCCCGCTACTGTTGAACTGGGTTTGAGTGGGATGATTTTTGCTATTTTACTAGGTGTACCTTTTGGGTTGATATCTGCTGCCAAAAGAAAAAGCCCAGTTGATTACACACTTATGGGTGGAGCCTTGTTGGGTTATTCCATGCCTATTTTTTGGTGGGCATTAGTGCTTATCATGTTCTTTTCAGTAAACTTGGGTTGGACACCTGTCTCGGGTAGAGTCAGCGTTATGTACGATGTTGAAGCTGTAACTGGTTTTTTATTTATAGATTCGTGGTTCAGTGAGGATTCCTGGGAAATATTTAAAAGTGGTTTGCACCACCTATTATTGCCGGCTCTTGTATTGGGCACGATCCCATTGGCCGTCGTTGCCAGAATGACCCGTTCTAGTTTACTCGAAGTTTTAAGAGAAGATTATATTAGAACGGCAAGAGCTAAGGGTTTAAATGAAAAACGTGTAATTGTAACTCATGCTTTGAAAAACGCATTAATTCCAATTGTTACTGTGATAGGTTTGATGTTGGGTACAGTTTTAACAGGGGCTATTTTAACAGAAACCATTTTTTCATGGCCTGGAATTGGCCGTTGGTTTGTTGCCAGTGTGGAGGCCAGAGATTACCCCGTAATTCAAGGAGGGATTATTCTCATTGCTCTCACCATTATGCTGGTAAATTTAATAGTTGATTTGATTTATGTGTGGGTCAATCCCTTACTTAGGGAGCACTCATGAAAAAATTTTGGCGAAGACTAAACCAAAATAAAGGTGCTGTAGTTGGACTAGTTGTATTAGCCATTTTTATTTTGATTTCTATTTTGTCACCACTACTGGCACCTTATGACCCACATCAAATTTTTGATGGAAAATTTAATCTTCCACCACTGTGGAGTGGGGGCGACAATGCTCATGTCATGGGAACCGACGATATTGGTCGAGATGTATTAAGCCGTTTGATTTATGGAGCGAGAATTTCATTAACTGTGGGTTTTTTAGTGGTAACTATCTCATTAGTTGTCGGTGTTAGTTTGGGTCTTCTTGCTGGCTATTTTGGAGGATGGGTCGATCAAATTATTATGAGAGGCGTAGATATTTTAATGGCATTGCCAAGTATATTATTGGCCATTGTCATTGTCGCCATTTTAGGACCTAGCCTACAAAATGGAATTATTGCTGTTAGCATTGTTTACTTACCTAATTATATAAGAGTGGTAAGGGGAGCGGCCATGGCCGAAAAAAAGAAAGCTTACGTAGACGCTACAAAATGCTTTGGTGCAACTCACTGGCGACAAGCGGTCATTAACATTTTACCCAATTGCATGGCTCCCATAATTGTTTTAGCTAGCTTGGGTTTTAGTGAAGGAATTCTCAATGTTGCGGCTTTGGGATTTTTAGGTTTGGGAGCTCAGCCGCCCATTCCTGAATGGGGAGTGATGTTGGCCGATGCAAAGGCTTTTATCGAAACTTCACCCTGGTTGGTGAGCTTGCCAGGAATTTGTATTTTATTAGTTGTATTGTCTTTTAATTTGCTTGGCGATGGTTTAAGAGATGCCTTGGATCCAAAATTAAAGGGTCAATAAATATGAATTTTGATGCCGTCACAAAATTTTACGATTACTTACCAAAGTTAGAAGATTTAAAAAATATTTTATATCCTCAACAACAACGTGAATTTGTACTTTTATTTGCTGAGGAATTATTAGAAGTAGAAACGGCTAATAAATGGATTCAACAATTTTCCTTAAAGTATCAAGTTCAAAGTGGTGAGAAATTAAAATCCATTGAAGAATTCCCCCATCATATTGCTAACATCACAAATTTACTCTCAACTCAATCCCACAAAAATTTAACTCTCGTAGTTTTAGGGGGAGGAACAGTTGGTGATTTTGGTGGATTTGTGGCCAGCATTTACAAAAGAGGCATTGACCTCATCCATATTCCGAGCACTTGGTTGGCCGCAATAGACTCCGCTCACGGTGGTAAGAATGCATTAAATGTAGGTTCTGTTAAAAATCAGGTAGGTACCTTCTATCCGGCAAAAGCAGTTATTTTAGTTAAAGAACTTTTTGCTTCTTTAAGCCAAGATCCAGTGAGGTCTTCGTTGGGGGAGCTAATAAAAATTGGCATTGTAAATTCACCAAGTTTAATTGAGTTTATGAAAGACACAGAAGCCAAGCCAGAAGATTATTTGTGGGAACTCTTACCACAGGCCATTATGGCAAAAATGAATATTGCCCTGCAAGACCCTTATGAGAAAACAGGTCTTCGCCAACAATTAAATTTAGGTCACAGCTTAGGTCATGTACTTGAAACCCTTTGTGGTTGGCCTCACGGCTGGGCAGTAGCTCAGGGACTTTATTTTTCTCTGCACTGGAGTTTAGAAAAAAAAATAATCAATAAGGAAAGCCACAGTGACATTTACAATTTTTTGCAGCGTTTTTTTGCAGAAAAACAAAGTCCACAAGGCGAGTCACTACCGAAGTTAACAGAAGTGGATTTCTTAAAAGTGCTAGCTGGTGATAAGAAAAAAATGGGCAATAACACCATTAATTTTGTGTTTATCCAGCAACTTGGCAAAGTCGTAATTGAAGCCGTTACAGAACAAGAAATGATGAGCGAAGCTCGCCGTCAAGGTTGGCTTTAATCTGTAACTCTTAGGTCGCCACCTTTGTCGTTTGTAATATTAGTGGGGCTATAGTCTTGTGCATAAACCTGAGCGAGACCACACTTGGCCGATGGCAACTGATAATCCATGCCATTAATTTCAAAAATATTTGCTGTTATTTTACTTGGGTCGCAGGTCCCACTATTAGGTCTTTCACAAATTTTATTTTTAACATACAACTGTCCGTTAGTAGGCGCATCTTTGCTTTCGTGGGAGGCAAATATTCGACCTTGATCACTGAACTGGACGGTTAAACTAGCCTGTGCAGGGTTTGTAGATTCAAAAGTGAGAGTTTTGTCAGTTTGGTTAACTTTTATATTAGCGATAGTTTCTCCATTGCCAGATAGTAAAGTAATGGGCGAGTATACATCCTTTGTATTAGAAATTAATCGACGTCTTTGGTTAAATTCGTTATGGCAAACACTTTTAAAGCTTTTAATTGTATCAGAAGATGAATAAGCAACTTTATTTTCAATGACTTTAATACACTTATCTAGTTCTGAGTAGCAATGTCTAGGTACATTTGCTATTGCTCTTTGATTAAAAATTAAAGTTTCTAGGTTTTGGTAAAAAGGTTCATTAATAGTTATTTGTTCCTCAAATTCTTTGATCATATTTTTAACCATATCTGCATAATCTAAATTGTCACAGTAACTTTCTAAATTTGGGGTCACAAATTTTCTTTGGAAGATTCTATGGCAAACTTTTGTGTACTTAGTCTTTGTAGTTTCATCTGCTTGATTGATCTCTTCGTCATCTAATTCTTTAATTTTATTTTTCAAAATATTAATATTTGTATTGAGTACCTTTGCTTCATATCCTGGGCAAGGATCTTCTGCATTTTTATTCCAATGCTCAAATGCCGTCTGACAAATTTGGATGGCCTCATCTTCAGGGCAACGATTACCGCTACACAGCTTTGCTTTTTTAGATAGACTTGTTTGTTTTAATTGTTTTAATCGCGGTTCAATAACATCTTTGTATACATCACAGCTGGCTTTGTCTTTACAGCTTTCTTTTAAATTATCATTTAAAATTTCTTGAGATTTCTTTTCCAAACTTTGCCAAACACTGCTGGGTACATTGATGTCAGCGCAAATTTCTTTTTTTTCCGGGTCAAAATAAAATTTTCTTTCAACTCCCTTACCGTCAACAACCGTAAATTGATTGGTAAATTTTTCTACTCCAGTCTCTTGATAGCATTGATGCGTGGTGAATTTAACGTGTTCTGAAAAAGTAGCGCCATCAATTTGAATTTGTGGCTCTAATAAGTGTGGATTTTTATTGCATCCCTCTTTGTAAATGTCATGACATTTACCTTGTGTGGTAGATGATATGACAGTTGACCTGGTAGGTGTTCTAAATTGATCGTTAATTTTTGCAACTCTTTTATTTAAAAAATCACAAGGACTCCCATCAGTTACATCACCACCACAAAGTTCTTGCTGATAAGCGGTGACAATATCATGAGTAGCTTGAGTATAATTTGGGGGATCGAGTTCAACGTCCTTGCCGGCTTCATGACACCTGGCTGATAATGTTCGTCTATCCTCAATGGGCACACAAACATTGCCATAAATAGCTCCACACTTGTAGTTTTCTTTGGCATCAGTTCCATCAATTGAGCAAGGGTAGCCAAAAATGGGACACTTGCCATTATCCCTAATTCGAGCCCGGCCACCCACTACACACCATTCTTCAGATTTGTATTCAGCAAAGGCGTGGGGGAATAAGTGTTCAAATAGATTTCCATAGTAACTTTTTTTACCTTTGAAGCCTTTTTTTTGCATTTTTAACTCAAAATCCAATAAAGTTTTGCGAAGTGCTTGCAAGTAATTGAGCTTGTTGACGCGAGTTAATAGATTGTATTCAAAAGAATTTAAAAGAGGAGTAAAACCTTTTGTATGGTTATTTAGATTTTTATTTCCCCAAGAGGACCAAGAAGCCAATAGGATAAAACAAAATAAAATAGGCGACAAAAGTCGGGCCATCGTAAACATAAATCATCCTTGACATAAATTTATAACATTATTTTACAATTCCTAATAACGGGGTCAACTGTTAGATGGATACAATAAATTGTTAGGATTGTAATAATATTATAATTATACATTTTTTAACCAAAGTGATATCGTAAAATTGTGAAAGAATTAAATTTTATTGGTTGTTTACCGGCATCTAAATCACTTTTTAATCGATTATTAATAGTGCAAAGTTTTTTTCCAGAATTGATTCTCGAAGGCGATAGCGATTGTGAAGATGTAAAAATGATGCAACAAGCTCTTGCTCATCTCGGTGGGGAAGATAGGTATGATTGCGGACATGCCGGAACAGTGCTTAGATTTTTGAGTTTTCGTTTATCGCGTGAACCAGGGGAACATTTGCTAATCGGATCTGAGAGGCTTTTTGCAAGACCACAAGATGAGCTCATAGTAGCTCTACGCCAATTGGGGTGCCAGGTAGAATTGGGAAAAAATCAATTAAAGATTCTAAGCACGGGTTGGCAACTCATGGGTGATAGCTTACACGTCAGTGCTAAACGCTCTAGTCAGTTTATTAGTGGTATTTTATTGAGCTCATGGAAATATGACAAGCCCATTCATATTTCGCCGGGACGAACAATAATTTCACCGGATTATTGGCAAATGACAGTTTCATTAATGAAAAAATTAGGCCTACAAGTAGAAAAGTGGGAAAGTGATTACGTAGTTAAACCAACACAAAATTTAACTTTAAAAAAAATAAAAGTGGAACAAGATTTGAGTAGTGCTTTTGCCATTGCTGCTATTGCAGCAGTTAGGGGCAAGGCTATATTTCAAGAATTCCCAACGAGTTCTTTGCAGCCCGACTCTATTTTTCCGAGAGTTCTTTCAGAAATGGGAGTTGCAACGAGTTTTGAGAACAATACCTTAAAAATTGAGGCCAATGATTTAAGAGCCATTGATTTTGATATTAATTTAGCGCCAGATATGTTTCCCGTGCTTGCCGTGTTAACCGCTCAAGCAAAAGGAAAAAGTCGATTTATACACGGTGAACAACTTCGCTTTAAAGAATCTGATCGTTTAAAAAATATTTTAAGTCTAATACAAAAAATGAATAAAAGATTTGAGCTCAGGGAAAATATGTTAGAAATTATAGGCAATCCTGAAGTGCACAAAAATAAAATAACATTCGACTGTCTTCAAGATCATAGATTAGCAATGGCTGCTGGTCTGGCGAAGTATATGGGTTATGATATTGAAATATTAAATCCACATGTTGTTACAAAAAGTTTTCCCGATTATTGGGATATTATAGGTACGGCTTTATGATTTATATTTTTGTAGGTCATAGAGGAACGGGTAAAAGTCGATTTTTAAAGCATTTACAAACTTTACTAGAAAAATATCACCAGGAAGTTATTGCTGTCGATTTGGATCAATTGATAGAAATTTATACTCAAAAGAATATAAAAGATTTTTTTGAAGAAGTGGGTGAAAGAGTCTTTCGAGATGTTGAACAAAAAGCCCTGTTTAGTTTTTTTAATGATCAAATTGTTGAAGATAAGATCTATCTTGTAGCCTTAGGAGCAGGTTATAAAGGGGCCTTACCAGAAAATGCCCACATTATCTGGTTGCAAAGGTCTACTGATCACTTGGGACGAATTTTTTTAGATCGTCCACGTTTGGAAGGACAAGTTTCCCCTCTAGAGGAATACTTTATTCGTTATAAAAAAAGAAATATTCATTATCAAAATCTAGCTGATGAGTCTTTACATTTACCTGAGAACTATAAAGAGGTTGATCCATGGCTACCAATATTTTGGGGACTAAAGCCAGGTGAAATAGGTGGTTGTTTAACTTTACTGCCATGGTATTTAGAAAGCAAAGATCATGTTAAAAGTTATTTAAGTAAGAGATTGCAATGGGGCGTACAATTTTTTGAGTTGCGATCTGACTTATTAAGTTTACAGCAAATACATTGGTTAAAAGAATTAATTCCAGATTCAATGATTTTACTTAGTATTCGTGGCAATAAAGAAATTCCATTTTCAACAATTTATACAGATTGGGCTTTAGAATTAGGAGCACCCTCGGAAAAAGCTAATATAGTTTCTCTTCATGAACGTAAAGACAGCTTTACTAAAACCGTTGAGACCTTTAAAGACTATAAAGGATTACATTGGAAATTAGCAGTAGAAGTCAAGAATTGGCAAGAATTGCAAGAGGGATATGAGTGGTGGCAGGAAGATACTCAAAATCGGAGCTTTTTACCGCGTTCAACGAATGGCAGATGGAGTTGGTTTCGTCTCTTGCATAAATATAATATGAAGTTAAACTTTTTTCGCGAAGACATTGGTAGCTCTTTAGATCAACCTTATCTTGTGGATTGGTGCAATTTTAATGAATTTGATCAGAATCAGTTTGGTGCTGTTTTAGGCGATCCCATTCTCCACAGTTGGACGCCAGAAGAACAGAGACGATTTTGGTCTAAAGACCAATGTAATTCATTAAAGATAAGTCTGAGTGAGGAGGATTGGACACCGCAAAATCTAGGTTTTCTTAAGAGGCTAGGCATGAAGTATGCTGCAGTAACCACGCCTTTAAAAAGTAAAGCTTATGAAATTTGTGATGTACAAGATGAATTATCTAATGAGCTTCAAAGTGTAAATACATTGTTATTTAATAATAATGAAATCTTAGGCATGAATACTGATTTTGAAGGCTTAAAAACCGTTTGTGAGTCACAATTATTACCGCGTCTCAATAAGCCCCTTGAACAGTGGAAGGTGGGAGTATGGGGAGGTGGCGGTACTCTTGCTATGATTAAAAAATTATTTCCACAGGTTGTGCATTTTTCCGCTAGAACAGGAAAGACAGATGTAGAAAAGACTTTTTTTGAGAAACTAAAGCGATCTAATAAATATCACTTTGATGTTTTTATCTGGGCTGTGGGCAGGGAGCGGATTGATCAAGGTGCCGTAATGCCCTCACAAGATCTCAGTTTTGAATATATTTTAGATCTCAATTATGCAGAAAACTCACCGGGAAAAGAACTTGCTCTCATGCAAGGCACTCAATATATTAGTGGAGAAGCCATGTTCCTGGCACAAGCTGATCTGCAAAGAAAATTCTGGAGTTCAAGTCTTACTTAGTGTAGCATCCGTCATCATATGAATAGTTTTGGACAAATCTTTAAAATTCATACATTTGGCGAAAGTCATGGCCCGGCTATGGGTGTAGTTATTGATGGTTGTCCTGCCGGATTAGAGTGGCAGGAAGATATTCTTAGAAATAATTTGCAAAAAAGACGACCAGGACAGTCTGAAATTGTTTCTGGTCGAAATGAAAGTGATGACTTTGAAATTCTAAGCGGGGTTTTTCAAGCTAAGACTTTGGGGACTCCAATTGCTATAGTTGTAAAAAATAGAGATGCACAATCTCAAGATTATATAGATAAAAATGGATTGCAAAAATTTTCTAATAGAGTTGGTCATGCTGATGATCTTTGGTTTGAAAAGTTTGGACATGCTGATTTTAGAGGTGGAGGCCGTGCCTCGGGAAGAGAAACACTCTCGCGTGTGATTGCGGGAAGTGTGGCTGAAATGTTAGTTAAACAACTTTCGCCAGAGACTAGCGTTAAAAGTTATGTTCATGCTATAGCAGATTTTACAGTTGATGATAATAAAAGCACACCATTGGAAAAGCAGGAACCTGTCGTTAATTTTTTAATGAAAGCCAAAGAACAGGGAAAGAGTTATGGTGGTATTGCTGCTATCGAAGTAGAAGCGCCTCCAAAATATTTAGGGGAACCTGTATTTAAAAAAATAAAATCAGAACTAACAGCTGCATATATGAGTGTGGGAGCGAGTTGTGGAGTGGAGTTAGGTGCGGGTTTTAAATCTACAATGGCCGAGGGCAGTGAGTTTCACAATCGAAATCAACAAGAAGTTTATGGTGGCATTCGTGGTGGTATGTCCACAGGAGAAAACATTTTATTTAAAATTGCATTTAAGCCGACTTCTAGCGTAAACGATGTAGCAAAAAAGGGTCGTCATGATCCTTGTATTGTTCCTCGCGCTGTACCCGTTTTGGAAGCCATGACTTATTTAGTTTTAGCAGATTTACTTTTATTAAGACGGTTGAACCGAATTCAAACTGCTCCCTTTAATTGCGGATAATCATCAATAATTTATTGATAAGGCTTAGACTTTGCTAATTAGCTTAGCATG